>CALKHM010000185.1 GCA_937988695.1 uncultured Microbacterium sp. | reverse complement strand
TCGAAGCCCATGAGCTTGAGCGGTGTGCCGTGCCACGTGTTCAGGTACACCTGGCCGGGGCGCTTCCCGAACGCCGGCGGGAAGGTCGCGTTGTTGACGAGGTATCCGGCCGTCGACAGCACCCGCCAGTAGTCGAAGCTGTCGCGTCGCACGAACGACACCCGCGGATGCGTGCGGAACTCGGCCGTGAAGCGGGCGATCGCGGCATCGTCGGCGAGCGCCCAGACATGCCAGAGGTGGTCGAAGTCGGGCCGGTCCAGCAGATGGCGGAAGATGGCCTCGGGGTTGCAGAGCATCCCGTTGCCGGCGAACGACTCGTAGAGCACGACGTCGTGCTGCACGGGCTTAGAGCGCGTGTACGCGATGCGCTCGGACTGCACGGCTCGGCCGGCACGTGAGACGTAGCGGTTGAGGCGGCCAGGCAGCGGGAGGTTCACGAGATTCGAGCGTAGACCGCGTCCCCTGTGAGCCGCTGTGAGGGTTACGGGGTCGTTATCGGATGCGTGCGAGTCGGCCGTCGCCGGGGGAGAGGACCGATCGCGAACGCGCGATTGCCCGCGCCGAGATCGCCGGCGAGGCATAGCCTGACGACATGCGCGCAGGAATCCACTTCTGGAACTACACCATGCCGGGGCAGCCGGCGGCCATCCCCGCGGTGCTTGCCGACACCGCCCGCACCGCCGAGGACGGTGGGTTCGACCAGTTCACTGTCATGGACCACTGGTTCCAGATGGAGGCGGCCGGGGATGCCGCCGATCCGATGCTCGAGGCGTTCACGACACTCGGGTACCTCGCCGGGCAGACCAGCAGGATGCGGCTGGCCCCGCTGGTCGTCGGCGTCACGTACCGGCATCCGGGCCTGCTTGCCAAGATCGTCACGACGCTCGACGTGCTCAGTGCCGGCCGTGCGGCGCTCGGCATCGGCGCCGCGTGGTACGAGCGTGAGCACCACGCCCTGGGCGTGCCGTATCCCGCACTCTCGGAGCGCTTCGAGCGCCTCGAGGAGGCGGTCCGGATCGCGCTGCAGATGTGGGGCGAGGATGCCGGCCCGTTCGAGGGCGAGCACTACCGGCTCGCCGAGACGCTGAACAGCCCGGCGGCCGTGAGCACACCGCATCCGCCGTTGCTGATCGGGGGAAGAGGCGAGCGCAAGACGCTGCGCATCGCCGCGCAGTACGCGCAGATCGTCAATCTCACCACGGCCGATCCCGACACCGCCCTGCACCTGCTGGACGTGCTGCGCGGGCACTGCGACGCGCTCGGCACCGACTACGACGCGATCGAGAAGCAGGTGATGGGCAGCCGGCTCGACCCGGCCGATGCGCAGTTCTGGCCCACGATGGAGCGGTTCGCCGCCATGGGGATCGACCTCGTCGTGTTCGGTGCACACCCCGGGCGTCAGCTCGAGTCGGTCGAGGCGCTCGCCGCCGACGTCGTGCCGCGCCTGAAGGAGCTTTAGGCGCCTTCGCGCCCTGCCCCGGTGTCATCCCGATCGGGCGACACCGATGCGCAATCGCGCGCGCCCGTAGTCGAGGATCGTGAAACGGCCGCACGAGACCCGGTCCGGCACGAGCGCCGCATCCGCCGCCGGCAGGCGGTACGGGATGCTCTGCGCGTCGACGATGAGGTACGACAGCGCGGGGTGTGCGAAGTCCGCGCGGTTCACGAGCCAGGCGTAGCCGCCCAGCAGGTAGTCGACCTGGACGAGGTCGCCGGGACGGGCGGCGTGGGCCTTGACGGCGCGGACGCTCCAGAACTGGCCGCCGCCCACCCGGTGCGCACGATCGACCCAGTGCACCGCACAGGCCAGCGACGGGTCCTCGGTGGTCGCCGCGCGCGCGGCGGCGGGGGCGACGGCGATGCCGGCCACGAGACCGACAGCCGCGGCACCCGCGGCGATGCCGAGGGGCAGCCGCGCGCGCGGGTGTACGCCGACCGTGCTCCCAGGCACGGTCGCCGCTGCCGGGCCGGGTGCGCCGACACCGGCCGGCGGATCGGCAGCGGATGACGCGGTGCGG
Organism: uncultured Microbacterium sp.; assembly: GCA_937988695.1. Taxonomy (GTDB): domain Bacteria; phylum Actinomycetota; class Actinomycetes; order Actinomycetales; family Microbacteriaceae; genus Microbacterium. Next base: position 3,501 of record CALKHM010000185.1, on the reverse strand, counting down.
GGCGCGGCATCCCCGGTCAGCAGCAGGAGCGCCAGCACGGGGGCGAACGCCCAGGGCTGCAGGTAGCGCGCGGCGCCGGTGCCCAACGCGACGAAGCCGATCGTGATCGCGAGGGGCGTGAACCAGGCGTAGGCCGCGAGCACCGCCGCGCCGAACCTGCGCCCGCGCAGCATCCCGACGGTCAGGGCCGCGGCGACGGCCGTCAGCACCGCGCCCAGGAGCACCGCAGCGATCCCGAGCGGAGAGCCGAGCCGCTCGGCGACGAGAGCCGCGTAGTACGCCAGCGACTCGCGCCATCGGTACGCCTGCACGTAGTTGCCGGCGCGGGCGACGATCCACGGCTCGAGCGGGGTGCGCAGCAGATACCCGGCCAGCGAGCCGGCCGCGATGGCCAGGGCGAGGGTGACCCCGTCGCGCGCACGACGCACGATGAGGCCCGCGCCGACGCAGACGACCACCAGCGGAGCCGTCGCCCAGGCCAGGAACAGCGGGTTGGTGAACGACGACAGGGCGGCGACCAGCACCAGCAGGGCGTACAGCGCGCGAGGGTGCCTGCTGCCCTCGGCGATCCGGCGCACGAGGCCCACCGCGACCAGCGCTCCCAGCACGGTCGCCACGTAGTAGGTGGTCATCGCGACCAGCGATGCGAGCTCGAGGCTGTCCCGGCCGCCGCCGCCCTCGGTCAGAGCCAGCGCGCACATGCCGCCGTACGCCGCCAGCGCCGACAGCGGGCCGCTGACGGGGCGCGTCGCGCACAGGCGGAACGCGCCGTACAGCCCGACGAAGTTCAGCACGCCGGCCAGGAACTGCAGGGGCTGGATACCGAGACCGGTCCACGACAGGGCGAAGAACTGCGCGAGCTCGGGCACGAACAGCACGCTGGAGATCGCCCAGTCCTGCGGGCCGCCGTCCTGCACCGACCGGACAAACAGCGGCACGAGCATCGAGTCGCCGTCGAGGAACATCAGCTCGCCGCGCCCGGGGCTGGTCGCCAGGTGTGTGGTCACCACCAGCGCGAGCGTCGTCGCGGCGATCGCGCACAGCACCTCGATCGCGGCGGTCTGCCGCCGGCGCTGTCGTCGCCCGGCGCGGGATGCGGGCTGTCGCCCGGTGCGGGATGCGGGCTGTCGCCCGGCGCGGGAGGAGATGGTCGCTCCTCCCTTCGAGCCGGCGGCCCGTCGATTGAGCACTCTATCCGGACCGTCCATCCTGACACCCCGCGTGCACAACGGCCGACGCCACGCACGACTGCCGCGTCCACCGTCACGAGCGCGGCGTGGCGCCCCCGATCTCCGACGCTGTGCCCGCCCGGCCCCGCCCGCCCAGGCCGGGGCGCGCCGTCGTGGCGTCAGTCCTCGACGACGCGGGCGGCGATGTCGGTGCGGTACTGACCGCCGGCCAGGGTGATCTTCGCCAGCGCCTCGTACGCGCGTGCGGTGGACTCGGCGAACGTCGTGCCCAGTGCGACGACGTTGAGCACCCGTCCACCCGTGGCCACCAGGCCCGCGTCGGTGCGACCAGTGGCCGCATGGGCGAGGTGGACGCCCTCCACGGCAGCCGCGGCATCCAGTCCCGTCAGCAGCCGCCCGGTCACCGGCGTCGCCGGGTAGCCCTCGCTGGCCAGGACCACGGTCACGGCCGTAGCCTCAGCGAACGCCGGCTTCGGAAAGTCCTCGAGGTGCCCGGATGCCGCACCCAGCAGCAGTTCGCTGAGCGGATCGACGAGCCGCGGCAGCACGACCTGCGTCTCCGGGTCGCCGAACCGCGCATTGAACTCGATGACCTTGACACCCTGGCCGGTGAGGATGAGCCCGGCGTACAGCAGCCCGATGAACGGCGTCCCCTCGGCGTCGAGCTGGCGGATGACCGGCTCGGCGATGCCGCGGGTGACGAGGTCGACGAACGCGTCTTCGCCGCCGAAGCGCTCGAGCAGCCACGGCAGCGGCGAGTACGCGCCCATGCCGCCGGTGTTCGGCCCCTCGTCGCCGTCGCGCAGGCGCTTGTAGTCCTGGGCGGGGCTCAGCGGCAGCACGTGGTCGCCGTCGCACAGGAAGAACAGCGACACCTCCGGGCCCGACAGATGCTCCTCGACGAGCACCGGCGCGTCGGCCAGGTAGCGCTCGGCGTGCGCGAGCGCGGCGCCGCGATCGTCGGTGACGATGACGCCCTTGCCGGCGGCCAGGCCGTCGGCCTTCACGACGTAGGGGGCGCCGAAATCATCCAGTGCGGCGGCGACCTCCGCGCGGGTGCGTGCGTGCACGGCCCGCCCGGTGGGCACGCCCGCGGCATCCATCACCCGCTTCGCGAACGTCTTCGAGCTCTCCAACTGGGCGGCCGCCCGGCCCGGGCCGAACACCGGGATGCCGCGCTCACGCAGCTCGTCGGCGACGCCGGCCACCAGCGGGGCCTCGGGGCCGACCACGACGAGGTCGATGCCGTGCTCGTTCGCATAGGTTGTGACGGCCGCGGGGTCGTTGGGATCGAGTGCGACCACGACGGCGTCCTGCGCGATGCCGGCGTTGCCGGGGGCGGCGAAGATCTCGTGGGGGGTGCTCTCCGCGCGCAACGCGAGGATGATGGCGTGTTCGCGGGCTCCCCCGCCGAGGACCAGGATTCTCACGCTGTCAGCCTAACGGCGGCGTCGATCCGCGAGAGGTCACCTGAGCCGCCCTCGACCCTGCCGTCTGGCGCGCCGTCGCGGTAGCGTGGGCGCATGGCCCGCAACATCTCCACGGAGGATGGCAGAGCCGCGCTCGCGGGGGTCAAGAGCGGCGATCCGGAGCGCACGGACCTCGCCACCGCCGTCCGCTACCTGCTGCAGCTACTCGCCGAGAAGGCCCCGGGACACACCGTCGAGGTGCGCGTGCCGCCGTTCGGGGCCGTGCAGATCATCGAGGGGCCGCGGCACACGCGCGGTACCCCGCCGAACGTGGTCGAGACCGACCCGATGACGTGGATCTCGCTGGCCCTGGGCCAGCAGCAGTGGCAGGAGGCCGAGGCCTCCGGCCGCATCCTCGCCTCCGGCATACGCGCCGACATCTCCGACCTGCTGCCGTTGCGTCCCTGATCGCCTCGGCGCGGATCCGTGCCCGGACCCGGGTGCGACAATGGAGACATGGCCGACGAGGTGAAACCGCACGCGGGCGCGTCCGGCGCTTCCGCCGAACTGATCGAAGAGAGCGTCGAGACCGTCACGGTGCGACGTGCGCCCAAGGTGATCGTGTTCCTCGTGCTCGGTGCCGCACTCGGCATCCTCTTGGCGGTGATCCTCACATACGGGTTCGGTGTGGCCGACGGTTCGGGCAACGAGCAGAGCACGATGAGCGGTGCCAGCTACACGAAGGGCCAGGTCTTCGGCTTCCTGGTGCTGGTGTGCGGCGTGGCAGGCCTCGCCGTCGGCGGCATCGTCGCCCTCGTCCTCGACTGGACCGTGGGCCGACGCCCCCGCCGGATCGAGGTCGACCGGGAGCACGTCACGACCGTCGACTGAGCGTCACAGCG
>CALKHM010000184.1 GCA_937988695.1 uncultured Microbacterium sp. | reverse complement strand
CGGCTTTCTTGACCCGCACCGAGCGCGCCGGTGAGTCCAGCACCTGTGCGAGGGTGGCCGAGATGGTGCCCGGTGCCCGGGTGACGGTCTCGACAGCGGACGACAGCCCGAGCACCGATCTGGTGGCAGCACGGTCGACGGCGACCAGCAGGGGTTCGTGCTGGCCGCCGCGCGCGGCGAGGTTCAGGTAGGCGGAGACCGCCGCCAGCGACGTTCCGCGGATGTTCGGGTCGTCTTCGGTCGACGCGGTGCGCAACGCGGCGGAGATCGTGGAGTCGTACACGAGGGCATCGCTCGTGCCGGCTTCGGCATGGGCCGCTCCCGTCGACGTCGACGTCGAGGCGATCAGGGTGAGGGCATCGGTGCCGTCGGCCGACATCGCGCCGAGCGCGCTGACCCCGGCCGCGCTGATCGTGCCCGAGAACGGCCAGTACACCGCGTCGCGCGCGTTCGGTCCGATGTCCTGCAACTGCTCCAGCGTCGGCAACGACGGGACCCCGGGTGTGGTCGTCGGGGTCGGCGTCGGCGTGGCGTCTCCCGTGCCGCCGCCGGAGGCCTTGCCATCGGTGAAGTTCGCCGGGTCCATGAAGGACTGCAGCGACGTCGGCCGCAGCAGCGCCGGGCGGCCGTCCTGCAGCTGCGTGGCGATGTCTGCGTCGCCGAACTGCAGCGCGAACCGCTCATTGGAGAGCATGTCCAGTCGCTCGAGCCAGTCGTTGGCCGAATCAGGTGCCGCCGACCCCAGCACGCGGATCGATGCCGGGATGGCCGGATCGATGGCGAGGATGGCCGACGTGCCGGCGACGGCGTTCAGCTCGGCCGTCAGCTCGCCGTCGGGCGCCGTGAGGGTGGCCAGCTGATCGCTGCTGAGCAGGGCCGCAGGCTGCGCTCCGGCGGTGATCGGCACCACGAGCGCCACCGGTGTGCGTCGCGGGTGCGCGGTGTCGGGAACGGTCAGGACGCTCGTGGCGATCCGGGTTCGCGAAGGACCGGTCACGACGGCCTCGAGCGGGTAGACCCCCGGCTTGAGCCCGGTGAGCGTCTTGTCCTCGGCGTCGACGGTGATGTTCGTCGACTGGGTCTGGCCGGATGCCACGGCATCCAGTGACGCGGTGCCGAGTTTCGTCATGTCGGTGGCGGCGGGGGTCGCCCCCGTGGTCTTCGGGTGGCCGTTGGAGCCGTTGGAGCCGTTGGAGCCGTTACCGGTGCTCGGGCTATCGTCGTCGCCGTTGTCGGACGAGTTCAGCCAGGCCGTGACGGCGGCTCGGGTCTGCAGGGCGGTGGTGCCCAGGCTCAGGCTGACCGTCGACTCGGCGACGGAGTAGTCCGTGCCGTTGCGCAGCGTGATCCAGGCGGACAGATCGCGGTGCGGGGTGAGCACGCCGCCCGCGGTCGTCGACAAGAACGTGTCGGCGGTGCCCGACAGCGGTGTGGAGCTGGGGCTGGGCGCGGGCGTCGGTGTGTCGGCCGCGCGCGCGGCGGGCGCTGGCAGCAGGGGAGACAGCACGAGTGCGGCGACCGCGGCGAGTGTGGCCAGCCGCCGACGTGGCGCCCGGGTGCGGTGCGTGCCTGAGGCGGGCGCGTGGCGGGTGGGCACGCGGCGGGCACGGCTGTGTGCGTGAGGGTCGCCGCAGATGCGCGGGTCGGCGGGGGGTCGCCCGGAAGCAGCGGCCTGCGACGCGCGCACGTCGGGATCTTCAGGAGTCACGGACATGCTGGTGGTGCTCGTGGGGGGATGCCGCACGATCAGGTGCGATTCTACGGGGGCGTGCTCTGCGCGCGCCGAACGCGCGCCGGACGGGTGCGGCGACCCGGCGTCGCGCACGCCGCGCTGTGGTGTGAGGCGACACCGTCATCGGGCGATTCGAGGTTCTGTCCGGCCGGCATCCGGCTGTTGAATGGAGGGATGTCGCTGCCCGATCCCGAGCCCACGCTGTGCCGAGCGCTCGCCGCCGATCTGGATGCCGCCGGCTATCGCTCCGACGCGCTGCGCGAGGCCTGGGGCGTCGACGCCGATGGCGCGCTGGGCCGTGGTCGCGCCGTGCCCATCCGGCGGGCATTGGCCGGTGACCCGCGGGCCCTGGCGGTGACCGCCCGACTGTTCGGCATCGGCGATGTCGTCCCGGCCGCCGAGGTCTCGAGGGCGTTCCCCGCCGTCGGCGTCGACGGGCTGGAGGCGCTCGGGCTCGTGCGGCGCGAGGGCGACGACGTGCGCCCGACCGTGCTGATCCGTCCGCAGGGGTTCATCGACGAAGACGCCGTCGGGCAGTGGTGGATCGCCAGCGACCTCGACGAGACCGCGCGGGGCGGACCGCTTCCCGAAGACCATGTCCTCGGCGTCGGCGGTGCATCGCTCACGCTGGCGGGCCTGCAACTGACCTCCCCGGTCACGCGGGCGCTGGACCTCGGAACCGGGTGCGGCATCCAATCACTGCGTGCGCGCCGGTCCGCGGCATCCGTCGTGGCCACCGACGTGTCGGAGCGGGCTCTGCGTTTCACCCGGCTCAATGCGCTGCTCAACGGCGTGGATGACGTGGAGACGCGTGCCGGCGACATGTTCGCGCCCGTCGCGGGCGAGCGGTTCGGGCGGATCGTGTCGAATCCGCCGTTCGTCATCACCCCGCGCGCCGACGGCGTCCCCGCCTACGAATACCGCGACGGCGGCCGGATCGGCGACGGGCTCATCGCCGAGTTCATCGCCGGCGTGGGCGCACATCTCGAGCCGGGGGGCACCGCGCAGCTGCTGGGCAATTGGGAGACCCGCGGTGGGATCCCGGGGCTGGATCGCGTGCGGGCGTGGGCAGAGGCCGCTCGCCTCGACGCGTGGGTCATCGAGCGCGAGTTGCTGGATCCCGTGGAATACGCCGAACTGTGGATCCGAGACGCCGGCACGCTGCCGGGGACAGCCGCGTTCGATGAGCTGCTCGGCCGGTGGCTTGACGACTTCGCCGCGCGGGACGTGTCGCGCATCGGTTTCGGGTACATCCTGCTGCGTCGGCCGCGTTCGGGCACGGCCACGCTCGCGCGCTACGAGCAGGTGACCCAGCCTCTCACCGAGCAGGGTCTGGGCGGGCACCTCGGCAGGTCGCTGGCCGCGCACGATCGTCTTGTCGTGCTGGACGACGACGCTCTCGCGGCATCTGTGCTGATCGTCGCCGGCGACGTGACCGAAGCCCGTCATCACCTGCCGGGTGCCGCGGATCCCAGCGCCATCGAGCTGCGCCAGGGCGGGGGGTTAGCCCGCGTCGTTGCGGCCGACCCCGCGCTGGCCGCCCTCGTCGGAGCGTGCGACGGCGACCTCGCGGTGGGGCCCCTCGTTGAGGCCATCGCCGAGCTGCTCGAGGCCGATCCCGCCGCGCTGCGGGCCGACCTGCTGCCTCGGGTGCGCGAGCTCGTGTTCACCGGGTTCCTCGCGTTCGCGTGAGGTTGCGCGGCCCGGCGCCGCGCGCCCGTGGGTGCGCCAAATTCACATGAATTTCGCGAGTGCACATCAATTTTCCGGCAGTTCGATGTGCATTCGGCAAATTCATGTGAATTTGGCGCAGCGGGCGGGCGGGGGACGGCGGGTTAGGGTGGAATTCATGCTGAACATGGCCGAGGGTGTGGCGCGCCTGGATGCGCTGGCCACGGCCCCCGCCGTCGCGACGCTGACCCGCGCGTTCGCCGACGCCGGCCGGGAGTTGGCCATCGTCGGAGGCCCGGTACGCGACGCGCTGCTCGGCCGACCCACCCACGACTTCGACTTCACCACGAACGCGCGGCCCGACGAGATCCTGCAGATCGTCACCCCGGTCTCCACCGCCCGGTGGGACATCGGCCGCGAGTTCGGCACGATCGGTGCCCGCATCGCCGGCGAACAGGTCGAGATCACGACCTACCGCGCCGACAGCTACGACGGCGCCACCCGCAAGCCCGTCGTCGCGTTCGGCGACGACATCTCCGGCGACCTCGTCCGCCGTGACTTCACCGTGAACGCGATGGCACTGCGGCTGCCCGACAAGAAGCTCATCGACCCCACCGGCGGCATCGAAGACCTGGTGCGCGGTGTGCTGTGTACGCCCATCGACCCGCGGATGAGCTTCGGCGACGACCCGCTGCGAATGCTGCGCGCGGCACGGTTCGCCTCCCAGCTCGAGTTCGACGTCGACCCCGACACGGTTGCCGCGATTGAGCAGCTGCGCGAGACGCTGCAGATCGTCTCGGCGGAGCGGATCCAGGGCGAGCTGATCCGTCTGCTGGCCACCGACGACCCGACCCGCGGCATCCGTCTTCTCGTGGACACGGGCCTGATGGCGCAATTCCTGCCCGAGATCCCGGCGCTGCGCCTCGAGGTCGACGAGCACCACCATCACAAGGACGTGTACGAGCACTCGCTGACGGTGCTGCGTCAGGCCATCGATCTCGAGCACTGCCGGCATCCCGGGCAGTCTCCCGACGTGCCGCTGCGCCTGGCCGCCCTGCTGCACGACATCGGCAAGCCCTCGACACGCAAGCTCGAACCCGGTGGCGGGGTGACGTTCCATCATCACGACTTGCGCGGTGCGCGACTGGGCCGCAAGCGGCTGCGCGAGTTGCGCTTCGACACCGCGACGATCGACACCGTGACCAAGCTGATCGAACTGCATCTACGCTTCTTCGGATACGCCGAGGGGGCGTGGACGGATGCCGCGGTGCGGCGCTATGTGCGGGATGCCGGCGACGAACTGGAACGGCTGCACATCCTCACGCGGGCCGATGTCACCACGCGCAACAAGCGCAAGGCGCACATGCTGGCGGCCGCCTATGACGACATCGAGCGACGCATCGACGAGCTCGCCGCCCAGGAGGAGCTCGACGCGATCCGCCCGGAGCTCGACGGGAACAAGATCCAGCAGGTGCTGGGCATCGGCCCGGGTCGCGAGGTCGGCGAGGCGTACCGGTTCCTGCTCGACCTGCGGCTGGACGAGGGGATCGTCGGACCCGACGAAGCCGAGCGGCGTCTGCGCGCGTGGTGGGCGGCGCGCGCCTGAGTGCGATCCGCCGATGTCGAGCTCGGCTGGAAGACCTCGGTTCGTGAGCCTCGCGGCGGGGACCCCGTGGCGCGTGCGACGCACAAGACCGGCGCGGAGTCGGAGTGCGACCGCGGCGCGGGTCGGCGCCGAGTCGGCATGAAGCTGCTGCCGAGGCCGGCGCGCAACGCTACCCTCGACGCATGTACTCGATGTATGGCGCCGGCATCCTGGTCGCGGTGCTCATCTACCTCATCCTCGCCGCACTCGCCTTCGGGCTGTTGTACGTGTGCATCCGGTTTGCCGTGCTT
>CALKHM010000183.1 GCA_937988695.1 uncultured Microbacterium sp. | reverse complement strand
TGGTCGCTGCCCACCAGAAGCCGACACAGGTGGGGCACCACCAGGCCGACGAAGCCGATGGGGCCGGCGACGGCGGTGGCCGCACCGCACAGGATCACCGCCCCTGTCGCGCTGCTCAGACGAGTGCGTGTGACGTGCGTACCCAGGCCCGCCGCCAGATCATCGCCCAGGGCCAGCGCATTCATGCCGCGCGCACCGAGGAAGCAGACCAGGGCGCCGACGACGAGCGCGGGTGCGACAAGGCCTATGCGATCCCACGTGGCACCGCCGACTCCGCCGATCTGCCAGAAGCGGAAGCTCTCCATCGCGTCTGCCCGAGGCAGCAGCACCGCCTGGACGAGCGAGGTGAAGGCGGCAGAGGTCGCCGCACCGGCCAAGGTGAGCTTCAGCGGTGTGGCACCGCCGGAACCGAGCGACCCGACCGCGTAGACGAACACGGCGGCCACGGCCGAGCCGAGGACGGCCGCGGCCATGAGCGCTCCCGGCGACGACATGCCCAGCAGCACGATGCAGGCCACCACCGCCAGAGCAGCGCCGCCGGAGACGCCGAGGATGCCCGGATCGGCGAGCGGATTGCGGGTCACCGCCTGCATCGAGGCGCCGGACAACGCCAGTGCGGCGCCCACGAGGACGGCCAGCACCGTGCGCGGCAGACGGGCGAGCACTGCCGCCTGGCCGACCGTGTCGGCGTGTCCGGACAGTGCACCGACGACCTCGGCAGGGGAGACGAGACGTACGCCGAGCGCGACCGAGGCCACGCACAAGACGGCCAGCGCGCACCCGGCTACGACGAGCCAGCCGGCGCGAGCCGCGCGACTGCGCCCCGCGACGGCGAGCGTCGCAGGCTGCGCCGTCGCAGTCGTCGTCATCAGCCCAGGGCCTTCGCGAGCAGCGCGAAGTAGTCGTGGATGCCCCAGCCGATCGACAGCGGCGAGGGGTTGGCGGAGGCCGCGAGCGGCGTGTCGTTCTTCAGGACCGCGATGTGGCCGGCCGCGATGGCCGGGATCTTCGACAGCAGCGGGTCGGCCTGGAGGGTCTTGATCATCGTGCTCGCGTCGTCGCCGTAGGTGACGAACAGGTCGACGTCGCTGAACCGGTCGGCCTGCTCGGAGCTGACGGTCACGTAGAACTCGGTGGTCTTCGCGGACTCCTCCTTGACCACCTCGGGCTCCGGCATCCCGAGGCTCTGCAGGAACCCGGGCCGGGTGTCGTGGTCGGTGTAGAAGCCGATCTTGCTGAGGTCGGACGGGTCGATGTACGAGAAGAGCACCTTCGCGTCCCCCAGCCGGGGGACCTCGGCCAGTGCACGGTCGACCTCGCCGTGCAGCTTCTGGATGAGCTGGTCGCCCTCGGCCGCCAGGCCCAGGGCCTTCGAGTCCATCCGGATCATGTCTTCGTAGGAGGTCCCCCACGCGGTGCCGGGATACGCCACGACGGGCGCGATCTTCGAGAGCGTGTCGTAGTCGCTTCGAGTCAGCCCGGAGTACGCGGCCAGGATGACATCGGGCTTCGTGTTCGCGACGGCCTCGAAGTCGACGCCGTCGGTCTCGTCATACAGTGCGGGAGTCTTGCCGCCGAGCTCGGCGATCCTGTCCTCTGTCCAGGGGAGGACGCCGTCGTGGTCGTCGTCGCCCCAGGTGGTCTTGGCCATGCCGACCGGCACCACGCCCAGCGCGAGCGGTACCTCGCCGTTGCCCCAGGCGACTGTCGCGACCCTTTCCGGTTTGTGCGTGATGGTCGTCGTGCCATAGACGTGATCGATCGTGACGGGGAAGCCGTCCGAGGCCGCCTTCGCCGTGTCGGACGCACCCGTGCCGCTGCTTGCGCACGCGGCGAGCAGCAGCGACGACGCCGCGAGGATGGACAGGGCAGCCAGCGCAGGGCGAGCAGGCACGACATCTCCTTCGGGAAGTGAGGTTGGTAAGGCTACCCTAACAACCTCGTCGCCGGAGTGCGACGTCGGCGATCAGCCGTCGCGCGTCGCTCCCAGGCATGGTCCGACGTCGCACCTCGGAGGGGCCTTTGCGCAGGGCGATCTATACTGGGAGGCTGGCCGTTCGGCCGTTTCCCGATCCTTCCCGATTGAACGGATGTGACCTGTGCTTGCCGTGCACGACCTCGAGATCCGCGTGGGTGCGCGCACGCTCATGTCGGACGTGTCGTTCCGTGTCGCCGCCGGCGACAAGATCGGACTGGTCGGTCGCAATGGTGCGGGCAAGACCACGCTCACCAAGGTGCTAGCCGGCGATCTGCTGCCCGCCGCCGGCAAGGTCGATCGCTCGGGCGAGCTGGGATACCTTCCGCAGGATCCGCGCTCAGGCGATCCTGACATGCTCGCGCGCACGCGCATCCTCGACGCCCGGGGCCTGGGCACGCTGCAGCTGGGCATGCACGAGGCATCGGAGAAGATGGCGTCGGACGATCCGGATGCCGCGGCCAGGGCGATGCGCAAGTATGCGAACCTCACCGAGCGTTTCGAGACCCTCGGCGGCTACGCCGCCGAGGCCGAGGCGGCCTCCATCGCGCACAACCTGTCGTTGCCCGACCGCATCCTCGATCAGCCGTTGCGCACCCTCTCGGGCGGTCAGCGCCGTCGCATCGAGCTCGCCCGCATCCTGTTCTCCGACGCCGACACGATGATCCTCGACGAGCCCACGAACCACCTCGACGCCGACAGCGTGGTGTGGTTGCGCGAGTTCCTGAAAGGCTATAAGGGCGGGCTGATCGTGATCAGCCACGACGTCGAGCTCGTCGGCGAGACGGTGAACCGGGTGTTCTACCTCGACGCCAACCGACAGGTGATCGACATCTACAACATGAACTGGCGCAACTATCAGCGGCAGCGGGTCGCCGATCAGGAGCGCCGCAAGAAGGAACGGGCCAACGCGGAGAAGAAGGCCACCGCCCTGCAGCAGCAGGCGGCCAAGTTCGGTGCGAAGGCCACCAAGGCCGCTGCCGCGCATCAGATGATCGCGCGTGCCGAGAAGCTCCTGAGCGGACTCGAGGAGGTGCGCGCTGTGGACCGCGTGGCGAAGCTGCGCTTTCCCAAGCCCGCACCGTGCGGCAAGACACCGCTCATGGCGTCGGGTCTGTCGAAGTCGTACGGATCGCTGGAGATCTTCGCCGACGTGGATCTGGCCATCGATCGCGGGTCGAAGGTCGTCGTCCTGGGTTTGAACGGCGCGGGCAAGACCACGCTGCTTCGCATCCTGGCCGGCGTCGACCGGCCCGACACCGGCCAGGTCGAGCCCGGGTACGGTCTGAAGATCGGCTACTACGCGCAGGAGCACGAGAACCTCGACGTGCATCGCACCGTGCTGGAGAACATGATGTCGGCGGCCCCCGACATCTCGGCGACCGAGGCGCGCAAGGTGCTCGGGTCGTTCCTGTTCACCGGCGACGACGTGCTCAAGCCCGCGGGCGTGCTCTCCGGCGGTGAAAAGACGCGTCTGTCGCTGGCCACGCTCGTGGTCTCCAGCGCCAACGTGCTGCTGTTGGACGAGCCCACCAACAACCTCGACCCGGCGTCCCGCGACGAGATCCTCGGCGCGCTCGCGCATTACGAGGGCTCGGTGGTGCTCGTCTCTCACGACGAGGGAGCCGTCGAGGCGCTCAGTCCCGAGCGCGTGCTGATCCTGCCCGACGGCGTCGAGGACATCTGGGGTCGCGACTACGCCGATCTGGTCACGCTCGCATAGGCGTAGGCGTCGCCCGGACTCCGGCGGCGCTTGCGTGAGAGTCGCCGTCTCAGCGCGATGCGTCGTCCAGCAGCGCGTCTTCGTCTCGCGCGTCGCGGTCGCGGCGCGCCTCGCGCCGCTCGCGCACGCGGCGTGCAGAGGTCTCCGCGCGCAAGGCGGCGGCCGCCTCGGGGTCGGTCTGGGCCAGCGTCGCCACGGCTGCGGCATCCTCGGCCTCTTCACGACGGATGCGACGCTCGGAGCGGATCACGTACCAGATGAAGATGAAGCCCATGACGGCGAACATGATCCACTGGATGCCGTAGGACAGGTACGGTCCGGGGTCGTCGGAGGGCGGTTCGAACGCCTGGGGCGCGACCGCCGGTGCGGGGCTCTCCGACACCAGCTGCCCGTATGCGCCGCGGTCGAGCGATGCCCCGTCCGCGCCCATCTTGTGGGCGACCAGGGGGAGGTGGATCGACGGCACCTGTCCGGCAGGGGCATCCGCGCCCGATGCCGGCAGAGTCTCGCCGGGCAGCAGGCGCACGACCGCCGTCACCGTGCCGCTCGGAGCATCCGGGATCGTGTCGGGGGTGGCCTGCCGGTTGCCCGGCGGCTCCCAGCCGCGGTCGACGAGGAACACCCGGCCATCGGTCAGCCGCATCGGCACGATGATCTCGTACGCGGCCGTGCCCGCGTGCACGCGGTTGCGCACGAGCAGTTGCTGGTCGGTCAGGTAGGTGCCAGTGAGGGTCACCTGCCGCCACTTCGACCGGTCGGGCAGCGTGCGCTCCGGCGCCAGGACGTCGGCCAGCGGCACCGGGGCCGCGTCATAGTTGTCCGCGATGACCGAGAGCTGCTCGTTGCGTGCGATGTTCTTACTCAACTGCCAGTGCGAGAGGAACGCGCAGGCGATCGCGAACACGATCGCGACGCCGATGTAGGCGGTCCAGCGTACCGCTGCCGGCGCGGTCTGACGTCGGCTCATCACAGCTCCTGAGGTTCGGGGCGGAACGGCTCGACCGCGACGGGGAACGCGCGGGCGGCGAGATAGTCGTGCAGGTAGTCGACGTGCTCGTCGCAGGCCAGCCAGATCTTACGGCGGTCGGCTGTGTGAATGCGCGGATTGCGCCACACCACCTGCATCGTGGCGGGGGTGTGGCATCCGGCGCGCGAGCAGATGGCGGCGTCGGTCACGTCGCGTCGTCTTTCGGCGGTGCGGAGGCTGTCGGGGGCGCGG
>CALKHM010000182.1 GCA_937988695.1 uncultured Microbacterium sp. | reverse complement strand
GGGCATGTCCGGCCAGCGCGGGCGGCTGCGGCAGGAACGGCGCGTCGATCGTGGGGCCGCCCACCAGCGCGCTCACCAACAGCGCGGCGTACGAGAACGCCGCCAGCACGGCCACCGCGGCGGCCGCGCGCACCGCGCGCTGGCGCCGCCCGCTCGCGTCCAGGAAGACGGGCGCGCGGGAGCGCATCGCCGAGTCGCGCGCGTTGTGACGCGTATGCGGGGAATCTGTCATGGCGTCTCCGGCCGCGAGTCTACCGTCGCCTTCATCCACGCGGGCTGGACGTTTCCGCCATGGCCCGGTGTCGATGCGATCCCGTGCTGCGGGCGCCACGGCTCACGCCGCGAGCGCGAGATAGGGCTCCCAACACGGATCGGCGCGCTCGGTGCCGCGGATGGCCCAGGACGGGCCGTGCGGCGGCTGGGGCGCGAAACGCAGCTGCCACGACATCTCCTGCGGGGTCCGATCACCCTTCACGTTGTTGCAGCGCTGGCAGCAGGCGACGAGGTTCTCCCAGCTGTCCGCGCCTCCCCGCGAGCGAGGCATCACGTGATCGATCGTGGCCGCGTGACCGCCGCAGTAGGCGCAGCGGAACCCGTCCCGGCGCAGCACGCCGCGGCGGGTCACCGGCACACGCCGTGTGTGCGGCAGGGGCACGTAGCGGGTCAGGATGATCACCGCCGGTCTGTCGAAGGCGGCGCTGGCCGCGCGCACCGGCTCCCCCTCGACGTGCTCGATCACGGTCGCCTTCTCGTTCATCACCAGGACCAGGGCCCGGCGAAACGACACGACCGCCAGCGGTTCGTATCCTGCATTCAGCACCAGTGTGCGCATCCGTCATCCTCACGATCGGTCCGAAACGGCTTTCCGGACGGTCGGTTCGAAGACGCGTCTTGCCCGCGCAGGGATGAAAAAAGCGCCGTCTACGGACGGCGCCCATCCGCCGCACCCGGGGTGCGGCATCCGCTCTCATGATGCCGAAGGACGAGCAGCCCGAGCGCATCCATGGTGCGGATGCGCGGTGTGCTGATGTCCATCGGCGTCCCTCTCGTGTGGCCTACGGCGTCCGGGAACAGATTAGCCCCGAAGGCGCATCACCGGCGCGGTCGCGGTCGCGGCGTGTCGGAGGGCGGATGCCTCAGCTCGCGTTCGCGCGCAGCCAGGCCAGCGGATCGACGTGCGTGCCATTGAGCATCACTTCGAAGTGCAGGTGGTTGGCGGTGGAGCGGCCGGTGCTGCCGACGAGCCCGATGGCCTGGCCGACCGCGACCTTCTGCCCGTGCACGACCTGGCGGCTGCCGTAGCGCATGTGCCCGTAGAGCGTCGTGACCTTCTTGCCGTCGATGACGGTGTCGATCGTGATGGCCACACCGTAGCCGTAGTAGCCCTCGCTGGAGACGTTCACGGTGCCCGCCGTGGCGGCGAAGATCGGCGTTCCGCCGTTGGCCAGCAGGTCGACGCCCTGGTGCTCGCCGCCGCGGGAGTGGAAACCGTCGCCGATGCTGTTGATCTTCGCCAGCGGCCACCGGATGTCGCCGCTGCCGGGCCCGGTCATGTTCAGGTCGACGGTCGTGGTGGAGTACGAGGCGACGCGGGCGGCCTCGCGGGCGCGGGCGGCGGCGGCCTGCTGCGCCTTCTTCTTCTGGATCTCGCCCGACGTGGTCGCCGAGTAGCTGCTGCGACTGAGATCGGCGGCCTTCTCGTGCTCGGATGCCACGATCAGCGACTGCGCGTCGGCGGCGGCCTGCTGCTGCACGGTGCGGGCCTCAGGGCCGTGTCCGACGGCCGCAAACGCGGGGACCGCCGCGGTGCCCACGAGCGCCGTGATGACGCTGACCACGGCCAGGCGCCGGATAGGAGAGCGTCGCCTGGCCGCCGTGGGGGTCGCCGTACGGGCGACACGGGCAGGGGCGACACGGGCAGGAGCGGGAGCGGCCGGCGCTGCAGCGCGCAGGCTGCGTCGAGAGCGCGTCACTGCGGGGGTCTGGTCGTGCTCGGTCGAGTCGTGCTGTTCAGCCAAGAGCTGTCCTCCGTGGCCTCCGCGACCGGTCGGGACCAGGCACGGGTTCGTCGGGATGCGGGCATGGGCGTCGGGACTCCCGTGCGACGTGACCGCAGGAACGACGAACCTGTGAGGCGATCCCTGCAGACATCCGCCGGCCGGCTTCTTGCCCGCGGACTGTTCGAGGCTACCGGAAGGTAACGAATATGTCACGCTCCGCGGCTGGCAAGCCGCTGGATGTCAGTGCGCCTCGTCGACGAGAAAGATGTGCGAGGCGACCTCGACGGGCAGCTCCAGCCCCTCGCCGTTGCCGTCCATCTGCACCAGCACGTACCCCTCGCTGTACTGGTAGTCGCCGCTCGCGCCGGGCACGACGCCGGCCTCGCGGAGCTGATCGAGCAGGTCCGGGTCGACCTGGGCGGGCTCGGCCAGCCGCCGCACCGTGCCGCGGATCGGACCGCCTGCGGCGTCGAGCTTGCGCACGAGCCCGATCACGCCCTGCTCGAAGTCGATCGAGGCGACACCGCCCAGCTGGTCCAGACCCGGGATCGGATTGCCGTACGGCGACTCGGTGGGGTGACCGAGCAGATCCACCAGGCGACGCTCGACCTGCTCGCTCATCACGTGCTCCCAGCGGCAGGCCTCTTCGTGCACGTACGCCCAGTCCAGTCCGATCACGTCGGAGAGCAGGCGCTCGGCCAGCCGGTGCTTGCGCATCACGTCGACGGCTTTCGAACGGCCCGCGTCGGTCAGCTCGAGGTGCCGGTCGTCGGCGACGACGACGAGGCCGTCGCGCTCCATGCGGCCGACTGTCTGCGACACCGTCGGACCGGAGTGTCCCAGCCGTTCGGAGATGCGCGCCCGCAGCGGCACGATGTTCTCCTCTTCGAGCTCGAGGATCGTGCGTAGGTACATCTCCGTGGTGTCGATGAGGTCTACCATCGTCTCCTCCGCCTGGCCGTGGTCTTCCAGCCTACCGGGGCGGCGGGCGAGGTCGTCCCGCGTCACACGGCCGGGGCGCGGCATCCCGCCGCTCTAGAATCGGTGCATGGCCCACGTCACCCTGCCCCGCGAGATCCTGCCCGTCGACGGTCGATTCGGATGCGGCCCGTCGAAGGTGCGTCCGCAGCAGGTGCGCTCCCTGGCGGAGCGCGGCGCTTCGATCCTCGGGACCTCGCACCGACAGGCGCCGGTGAAGAACCTCGTCGGCAGCGTGCGTGCCGGTCTGGCCGAGCTGTTCCGTCTGCCCGAGGGCTACGAGATCATCCTCGCCAACGGCGGCTCGACCGCGTTCTGGGACGCCGCCGCGTTCGGACTCATCGAGCGTCGCGCGCAGAACCTGCAGTTCGGCGAGTTCGGCGGCAAGTTCGCCAAGGCCGCCGCGGCGCCGTGGCTGCAGGCGCCCGATGTGCGCGTGGCCGAGGCCGGCACCCGGTCGCACTTCGAACCCGTCGAAGGCGTCGACGTGTACGCCGCACCGCACAACGAGACCTCCACCGGCGTGGCCGCACCGGTCGAGCGCGTGCACGGCGACGCGGGCGCGCTGACCGTCATCGACGCGACCAGCGCCGCGGGCGGCATCGACATCGACGTCGCGCAGACCGACGTCTACTACTTCGCCCCGCAGAAGAACTTCGCCGCAGACGGCGGGCTGTGGTTCGCGGCGGTCTCCCCTGCCGCGATCGAGCGCATCGAGCGCATCGCGGCATCCGACCGCTACATCCCGGCGTTCCTCGCCCTGAAGACCGCCGTGGAGAACTCGCGACTGAACCAGACGCTGAACACGCCGGCCATCTCGACGCTGCTGCTCATGGACGAGCAGGTGCGCTGGATCAACGAGAGCGGCGGGCTGGCGCGGGCCGGCGCCCGCACGAAGGAGTCGTCGGACATCCTGTACGCG
>CALKHM010000181.1 GCA_937988695.1 uncultured Microbacterium sp. | reverse complement strand
AGGCAGACGGCGAAGGCGAGCATCGGCACGGTGTCCAGCCAGAACCAGAGCAGTCCGACCTCGCGCGCCTTGCGCATCTCGATGCCGCGCAGGCTGTCGGCCTGCTTGGCGAACTTCTGCAGCGCGTGCTTGCCGCGGCCGAACGCCTTCAGCACCCGGATGCCGTGCACGCTCTCCTCGACCGACGTCGCCAGATCGCCCGCGCGGTCTTGGCTCTGCCGCGTCAGCGTGCCGTAGCGCTGCTCGAAGCGGTAGCCGAAGAACCACAGCGGAACCGAGATGATGATGAACGCGGTGCCCAGCGCCCAGTGCCAGCGGAACAGCAGGACCGTGCCGATGACGATCGTCAGCAGATTGACGATGAGCATGATCACGCCGAACACGATCCAGCGCCGGACGAGGTTGATGTCCTGCATCATCCGGCTCAGCAGCTGTCCCGACTGCCAGCGGTCGTGGAACGCGACCGGCAGCCGTTGCAGGCGCTCGTAGAAGTCCTGGCGGATGCGGTACTCGACCTTGGTGGCAGGGCCCAGCACCAGCGCGCGGCGGAGGAAGACGAACAGTGCCTCGAGCGCGCCGAGCACGAGCACGCCCAGGCACGCCCAGATGATCAACGGCAGGTTCTTGCCGGCGATGGGGCCGTCGACGGCGGCCTGCAGCACGATCGGGATGAGCAGCGTCATCAGCGCGGCGGCGAGGGCCGTGAACATGCCGCCGATGAGGCGCGGCAGGACGGGCTTGACGAACGGATACAGGCGCGCGAGCGCGCGGGGCGTGGACAGTCTGTGCGGGGATGGAGAAGTCATGATCCTTGCGTGGGACGAGGGCGGAAGACAGGCGTCCCGGGAAACCGGAGGCGGGCGGCGGCGAGAGTGCGGCCGGAGTCAGACGAGGCGTCGACGGAGTCGACGGCGGAGGGCGGGCCGGAGAGCGGAGCCGGTTATCCCTCGAGCCCGAGCCCGGCCGCGGAAGGACGGAAGATGACCGGCTTGACGTCGATGACGGCCTGGTACATGGCTTCCTCCTTGGATCACGGACACCGCGCTCATGACGCGACAGCCCTCCAGACTATGCCTGAACGTTCGCTGTACGCAACATCGGGTCGGTCCGCGCACGCGGGCGGCGGGGGTCGCGCGCCGCGCCTTGCGTGTGCTTTGCGCCCCGTGCCCGTGCCCGTGCCCCGTGCCCCCAGCTTGTCTCCGGTTCGCCGAGCTTGCCATCTGTGCGCCGAGCTTGTCTCCGGTGTGCCGAGGTTGTCCAGAGACATCCTCGGCGCACGCACGGCAAGCTCGGCGCACGCACGGCAAGCTCGGCGCAAGCACGCACGCACGCAGGCACGCGGGCGGCGAGGTCAGCGAGACTCGCGCTCCAGGAGGCTGCGCTTGACCTCGACGCCCCAGGCGAAGCCGCCCATCGAACCATCGCCGCGCAGCACGCGGTGACAGGGCACGAACAACGCCGGCGCATTGCGCGCGCAGATCGACGCCACGGCCCGCACCGCAGAGGGACGGCCGAGCATCGCGGCGAACTCGGTGTAGGTGAGCGGCCGCCCGGGCTCGATCTCACGCAACGCCCGCCACCCGTCATGCTGCAGTGCGGTGCCGTACTGCAACACAGGCACCGTCGCGACGCCGGTCAGATCGCCGTCGTAATACGCGCGCACGGCGGTCGCGGCATCCGTCGCACCCGGTGTGACATCCGTGGGGCGTGCTCGGAGAGGGATGCGCTCCACGACCGCCGCGACATCATCGCTCCAGCCGGAGGCGAGCACACGGCCCGCGTCGTCGGCGACGAGCGTGAACGGGCCGTCGGGGGTCGGGATGGTCTGAACGATGGCAGTCATGCGATCTCCTTGGTGGGAAGAGGGACGGATGCCGCGCGCCAGAAGTGCGCGGTCAGGTAGCTGCGCCAGGGTGCTGCGTCGGCTGCCCAGGCATTCAGCGACCTCGCGTCGGCAGGCAGCCCCAGGCGAGCAGCCCCGGCCCGTGCGGCGAGGTCACCGGGCAGGAAGACATCGGGGTCGCCGGTGATGCGCATGCGCACGTAGTCCGCGGTCCATGGCCCGACCCCCGGTAGCGCCAGCAACGCCTCACGCTGAGCGACGGGATCGTCGCCCGCGCTCAGCACCAGCGCTCCTGCCGCCGCTGCGGCAGCCGCGCCGACCAGAGCGCGCACGCGCGCGGCCGGTCCGCGCAGCACCTCCGCGCCGTGCTCAGCAATCGCCGCCATGGTCGGGAAGAGGATGCCACCGTCGGGCATCCGCTCCCCCAGCTCCGCGGCCAGCCGTGTCAGCGCGGTGCGCGCGGCCGCAACGGAGATCTGCTGCCCGATCATCGCACGAACCAGCATCTCGTACGGGTCGACGGCTCCCGGAACGCGGATGCCCGGAATGCCAGCGACGGCGGGCACGAGCTCTGCATGCCGCGACAACGCCATGTCGATGCCCACCGGATCGGCATCCAGATCGAACAGCCGCCGTGCGCGCGCCAGCAGCACCGGCAGATCGGCCAGCTGGGCGAGCTGTGCGTCCAGCCGGAGTATGCCGCCATCGGCATGTATCCGCATCCGCGCAGGGCCGTGCGGCAGTGCAAGCGTGCGCTCGTACGACCCGGCGCTCGCGTTCTCCATGCCGTCCACGGCGCGGGCGCGCATCCAGGAGAACAGCCCGTCGAGATCGATCGGTGTGCGGTGGGCGAGGACGAGACGAATGGCGCCGCCATCCGTCGGAGCACCGCCCTGCGCTGCATGTCGGCGCGCGCGCAACTGCAGCGGCGTCATGCCGAACACCTCGCGGATCGTGTCGTTGAACTGGCGGATGCTGGCAAATCCCGCGGAGAACGCCACGTCGGCCGCCGGCAGGTCGGTGCCCACCAGCAGCATCCGCGCCGTGTGCGCCCGATGTGCGCGCGCCAATGCCAGTGGACCCGCGCCCAACTCGGCGGTGAGGATGCGGTTCAGCTGCCGTGGCGAGTAGCCCAGGCGACGAGCCAGGCCCGGCACGCCCTCTCGTTCGATGATGCCGTCCTGGATCAGCCGCATCGCCCGGCCCGCGGCATCCGTTCGCACATTCCACTCCGGAGAGCCCGGCGCAGCATCCGGAAGACACCGTTTGCAGGCCCGGTAGCCGGCCTCGTGCGCGGCGGCGGCGGTCGGATAGAACGTGACATTCGACGGCTTCGGGGTTCGGGCAGGACAACTGGGGCGGCAGTAGATGCCGGTCGAGCGGACGACCGTGATGAACTGGCCGTCGAAGCGCACGTCGCGCGCATCGATGGCACGGTAGCGCTCGTCGAACGTCATCATCGGGAAACCCATGGCTCCAGCCTGACACGCGCAGAGGCCTCTTGCTCGCGGAAATCGGACACGACCCTGCACCCCATCCCTGCGTCAAATTCACATGAATTCGACGAGTGCACATCAGTTTTGCGGCGGTGTGATGTGGATCGGGCGGTTTGATGTGCACTCGGCGGGAGCCGCACGGGGTATCGCGCCGGAGCCCGCCCGCCTACCGTGAAGACATGGACACCTATGACCTCATCGTGATCGGCGCCGGACCCGTCGGCGAGAACGTGGCGGATCGCGCGGTGCAGGGCGGCCTGTCCGCCGTGATCGTGGAGAACGAGCTCGTCGGCGGCGAATGCTCCTACTGGGCGTGCATGCCGTCGAAGGGGCTGCTGCGCCCGGCCGCCGCGCTGCGAGCGGCGCGGGATGTCGACGGCGCGCGGCAAGCGGTGACCGGCCCCTTGGACAGCGCCGGGGTGTTCCGTCGCCGCGATCGACTCACGCACGACTGGAACGACGACGGTCAGGTCGCGTGGCTGCTTGACGCCGGCATCGAACTCGTGCGCGGGCATGGACGGCTGGCCGGCGAGCGCGAGGTGACGGTCACGTCCCCCGACGGCAGCGTGCGTGCGTTGCATGCCCGTCATGCGGTCGCGGTCTGCACCGGCACGCGTGCGGCGATCCCCGACATCCCAGGCCTGCGCGAGGCGGCGCCATGGACGAGCCGTGAGGCCACGAGCGCGCATGATGTGCCCGCGGCGCTGGCGATCATCGGTGGCGGCGTGGTCGCGTGCGAGATGGCCACCGCGTACGCGGCGCTCGGCGCGCGCATCACGATGATCGTTCGCTCGGAGGTGCTCGGCCGTGCGGAGCCGTTCGCGCAGGACGCGGTGCGCGGCGCGCTCCTGCGTGCAGGCGTCGATATCCGTTCCGGGTCTGCCACGGCCGTCCGACGCGACACCGACGGATCCGTCGCGTTGACTCTCGACGATGGCAGCACCGTGCGCGCGAACGAGGTGCTCGTCGCCACCGGCCGCACACCGCGTACCGATGACATCGGCTTGGATGCCGTCGGCCTGACGCCTGGAGGTTGGATCGACGTCGACGACACGCTGCGCGCCGTCGGCTCCGACTGGCTCTACGCCGTTGGCGATGTCACCCATCGCGCGCTGCTCACCCACCAGGGCAAGTACCAGGCCCGGGTCGCCGGCGATGTCATTGCCGCGCGTGCCATGAAGGCTCCGGTGGATGACGGACCGTGGGGCCGGCACGCGGCCACCGCCGACCACGACGCCGTGCCGCAGGTCGTGTTCACCGACCCCGAGGTCGCATCGATCGGACCCACCGAGGCGCAGGCGCGTGCGGCGGGTCGCAGCATCCAAGTGCTCGACTACGACCTGTCCTGGGTGGCCGGCTCGGCGACCTACGCCGACGACTACCAAGGCCGGGCGCGCGCGATCGTGGACACGGAGCGCGACGTGCTGATCGGTGCCACGTTCGTAGGGCGGGATGTCGCGGAGCTGCTGCAGGCGGCGACGATCGCCGTCGTCGGCGAGGTGCCCCTGGCGCGGCTGTGGCACGCCGTTCCCGCGTACCCGACGATCAGCGAGGTGTGGCTGCGCTGGCTCGAGGCGACAGGGCGACAGACGGCCTGAACCGGCACGGACGCAGGGGGGGTGCGCCGGCCGCTGCGTGTAGGCGCGACGTCGATGCGCTGCGCAGGCGGCAGTCTGGACCAGCACGTCGCGCGCTGCGGGTGGGGTGCCGGGGCTGTTGCGCCAGTCTGACGCGGCGCGTTGCCGGCCGCTGGCCGCAGGCCGCTGCGCACTGACCTGGCCTGGCACGTTGCCGGCGGCGGGCCGCTGCACATCGACCGCCTGACGCTGATGCGCTGCGCAGAACCGCCCGGCGCCGCATCCTTTCAGACTCCCGGACGCGCCGCCCATCGGCTGCACGAGACGCCGCACCGCGGCATCCCCGGGGCCGCCCGCACTGTCGAGCCGCGGCATCCCCACCGAGCCGTCACCCGCACTGTCGAACCGCGGCATCCCCACCGAGCCGCCGCCCCGCGCTGTCGAACCGCGGCATCCCCACGGAGCCACCGCCCAATGCACATCAAACCGCCGAATGCACATCAAACCGCCGGCAGTTTGATGTGCATTCGCCAAATTCATGTGAATTTGGCGAAGGGGAGCCGGAGGCCGCGGGCGAGGTGCGCGGAAACCGCCGCGCGTCAGTGGAAGAAGTGACGCTCCCCGGTGAAGAACATCGTGATCCCGCGCTCGCGGGCCAGGTCGATGGTCTCCTGGTCGCGCACCGACCCGCCGGGCTGGACGATCGCGGCGATCCCCGCGTCGATCAGCGTCTCGGGCCCGTCGGAGAACGGGAAGTACGCGTCGGATGCCGCGACCGACCCCGGTGCACGATCGCCGGCGCGCGCCACGGCGAGCTTGCAGGAGTCGACCCGATTGACCTGGCCCATCCCGATGCCCACCGTTGCAGAGTCCTTGGCCAGCACGATCGCGTTCGACTTGACCGCGCGACAGGACTTCCACGCGAAGATCAGGTTCTGCATCTCCGCGTCGGAGGGGCGCTCGCCGGAGACCAGATCCCAACCGGCAGCGACCGAGGCGAAGTCGTCATCGGGGAACCGGTCGGCATCCTGCAGCAGCAGCCCTCCGGAGACCAGGCGCACGTCCATCGGCTCCTGCTGCCAGTCCGCCGGCAGCCGCAGCACGCGCAGGTTCTTCTTCAACGCGAACAGCTCGAGGGCCTCCGGCGCGAAGTCGGGCGCCACAATGACCTCGGTGAAGATGTCGCGCAGGTTCTCGGCCATCTTCAACGTCACCGTGCGGTTGGCGGCGATCACGCCGCCGAACGCCGACAGCGGGTCGCACTCGTGGGCACGCAGGTGCGCGCTGGCGATCTCATCCAGCGCGTTGGGGGCCGCGACGGCGATGCCACAGGGGTTCGCGTGCTTGACGATGGCCACGGCCGGCAGCACCATGTCGAACGCCGTGCGCAGCGCGGCATCCGCATCGACGTAGTTGTTGTATGACATCGGCTTGCCCTGCAGCAGATCGGCCTGCGCGATGCCATGGCCACCCACCCGCGAGTACAACGCCGCACGCTGGTGCGCGTTCTCGCCGTACCGCAGCGTGGAAAGACGCTCGGCCTTGATGGTGAGGTGCTGCGGCAGGTCGACGCCCTCGGCAAGCGTCTCCTCCGAGAACCACGTCGTCACCGCGCGATCGTACGTCGCCGTGTGCGCGAACGCGCGAGCGGCGAGCTCCCGACGCACGGCAAGCGTGGTGCCGCCGTTGCCGAGCGCCTCGACGATCGCGGGGTACGACTCGGGCGAGACCACGACGGCGACGTTCGCGAAGTTCTTGGCCGCGGCACGCACCATCGACGGTCCTCCGATATCGATCTGCTCGACGACGTCGTCGGGGGATGCTCCGGAACGCACCGTCTCGACGAACGGGTAGAGGTTCGCGACCACCAGCTCGAACGGTTTGATGCCGAGATCGGCGAGCTCGTCCTCGTGGGCTTGCAGGCGCAGGTCGGCCAGCAGCCCGCCGTGCACGTTCGGGTGCAGCGTCTTGACCCGGCCGTCGAGCATCTCGGCGACCCCGGTCACGGCCGAGACGTCGGTGACCGGGAATCCCGCGTCACGGATCGTGGATGCCGTCGAGCCGGTCGACACGATCTCCACTCCGGCGCTGATCAGGGCCTCGGCAAGCCGCACCAGGTCGGTCTTGTCGCTGACCGACACGAGGGCTCGGCGGACGGGCACCACATCGCGCTCGCGGTACAGGGAGGGATCGTGGTGTGGGCCGGCCATGTGTGCTCCTTCGGGCTAGGTCAGAGGGTCCGCGACGCCGAGGCGGATGCCGCGACGAGATCGAGATCGCCGGTGGCGACGCGTCGCACGACGTCGATGAGCAGTCGCCGTTCGACGGGCTTGATGCGCTCGTGCAGGTGGTGCTCGTCGTCGCCGGGCAGCACCGGCACGCGTTCCTGCGCGAGGATCGGTCCGGAATCCACGCCGTCGTCGACGAGGATGACACTCGCGCCGGTCTGCGTCGCGCCGGCGGCCAGCGCATCGCGCACACCGTGCGCGCCGGGGAACTCCGGCAGATAGGCGGGATGCGTGTTGACGATGCGCGGCGCCCAGGCCTCCACCACGGCCGGTGGAAGCAGACGCATCAGACCGCTGAGCACGACGAGGTCGGGGCGCCACACGCGCAGCTGCTCATCGAGCTCGGTGCCCCACGCCTCGCGGCTGTCGAATCCTGCATACGGCACCATGAACGTCGGGATGCCGTAGGCCTCAGCGTGGGCCAGCCCGTCGGCCTCGCGGTCGGCGCCGACGGCGACGATGCGCGCGGGATAGTCGGGGTCGTCGGCGGCGTCGAGCAGGGCCCGCAGATTCGAGCCGGCACCCGAGATGAGAACGGCGACCGTCAGCACTTGCCCAGTCTACCCACGCCG
>CALKHM010000180.1 GCA_937988695.1 uncultured Microbacterium sp. | reverse complement strand
TGCATGCGCTGACACAGCCGAACGATCCCGCCGAGCTGCGCGCGAAGACGCGCCGTACGGCGGCGCAGTACATCGCCGCCGGCATCGAGCCATCACGCTCGACGCTGTACGTGCAGTCGCACGTGCCCGCGCACGCGGAGCTGGCCTGGGTGCTCTCGACGGTGACCGGCTTCGGCGAGGCGAACCGGATGACGCAGTTCAAGGACAAGTCGCAGCGCTACGGCGCCGACGCCACCACCGTCGGCCTGTTCACCTACCCGGTGCTGATGGCCGCCGACATCCTGCTGTATCAGACCGACATCGTGCCGGTCGGCGAAGACCAGAAGCAGCACGTCGAGCTCACGAGGGACCTCGCCGAACGTTTCAACGGACGTTACGGCAAGGCGTTCGAAGTGCCGCGCCCGGTGATCCAGAAGGACACGGCGCGCATCTACGATCTGCAAAGTCCGACGTCGAAGATGTCGAAATCGGCCGAGTCCGACGCCGGCGTGCTGTGGCTCCTCGACGAGCCCAGCGTGTCGGCGAAGAAGATCATGCGGGCCGTCACCGACTCCGAAGGTTCTGTGCGCTACGACCGGGAGAGCAAGCCCGGCGTGTCGAATCTGCTCGTGATCTACGCCGCACTGACCGGACGACAGATCCCCGCCATCGAGGATGAATACGCCGGGCGTGGATACGGCGACTTCAAGAGGGGCCTCGCCGAGGTCGTCGTGGGCGAGTTCGGCCCGGTGCGCGAGCGTGCGCTCGAGCTCATGGCCGATCCTGCCGAGCTCGACCGCGTGCTGGCATCCAACGCGGCACGGGCCGCCGAGGTGGCCGACCGCACGCTGGCCGACGTCTACGAGAAGGTCGGACTGCTGCGTCGCGTAGTGCTCTGAGTCCGGGCGGCGCGAGCACCGGATACCCTGTCCTGGTGGAACCGGTCATCCTTCGTACGGCGCGCCTCGAGTTGACCCTGCCCGATCCTCGTGATGCACCGACGATCGCGGCGGCTGCCCAGGACCCGGAGGTGCCGCGCTGGACGACACTGCCCTCCCCCTACACGCTCGGCGACGCCGAGGACTTCATCGCGCGCAGCGCGAGGCGGTGGGCCGAAGGTACCGAGCTCAACTGGGCGATCCGCCGCGAGGGCGCATGGGTGGGGATGCTGGGGCTCGCACACGTCGTGCACGGTGGCGCCGCCGAGATCGGGTACTGGATGGCGGCGGCGTCCCGGGGCCAGGGGCTGCTCACCGAGGCGGCACGAGCCGTCGTCGACTTCGCATTCACCGAGCTCGAACTGGCTCGGATCGAGTGGCGTGCCGTCGTCGGCAACATCTCGTCTGCGCGTGTCGCGCGCACACTCGGGTTCCAATACGAGGGGACGCTGCGGCAGGGCCTGTCCGATCCTCGAGGCAGGCACGACGGGTGGATCGCCGGACTGCTGCGCACCGACGACCGGGCGCCGGTGGACTGGCCGGTGCTCTGACCCACCCGACGGAGATTCTCGGGGCATCCCGCGCGTGCGAGGCGACGGGCCGGGCCGGGGCGCGAGGGCACGCCGCTGTCGTGTGTCGGCGCCGCGTGGCAGGATGAACGCATGCCGGAGATGCCTGAGGTGCAGGGCCTGGTCGAGTTCCTCGAGGGGCGCATCACGGGTCTGCGGATCACCCGCGCGACGGTGGCGAACATCGCCGCGCTGAAGACGTACGATCCTCCGATCAATGCCCTGCGCGAGGCATCCGTCATCGGGGTGAGCCGGCATGGAAAGTTCGTCGACGTCACGACGGATGCCGCGCACCTGGTGTTCCACCTCGCGAAGGCCGGGTGGCTGCGCTGGTATGACGCGCTTCCCACCACGATCATCAAGCCCGGTCGCACGCCCATCGCCCTTCGTGTCGCCTTCGCCGACGGGTCGGGATTCGACCTCACCGAGGCGGGGACGAAGAAATCCCTCGCGGTCTACGTCGTGCGCGAGCCGTCGGACGTGCCCGGGATCGCCCGGCTCGGGCCCGATCCCTTCGATGCCGCGTTCACGCGCGATGCGTTCGCCGCACTGCTGGTGAATCGGCGCACGCAGATCAAGGGGCTGCTCCGCGATCAGGCGGTGATCGCCGGAATCGGGAACGCGTACTCCGACGAGATCCTGCACGCTGCGCGGATGTCGCCATACGCGCTCGCCGCAAGTCTCGACGACGCGGACATCGATCGTCTGTACGCGGCGATGCTCGAGACGCTGCACGATGCGGTGGTCCAGGCATCCGGCAAGCCTCCGGCGGACCTGAAAGACGCCAAACGACGCGGGATGCGGGTTCACGGCCGGCGCGGGCAGGCATGCCCGGTCTGCGGCGACACGGTGCGCAGCGTCTTCTTCGCGGACAACAGCCTGGAGTACTGCCCGACGTGTCAGACCGGCGGCAAGACTCTCGCCGACCGCCGGCTGTCGCGGCTGCTCAAGTAGGTCGATCGGTCACGGCACGGCATCCCCGCAACAGCGATGTCCGGTCGTCACCGGCCGCGGCGCGGCATCCCGCGAATGCGCATCACATCGCCCACTGCACGCCAGACTGGCGGCAGCTCGATGGGCATTCGGCCATCTCACGTGAGCTCGACGCAGGGGCGCTCAGGCCTCATGCGTGCCCATGAGTGTTCGGGCGTCGTCGTCGACCCAGTCCAGCGACTTCGATACGGCCTTCTTCCACATCCGATAACGCCGTTCGCGCTCGTCACCGTCCATTGCGGGCTCGAACCGGCGATCCTCGCGCCACAGCGCGCGCAACTCGTCGAACCCGCCCCAGACCCCGGTCGCGAGCCCCGCCGCGTACGCCGCACCGAGGGCCGTGGTCTCGACCACCTTCGGTCGCACCACCGGGAGGCCGAGGATGTCCGCCTGGAACTGCATGAGCAGATCGTTGCGGGTCATGCCGCCGTCCACGCGCAGGTCGGGCAGCGCGCGCGAGGTGTCGGCGACGACGGCGTCGATCACATCGCGGGTCTGGAACGCGGTGGACTCCAGCGCCGCGCGCGCGATGTGCGCCTTGTTCACGTAGCGTGTGAGCCCCACGAGCGCTCCGCGTGCGTCGGGGCGCCAGTATGGTGCGAACAGTCCGGAGAAGGCAGGAACGAAGTACGCGCCGCCATTGTCGTCGACGGTGGCCGCCAGCGTCTCGACGTCCTCGGAGCGGGCGATGATGCCGAGGTTGTCGCGCAGCCACTGCACGAGCGACCCGGTGACGGCGATCGACCCCTCGACCGCGTACCGGGCCGGCTCGTCGCCGCAACGATACGCGACCGTCGTGATCAGCCCATGCTCACTGCGCACGATCGTGGTGCCCGTGTTCACGATGAGGAAGTTCCCGGTGCCGTAGGTGTTCTTCGACTCGCCGGCGCTGAAGGCCGCCTGGCCGAAGGTGGCCGCCTGCTGGTCGCCGAGGATGCCGGCGATGGGGATGCCGCGCGCGACGGTCGGGGTCTGCGCCTCGCCGACGATCTCGGACGATGAGCGGATCTCGGGCAGGATGCTGCGCGGGATGTCCCAGGCACGCAGCATCTGGTCGGACCAGTCCAGGATCTGCAGATCCATCAGCAGTGTGCGTGACGCGTTGGTCACATCGGTGACATGCACTCCGCCGTTGCTGCCGCCGGTGAGATTCCAGATCACCCAGGTGTCCGGTGTGCCGAACAGCAGCTCGCCCGCCTCGGCGGCTTCGCGGGCGCCCGGGATGTGTCGCAGCATCCACGCCACCTTCGACGCCGAGAAGTACGTCGCCAGCGGCAGGCCGGTCGTGTCGGCGAAACGCTGCGTGCCGTTCGGGTGTGCGGCAGCCAGCGCGTCGACATGCTCTTGGGTGCGCGTGTCCTGCCAGACGATCGCGTTGCCGACCGGACGACCGGTGCGGCGGTCCCAGAGGATCGCCGTCTCGCGCTGGTTCGTGATGCCGATCCCGGCGACGTCGCGCGCGCTGAGGCGCGCACGGGAGAGGGCGTGGGCGACGACCCACTGCGTGTTGGTCCAGATCTCGACCGGGTCATGCTCGACCCACCCGGCGCGCGGGAAGATCTGCTCATGCTCGCGCTGCGCGGCCGAGACGATCTGCCCTTCCCTGTCGAACACGATCGCCCGGGTCGAGGTCGTTCCCTGGTCGATCGCCAGCACATGCTCGGCCACGCTGCCTCCTCGGTATCGGACGGATGCCGTCGTGCCACGCTACCGCGGGGCCCAGACGCGAGACCGACAAGACGGGGCAAGGTCGGCGAACCCGGGGGCGGGGTCAGGCGGGGGTGGGGCGGGGTCAGGCGGGGGTGGCGGCCCGCACGGGTGCGAGCGCCCGGGCGACCTC
>CALKHM010000179.1 GCA_937988695.1 uncultured Microbacterium sp. | reverse complement strand
AGAACCCGCCGCCGTTGGTGCCCAGCAGCTTGATCGCCTCTTCGGAGGCGACCGGCCCGCCCGGCAGCGTCTGGGCGGCACCGGCGACGGTGTGTGCGGCAAGGAACCCACCGAAGTTCTGGACCACTCCGCCGGCGATGAGAATCAGGGCGGCCACCATCGAAAGGGGCAGCAGGATGCGGAAGGACGCCCGGACCAGATCGACCCAGAAGTTTCCCAGGGTGCCGGTCCGACGGTAGGCGAGCCCGCGCACCAGGGCGACGGCGACGGCGATCCCGGTCGCGGCCGAGACGAAGTTCTGCACGACCAGACCGGCCAGCTGCACAGTGTAGCCCGTGGTCGCCTCGGGCGTGTACGACTGCCAGTTCGTGTTGGTGACGAACGAGATGGCCGTGTTGAACGCGATGCCCTCGGGCACTGCGGGAAGCCCCAGCGCGTACGGCAGCCACTCCTGCACCCGCTGCAGCAGATACAGCAGCAGCACACCCGCTGCCGAGAACATCAGCACGGCGCGCAGGTAAGCCTGCCAGGTCTGCTCCCCGCGCGGGTCGACGCCCAGCACCCGGTACACGCCGCGTTCCACCGCGCCATCCCGGGGTGTCGTGAACGCCCACGCCATGTAGTCCCCGAGCGGCCGGTGGGCGAGGGCGAGCGCGAGGGCGAGGGTGGCCACCGTGGCAAGGAACGACCACCAGCCCATCAGAACCGCTCCGGCAGGATCAGCGCGATCACGAGGTAGACGATCGCCGCGAGCCCCAGCACGGCGGCGATCAGCTCGAAGACGATCATCTCCGCTCCTGTCCCCGCGACGCTGGACTGCGCGCAGCGCCTCCGGTCGCGGATCCCAGCCTCTCCACCGCCCTGCCGATGAGCGCGACCAGAGCGAACAGGGCGATCACGCCGAGCACGCAGACGATGTCGAGCATGTCCCGCTCCTGGGAGGATCCGGCGTGGTGGCCGAGCGTCCGACCTGGACGCACCCTCGATCCCACTCCCGTGCGGCGCCGGGGCGGAGCATCCTCACGGAATCCATGCGGCCGGCGGCCGAACCCTCACGGATTCCTCATCGGCGCGGCGTCGGCGCGGTCAGCCTGGCGCGCGGCGGCCCGGCACGACGTTCAGAACTCCGCCACTTCATGGGTCTCCGCCCGCCGGTGGCCGGTTTCGCCCCCTCGCGGCCCGGATCGGCGGAGTTCTGCCCGCCGGAGGCGGCGACCGGGCGCGGTCAGACCAGCTCGGCGCCCGCGTGCGCGAGCTCGGCCAGCGCGGCGTCGCTCGACTCACGGGCGACGCCGGCCACGAGCGAGGTGAGCACACGCACGTGCCGTCCGTGCGCGATCGCGTCGAGCGCCGACGCTCGCACGCAGTAGTCGGTGGCGATGCCGGTGATGTCGACGTCGACGATCCCGAACGCGTCCAGCAGCTGCTCCACGGTCTCGCCGTCGTCGGTCGTGCCCTCGAACAGCGAGTAGGCGGGCCTGCCCTGCCCCTTCTTCACGTGATGGGTGACCGAGCCGGTCTCCAGGCCCGGATCGTACTGTGCGCCGGCCGTGCCGGCCATGCAGTGCGCCGGCCAGGTGTCGGTGAAGTCGGGGTCCGCGGCGAAGTGCCCGCCGTTGTCGTTGTCGGGGTCGTGCCAGTCGCGTGAGGCGACGACGATGTCGTACTCCCCGGCGTGGTCGGCCAGCAGGCGCGAGATCCCGCTTGCGACGGCGTGGCCGCCGGCCACGGCGAGCGCCCCGCCCTCGGTGAAGTCGTTCTGCACGTCGACGATGAACAGTGCGGTGCCCATACCTCGAGGGTACGCACTCAGCGGCGCGTCGGGGCCTTGCCCGGTGACGCGGCATCCGCCGGCCGCCGCCACAGCCTCGACGGCCACCAGATCGCGCGTCCGATGTCGTAGGAGACCGCCGGCACGAGCAGGGACCGCACGACGAAGGTGTCCAGCAGCACGCCGAACGCGACGATGAAGGCGATCTGCGCGAGGAACAGGATCGGGATGACCCCCAGCGCCGCGAAGGTCGCCGCCAGCACCAGGCCCGCCGACGTGATGACGCCGCCGGTGGCGACCAGCCCGCGCTGGATGCCCGGTCGCGTGCCCTGTCGGAGTGACTCCTCACGCACCCGGGTCATCAGGAAGATGTTGTAGTCGACGCCCAGGGCCACGAGGAACACGAAGCCGTACAAGGGCACGGCGGGGTCTGCTCCCGGAAACCGGAAGACGTGGTCGAACACCAGCGCGGACACGCCCATCGCGGCGGCGAACGACACGATCACCGATCCGATCAGCAGCAGGGGTGCCACCACCGCGCGCAGCAGCAGCATGAGGATCACGAGGATCACCGCCAGCACGATCGGGATGATGAGCGTGCGATCGCGGATCGACGTGTCGTTCGTGTCGATGTCGGTCGCGGTGACCCCGCCCACCTTCGCGTCGGGTGACACGGTCGAAAGCTCGGTGCGCAGCGCACGCACGGTCTTCTCCGCCGCGGTCGAATCGGCCGGGTCCGACAGGGTCCCGCTCAGCAGCACGTCGCCACCCGAGACCGTGGGTGCCGGCGCCGGCGTTCCCGGCGGGCCGGCGGCGGTGAGCACGAGCTCGCCGCCCTGGATCGTGACGGCGGCCTGACCCGACGCCGAATCGGCAGACCGCACGGCCAGCGACGTGATGCCGGGCGAGGCGGTCATCGCCGTGGCCACGCGTGCCAGGTCGCCCTCCGGCACGAGCACGTAGGCCGGGCTGCCGCTGCCGGCGTCGAAGTGCTCGCCGAGCACATGCTGGCCGTCGCGGGCCTCGGAATGACCGAGCACCAGGTCGCTCGAGGGCACACCGTCGGCCTTCAGCTGCAGGATGCCGCTACCGGCGGCCAGCAGCACCACCAGGCTTACGATCCAGACCGGACGCGCGTGCCGCGCGACCAGCCGCGCCTGTCGCGGCCAGAAGCCCTTCTCGGTCGCTGCCGGATCGGCCACGGCCGTGGTCGCAGGCGTGCGCGGCACGAACGGCCAGAACGCAGCGCGACCGACCAGCGCCAACAACGCCGGCAGGAACGTCAGCGCGGCGAGCATCGCGAACGCGATGCCGATCGACGCGATGGGTCCGAGTGCACGGTTGGTGGCCAGGTCGCTGAGCAGCAGGCACAGCAGACCCGCGATCACTGTGCAGCCCGAGGCGAGGATCGGCTCGAACGCCCCGCGCCAGGCGCGCGTCGTGGCATCCCAGCGCCGGGTTCCGTCGGCGACGGCCTCGCGATACCGCGCGACGTACAGCAGCGCGTAGTCGGTGGCGGCGCCGATCACGAGGATGAACAGGATCCCCTGCACCTGCCCGTTGAGCACGACGATGCCGGCCTTCGCGAGCCACCACACCGTCAGCAGGGCAGCGCACAGGGCGAAGGATGCCGTCGCCAGCACAAGCACCGGCAGCAGGGGCGACCGGTACACGATCACGAGGATGACGAACACCGCGATCAGCGCCACGCCCAGCAGGAGCCCATCGATGCCGAGGAATCCAGCCACCAGATCGGCGGTGAATCCGGCAGGCCCGGTGATCCACGCCGTCGTGCCCTCGGGCAGCCCCTTGTCCAGGGCGGCACGCAGTGCGCCGACGGCGTCGTCGACCGATCCGCTGCTCAGGGGCACGAACAGCTGCACGGCCTGGCCGTCGTCTGAGGCGATGGGCGGCGAGACCGTGCCGCTCACGCCGCGGATGTTCCCGAGGCTGCGAGCGAGCTCGCGCAGGTCGGCGGTTTGTGCGTCGCTGAGCTTCGCGTGGCCGTCGGCGGCGATCACGACCACGGCGGGAATGCTGTCGCTGCCGGTGAAGTCCGCGAGCCGGTTCTGCACGACGGTCGAGGCCGCCGAGTCGGGCAGATATGCGGACTGCTCGTTGGTGGACACTTCGTCGACCCTGCCGAAGTACGGCCCGCCGACCGCTCCTGCGGCCAGCCAGATCAACACGAGCAGCGCCGGGATGCCGACGCGGAGCCACCGGGTCGGCTGACGCATGGCCTGTTCGCGGAGCCGCCGGCGGGTAGGCGGTGGGCCCGACACGCGTGACATCATATTGCTAGCCTATCTAGCAATCGATCCCGCGTGGGGAAGGCCATAGGCTGGCGGCGTGCCCGCCGCGTTGATCGCTCTCGCCGGAGCGCTGGTATTCGGGTCAGCGGACTTCCTGGGAGGGCTGGCGGCCAGACGACTGCGGTCGATCGTGGCCACTGCGGTGGCCGCGGCATCCGGACTCGTTCTGCTGGCCATGCTGTATCCGTTGCTCGGCGACAGCTGGATGGCAGCGGATGTCGCGTGGGGCGCGCTGTCGGGGGTGTTCGGTGCGATCGCGATCGCGCTGCTGTACGCGTGCCTGGCGATCGGGCCGATGAGCATCCTGTCGCCGTTGACCGCCGTCGTCTCGGCGATCGCGCCGATGCTGTGGGGGCTCGTCGTCAACGGCGAGCAGCTGAGCGCTCTCGGCTACGCCGGCCTGGGCGTCGCCCTTGTGGCGGTGGTGCTGGTCGGCTTCATCCCCGGGCAGAAGGTCGTGCGCCCGTCCGCGCGGGGCGCGGCGATGGCCGCGGGTGCCGGACTTGCCATCGGCGCCTTCATGATCGTGCTCGACCA
>CALKHM010000178.1 GCA_937988695.1 uncultured Microbacterium sp. | reverse complement strand
ACGGGACATGAGTCTTCTTTCATCGATGGTGCGCGCACGCGCGCGAGAGGATGCGGCCGCTCGCCGGGTACGTCACAGCGACGACCGCACGGCGCGCGGATCCGCGAGGAAGAGGAAGGAGGATGTCAGGCGATGCCCGGAGGGCCGCGGCGTCCCACCGGGCACACCAGGATCGCCGTGCGCAGCACCGGGGCGGTGAACGTCGCACGGACCGGACGCGCGAGGACCGGCCGGGGCGTACGGGTCGTGCGCAGGGGCACGAGCCGGCGGAGGCCGCGACCGATCGCGCGCAGCATCCGCTCGCCGCTGTGCAGCACGAGCACCGTCGCCAGCGCCGCGACCAGGTGCGCCACCGGCATCGAGTCGTGGGCCATCGCGTGCGCGGGCATCGCGACCATCTGCCTGGCCATGTGCGCGTGGGCGCCGACGGGTGCCGTGAAGGCCACCGTCGGGCCGCTCCCGAACAGGGCGAACACACCGTGGAAGACGACCTGTGCTCCCAGCACGGCCGCTGCCGTGCGCATGATCGAGGGACGCTTGCCCACAAGCATCATGGCCACCGGCGCCGCCAGCATGGTCGCCGCGATCACCAGGAGGGGCGCGGGGGCGCCGCCGCCGGCGAACGTGTGGGCCGCGGCGGCCAGCAGCACCGTGGTCGCCGACGCGACGATGCCGCGCAGCGCGCGCAGCTGTCTGCCGGTGACCCTGTCCACATCCCCAGCGTAGAGCGTGCTCGGCGGACTCAAAGCCGTTCCCAGTAGCGTGTGGACGGTGACCGTCCTCGCCTTCGTCATCGGCATCGTCCTGATGCTCGTCGGCCTCGCCGTCTCGATCGCCCTGCACGAGCTGGGACACCTGCTGCCGGCGAAGAGATTCGGGGTGCGCGTCGGCCAGTACATGATCGGCTTCGGGCCGACGATCTGGTCCAGACGCAAGGGCGAGACCGAGTACGGCGTGAAGGCGATCCCACTGGGCGGCTACATCTCGATGGCGGGGATGTACCCGCCCTCGCCGAAGGAGGCCGCTCGTGCCGGACGCGCCGGCGGCGGCTTCTTCGCCACCATGGTGCAGGACGCGCGCACCGCCAACGACGAGACCCTGCACGGCGACGACGACACCCGCGTCTTCTATCGCCTGCCGGTGTACAAGCGCATCATCGTGATGCTCGGCGGGCCGGTGATGAACCTGGTGCTGGGCATCGTGATGTTCACGATCGCGCTCAGCGGCATCGGCATCCAGACCGTCACCACGACGATCGCTCAGGTCAGCGCGTGCGTTCCCGCCGGCTCGAGCACGTCGTGCACCGCGGCCGATCCCGCCTCGCCCGCCGCCGAGGCCGGCCTCGAGCCGGGCGATGTGCTGGTCCGGATCGACGGCACGAAGGTGTCGACGTTCGCCGAGGCGTCGGCGATCATCCAGAGGTCGGCCGGTGAGCCCGTCGAGGTGGTGGTCCGCCGAGATGGCCGTGACCAGACGCTCACCCTCACCCCGGCCTCGCGCGAGGTGGGTGGGCGAGCCGTCGGGTTCGCGGGGATCACGGCGAGCATCGACTACCAGCGTCAGCCGATCCTGTCCGGTATGCAGACCGCGTTCACGAACGTCGGCGCGGTGGCCGACATCATCGTGCAGCTGCCGCAGAAGCTGTATGGCGTCGTGCACTCCATGGTCACCGGCGGTCAGCGGGACCCGAACAGCCCCCTCTCACCGGTCGGCGTCGGCGTGCTGGCGGGCGAGGCGGCCTCATCGAGCGCCCCCATCCTCGACCGGGTGTCGTTCTTCCTCATGTTGCTGGGCTCGCTGAACGTGTCGCTGTTCGTGTTCAACCTGGTGCCGCTGCTGCCGCTGGACGGCGGCCATGTGGCCGTGGCGCTGTGGGACGGCATCAAGCGCGCCTGGACGAGGGTCTTTCGTCGCCCCCCGCCGAAGCCGGTGGATGCCACAAGGCTCGTGCCGGTCACGTTCGTCGTCGTGATCGCGCTGGTCGTGATGGGCGGGATCCTCATCCTCGCCGATCTGATCAACCCGATCACGCTGTTCGGGCGATAGCACTCACGCCAGCGTGTGCGCGATCAGGCGTCGCAGTGTCTGCAGGCCGTCGCGCGACAGGATCGACTCCAGGTGCCCCTGCACCGAGGCGAAGCGCGCTCCACGCAGCGCGGCGACGTCTCCGGCGGCATCCGCAGACACCTCGGTGTCGCCGATCGAGGTCGTACCGGCCGCCACGCGTGCCGTGAACGTGTTGTAGAAGCCGATCGAGGCCTGCTCGCCGAACACGTCGACGGTCTTCTGCAGGCCCTGGTGCGGCTTGTCCAGCGGGGTCAGCGCGATGCCGAGGATGTCGGCGAGGATCTGGTGGCTCAGGCACACCGCCAGCAGCGGCGTGCCGGCGGCGCGGCGGCGCGCGACGATCTCGCGCATCCGGTGGATGCGGGCGTTGCCGTCGTCGCGCGGGTCTCCCGGGCCGGGGCCTGCCACCAGCAGCCGGGCGGCGTCCACCTCGGCGTCGGTGACCTCGTTCCAGCCCGCGATCCGCACGGCGAGGCCGAGGTGACGCAGCTGGTGGGCGAGCATCGTCGTGAAGCGGTCCTCGGCGTCGACCACGAGCGCGTCGCGGCCGAGGAACGGCGCGTCGTCGCCCGGGCCCTGTGGGTTGAGCCAGAACGGGGCGAGCCGCGAGTTGCGCGAGGAGAGCAGCTGTGCGACGCGCGGATCGTCGGCGAGCGGGCGCCGTGCGGCGATCGGCTGATCGTCGTCGGCTGCCTCCGCCGCCGTGTCGCGTTCGACGGCGCCGATCGCACCCAGCACCCCGGCCGCCTTCCCGTGCGTCTCGCTGACCTCGCCGTACGGGTCGGAGTGGCGCACGAGGGTCGCGCCCACCGGCACCCGCAGCCGGCCGTCCACCAGGTACGCGGTGCGGATGAGGATGGGTGCGTCGAGGTCGTGTGTCGGATCGTCGACGGCCAGGGTCTCGCGCGGCGTGAACAGCGCGGCCACCCCCGAGTAATAGCCTCGCGGCGTGCGCTCATGCCGGGTGATGACCGTGCAGGCGTTCTGCATGGGTGAGCCGGTGACGGTCGGGGCGAACATCGTCTCGCGCAGGATCTCGCGAGGATCGAGCCGGCTGCGTCCGCGCAGCACGTACTCGGTGTGCGTGAGGCGGGACATCTCCTTCAGATGAGGACCGGGGATCCGCCCGCCGTCGGAGCACACCTGGCTCATCATCTTCAGTTCCTCGTCGACGACCATGAACAGCTCCTCGGTCTCCTTCGCCGAGGTGAGGAACTCGCTGAGGGTCGCGACGGTGGCACCACCGGCGGGATGGCGGAACGTGCCGGAGATGGGGTTCATGGTGACCACGCCGTCCTGGGCGCTCACGTGCGCCTCCGGGCTGGCGCCGACGGCGATGTGCCCGGGGGTGGACAGCAGGAACGTCCAGTACGCGCCGCGCTCGTGCTCGAGCAGGGCGCGGAACCAGGTCAGCGCCGCGAGGTGCGGATCGGCGGCGACGGTCGCGGTGAAGTCGCGACGGACGACGAAGTTCGCACCCTCGCCGCGGCCGATCTCATCGCGGATGACGGTGCGCACGATCTGGGCGTACTCGTCGTCGGGGATGTCGAAGCCGGCGTCGTCGAGGGGGACCGGCGTTGCCGGGAGTGCGGCGACCACGTCGGCGCGCGGCAGGGCGACATGCTCGTCGACGACGAGGCAGCGCAACGGAGCACCGTCGTCATGGCAGGCGAACCCGCGTTCGCGCACCTGTCGGAACGGGACCAGTGCGAGCACCTCGCGCGGTGCGCCGTCGTCACCGGTCAGCGGGATGTCGGCGAGCAGCGCGACATCGACGACGCGGCCGGTGAGCACCTCGACGGTGGACGCGTCGCGCGCCAGCAGCGCGAACGGGCGGTCGCGGAGGCTGTCCAGCAGCGGCGCGGGGGATGCGGGCGTGATGGTCATCGCCGGCCTTTCATGACGTCGGGCGGCCTGAGACGACGATGACCGCCACGCGGGCGGTCTTCGGTACGAACGCGAACCCACCGCCTCAGCGGGTGTGCCACCAGGAGCGGTTCGCGAACATGGGGCGAAACTACCACACCCCGGCACGACGGCCGTGTCGTATGACGGCGCAGTCACAGCCGGGGCGCAGGCGCACGCGGCTAGGCTGGGCGCGTGCCAGCTGTGAATCTCGGGATGCCGCATGTGCCGGCCGTGCTCGCCCCCCGCCGGCGCAGCCGGCAGATCCGGGTGGGCAACGTGCTCGTGGGCGGCGACGCCCCGGTCACCGTGCAGTCGATGACGACCACGCCCACCACCGACATCAACGCGACGCTGCAGCAGATCGCCGAGCTGACCGCCGCGGGCTGCGACATCGTGCGAGTCGCGGTGCCGAGTCAGGACGATGCCGACGCGCTGCCGATCATCGCGCACAAGAGCAGGATCCCGGTCATCGCCGACATCCACTTCCAGCCGCGCTACGTGTTCGCGGCGATCGATGCCGGATGCGGCGCCGTGCGGGTGAACCCGGGCAACATCCGCCAGTTCGACGACAAGGTCGGCGAGATCGCGAAGGCGGCCAAGGAT
The DNA here is from genome assembly GCA_937988695.1 of uncultured Microbacterium sp. Classification (GTDB taxonomy): domain Bacteria; phylum Actinomycetota; class Actinomycetes; order Actinomycetales; family Microbacteriaceae; genus Microbacterium. Next base: position 1,980 of record CALKHM010000178.1, on the reverse strand, counting down.
GCCGGCGTCTCGCTGCGCATCGGGGTCAACGCCGGATCGCTCGACAAGCGGCTGCTGGAGAAGTACGGCACCGCGACGCCGGAGGCGCTCGTGGACAGCGCGGTGTGGGAGGCGTCGCTGTTCGAGGAGCACGACTTCCACGACTTCAAGATCTCCGTGAAGCACCACGACCCGGTCGTGATGGTCAAGGCGTATCGGCTGCTGGCCGAGCGCGGCGACTGGCCCCTGCACCTCGGCGTCACCGAGGCAGGCCCCGCACTGCAGGGCACGGTCAAGTCCGCGACGGCGTTCGGGATCCTCCTCGGTGAGGGAATCGGCGACACGATCCGGGTGTCGCTGTCGGCGCCCCCGGTGGAAGAGGTCAAGGTCGGTCTGCAGATCCTGCAGTCGCTGGGACTGCGCGAGCGCACGCTCGAGATCGTGTCGTGCCCGTCATGCGGGCGCGCGCAGGTGGACGTGTACACGCTGGCCAACGAGGTCACCGAGGGACTCAAAGACCTCACCGTGCCGCTGCGGGTCGCCGTGATGGGCTGCGTCGTGAACGGACCCGGGGAGGCCCGTGAGGCCGACCTGGGCGTGGCATCCGGCAACGGCAAGGGGCAGATCTTCGTGAAGGGCCAGGTGATCCGCACGGTTCCCGAGGCGGAGATCGTGCAGACGCTGATCGCGGAGGCGAACCGTATCGCCGAGGAGCTGGGGCCGGAGGCCGGGATCGGCACCGCGCAGGTCGTGACGGTCTGACCAGAGGGGTCACTGCAGGCAGAACTCGTTGCCCTCGGGATCCTGCATCTGGTAGTAGTGCTCCGGCCAGGGGCCCCACTGCTGGTCGATCAGGCGCACGACGGTCGCGCCGAGCGCGACGAGCCGGTCCTTCTCGGCCTCGAGTCGCTCCGCGTGGGTGCCCTCGCCCTCGCGAGGGATGTTCACGTCCAGATGCAGCCGATTGCGCTCGGCCTTCGGCCTGTCGGCGTGGTGGAAGAACAGGCGGGGTCCCTTCCCGTCGGGGTCTTCGGCGAGCCCTCGGAGCGCGAGATCGGTCTCGGTGAGCCCGGCGGCCAGCAGCTGTGAGCGCAGCGGCTCCTCCCACTCCATGCGCGGGTACCCGAACACGTCGGCCCAGAAGTGCGAGAGCGCGCGCGGGTCGTCGGCGTAGAACACGATGTTGCCGAGGCTGATCATGGTTCCTCCCGGATGTCGGTGTGTGAGCCCACGCTAGGGCAGGCTTCCGACATCTAGCCGTGGCGGGCGCGTGGGATCGTGGCATCCGCCCGCTTGATACTCTGTGAGGCGCCGATCCAAGGAGGCCCATGTCCGCGACTGTCGTGACGTTCCCGTCGGGAGCCACCACCGGCGAGGCGACGGTGATGCGTGTCGCCGGTGACGTCGTGATCCTCGACGCCACGCCGTTTCATCCCGTCGACCACACCTGGCCGGACCAGCCCGGCGACACCGGGGCTCTGGGCGCCGGGGGAGAGACCGCGACCGTGGTCGAGGCCGTGATGGCGGCCGAAGACGCCGACGGCGTGCTGTTGGTCGGCACCGACATCCCGGTCAAGCGCGGCACCGACGGCTGGACCTGGCTCGTCGGCCATCGCCTCGAGAGCGAGGCGCCGGTCTGGCTCGCGCCCGGGACCACCGTCATCGCGCAGGTCGATGCCGCGCGCCGCGCTGCGCTCAGCCGCGGACACACCGCCTGCCATCTGTCGTCACTGGCACTGGATGCCGCGCTGGCCGACCTGTGGCGCAAGGACCCCGGCATGGACCCGCTGGGCAGCCCCGACTTCGAGGCGCGCGCGAACCAGACCAGCAGCATCCGCCCGGACGGCAGCGTCGACGAGTACCGGCTGGGCAAGAGCCTGCGCAAGGCGGGCTTCGACACCGCGGGGCTGGCCGCCTCGCTCACTCAGCGCGAGCAGGACGTCAACGCGCGGCTGGCCGCGTGGGTCGGGGCGGATGCCGCGAGTCGCATCGTCGCCGAGG
>CALKHM010000177.1 GCA_937988695.1 uncultured Microbacterium sp. | reverse complement strand
AACAGCGGGATCGGAGACGGTCTGACGGTGATCGGTGACGCGAGCTGCCGCATCCATCCACTGTGGCGTGCGGCCGGCATCGGAACGCGCGGCAGCGCAAATCTGTGGATGACTCGCGGTCTTCGCCCCACCTGTGGAGGAGAGGACGCCCCGCCTCGTCCCGTCCCCCGCCCTCCGCTCCCGGGAGGCGCATCCCGTGAGGGTGCATCTGACGGCCGAGGGTCAGGGAACTACCCACGCCTTCGGCGGTCAGATGCGCCCTCGCGAAATCGGGTCGCGCGGCGCGTCAGGATGCCGACGGGCTCGGGGACGGGGCGGGGGCGAAGACCCCCGGCCACAGTGCGGCGGCCAGGGGGTAGCCGACGAACGAGACCACGTCGAGGAGCGTGTGGGCGACCACGAGCGGCATCACCCGGCCCCAGCGCTTGTAGCACCAGCCGAAGACCAGGCCCATCACGAAGTTGCCGAGCGCCTGCGGCGCGCCCTGGTAGAGGTGATACGACCCGCGCACGGCCGCCGAGACGAGGATGATCGTCCAGTCCCGCCACCCCGCCTGGCGCAGCCGGGTGAACAGATAGCCGATCATGATCACCTCCTCCTGCAAGCCCGCACGAAGCGCCGACAGCACGAGCAGCGGGATCGTCCACCACGTGGCGTCAAGGGGGGATGCCTGCACCTGGACGGTCCAGCCCGCGAGGCGCCCGATCGTGTACAGGCCGAGCCCCGGCACGCCGATCACGAGGGCCAGGACGACGCCGGCGCCGAGGTCGCCGGCCGGCCGGCCGAGGTCGAGCCCGATGCGGCGGAACGGGCTCAGGCCGGCATCCCACAGCAGGTAGACGACGAGCCCGACGAGCGCCAGCGAGAAGCCGATGTCCAGCAGCTGGTAGAGGATGTCCCAGAACGCCTGCGTGGCCTGCGGCGGGTTCAGCGCCGTGGACTGCGATCCCACCGAGGCGCGCGAGAGCACGATCCGCAGGAACGCGAGCACGGAGTAGACCGCCGACTGCCCGAGGGTGCACGCCAGCACGAGGCCGATCTCCCACCACACGCGGGTGCGCGACGGCGAGGCGGGCGGCGACTGGTCGGGAGAGCTCATTCCACAGATTGTCACATGCACGTGCGTCTGGGTAAAAGGTGTGTAACGGTTTTGGCCGATATTTGGAGCAGAGCACTCAATGTGCCTATGGTTGCGGGTATCGCCGTGATTGTCGGACGCGCCTGTGCGTGCGACAAGACATGGCCTGAAATCCCTTTCACAGGAGGACACACGTGAAGCGCACGAAGATCGCCCTCTCCGGGCTTGCGCTGCTGGCAGTGGGTGCGATGGCTCTCACCGCCTGCAGCAGCGGCAGCGGAGGCAACGGCGAGAAGACCCAGTCGAACGGTGGCGGCGATGCCTCCGCGATCATCCGGGTCAACGGATCGGAGCCGCAGAACCCGCTGCTGCCGTCCGACACCAACGAGGTGGGTGGAGGCAAGATCCTCGACTCGATCTTCGCGGGCCTTGCCTACTACGACGGCAACGGCAAGCTCGTCAACGACATGGCGGAGTCGATCAAAGTAGACGACCCGACCGATCTGACGATCACGATCAAGAAGGGTGAGAAGTTCACCAACGGTCAGGAGCTGACCGCGGACAGCTTCATCAAGGCATGGCAGTACGGCGCCCTGCTGTCGAACAAGATGCTCTCGCAGTCGTGGTTCGCCGACATCGAAGGCTTCAGCGACGCGAAGGACTCGCCGCTGACCGGTCTGAAGAAGGTCGACGACTACACCTTCACCGTGAAGCTGAACGCGCCGGTGGCCACCGACTGGTCGCAGCGCCTGGGCTACTCGGCGTTCTACCCGCTGCCGGACGTGGCGTTCGACGACATGAAGTCGTTCGGCGAGCACCCCATCGGCAACGGTCCGTACAAGCTGCAGAGCGACTCCGCATGGCAGCACGACGTGCAGATCGACCTGGTCAAGAACGACCAGTACACCGGTGGCCGTCAGGCCAAGAACGGCGGCCTGACGATCGTGTTCTACACGACGCAGGATGCCGCGTACGCCGACCTGCAGGGTGGCAACGTCGACGTGATCGACGCGATCCCGCCGTCGGCCTTCGGCACGTTCGAGCAGACGCTGGGCGACCGCGCCGTCAACCAGCCGGCCGCGATCTTCCAGTCGTTCACGATCCCGGGCAACGCCGCGCACTTCACCGGTGAAGAGGGTCAGCTGCGCAAGGAAGCCATCTCGATGGCGATCAACCGCGAGCAGATCACGCAGAAGATCTTCAACGGCACCCGCACGCCCGCCAGCGACTTCACGTCGCCGGTGATCAACGGCTGGTCCGACAAGATCCCGGGCAGCGAGGTGCTGAAGTACAACCCGGAGGAGGCCAAGAAGCTGTGGGCGCAGGCCGACGGCATCTCCAAGTGGAGCGGCACCTTCCAGATCGCGTACAACGCCGACGGCGGCCACAAGGAATGGGTCGACGCGGTGACCAACTCGATCAAGAACACGCTGGGCATCGACGCTTCGGGCAAGTCGTACGTCGACTTCGCCACGCTGCGCAACGACGTCACCAAGCGCACCATCAAGACCGCGTTCCGCACCGGTTGGCAGGCCGACTACCCCGGCCAGTACAACTTCCTGCAGCCGCTGTACGGCACGGGCGCCAGCTCGAACGACAGCGACTACTCGAACAAGGACTTCGACAAGCTCATTGCCGAGGGTGCCGCCGCCAGCGACCCGGCCGCCGCGACCGCGGACTACCAGAAGGCGCAGGAGATCCTGTTCAAGGACCTCCCGGCGATCCCGCTGTGGTACTCCAACCTCACCGGTGGATACGCCGATGGCGTGCACAACGTCACCTACGGCTGGAACTCCGTGCCGCTGTACTACGAGATCACCAAGGGCTGAGCCTCGGTGTGATCCCACCCGCGA
>CALKHM010000176.1 GCA_937988695.1 uncultured Microbacterium sp. | reverse complement strand
GGGTTGGCTTACCGTGGGTATCGGCCGGTCGTGGAGATCCAGTTCGACGGGTTCGTGTACCCGGCCTTCGACCAGATCGTCGCGAACGTGGCCAAGCTGCACTACCGCTCGCAGGGCGCAGTGCGGATGCCGATCACGATCCGCATCCCGTGGGCGGGCGGCGTGGGCGCCGCCGAGCACCACTCCGAGTCGCCGGAGGCGTACTTCGTGCACACCGCGGGGCTCCGCGTGGTGGCGGTGTCCAATCCGCAGGACGCCTACACCGTGCTGCGCCAGGCCATCGCGTGCGACGACCCGGTGGTCTTCTTCGAGCCCAAGCGGCTGTACCACACGAAGGGCGACGTCGACCTCGACGGCGACCTGGCCGACGCGGCGCCGATGGGCCTCGCGCGCATCGCGCGACCTGGCGGGGACGTGACGCTGCTCACCTACGGCGCGCAGGTGTCCACGGCGATGGATGCCGCCACCGCCGCGGAGGACGAGGGCGTCGACATCGAGGTGATCGACCTGCGGTCGCTGTCCCCGGTGGACTACAAGACCGTCACCGCGTCGGTGCGCAAGACCGGCCGTGTGGTGGTCACCCATGAGGCCGCCCGCGAGGCCGGCGTGGGAGCCGAGCTCATCGCCAGCGTCACCGAGCGGTGCTTCTACTATCTGGAGACCCCGCCGGTGCGGGTGACCGGGTGGGACATCCCGTATCCTCCCGCCAAGCTCGAGAAGCATCATGTGCCCGACCTTGACCGCATCCTCGATGCCGTCGACCGGGTGCTGGACCGCCCGAACAGCCTGAGCCAGGTGGAACTGTGAGGCAGGACTTCCGACTTCCCGACCTCGGCGAAGGGCTTCCCGAGGCCGAGCTCGTGCAGTGGCTCGTCGCCGAGGGCGACACCGTGAGCCTGAACCAGAACATCGCCGAGGTCGAGACAGCCAAGGCTGTCGTCGAGCTGCCGTCGCCCTACGCGGGCACTGTGCAAAAGCTGCATCACGCGGCCGGCGACACGATCGACGTCGGCGACGTGATCGTCACCTTCGCCCTGGAGGGCGAAGCGGCGGACGCGGCGCCGGCGGAGGATGCCACGTCCGCGTCTGCCACGGATGCCTCGGCGACGCCCACCGAGCCCGAAGAGGAGAGGGCCACCCCGAACCTCGTCGGGTACGGCGCCGCCCCGCGCAGGAGCGCACGGCCGCAGCGGCGCGCTCGCGCCGCACGCGCGGACGGGTCGGCGCCCGCCGCAGACACCGCCGTCCTCGAGGCGGCGCCGCACGACGCGATCGTCGAGCTGACCACCGAGCGGCCGGTCGAACGGCCGCGTTCCACGCCGCCGGTGCGCAAGCTCGCCAAGGATCTCGGCGTCGACCTCGCGCTGGTCGAGGCCAGCGGGGCCACTGGGCTCATCACGCGCGCCGACGTCGAGGAGTACGCCGCGCGGACCGGAGCCGCAGACGCGTTGGCAGCGGCGGCCGCCGCGGGCCCGGCACCGGTCGAAGAGGCACGCATCACGCGCCGCCCCATCCGCGGCGTGCGCAAGGCGACCGCCGAGGCGATGGTGCGCAGCGCCTTCACGGCACCGCATGTCACGACGTTCCAGACGGTCGACGTCACCGCCACGATGGAGCTGCTGGCGTCGTTGAAGGCCGACCGGGCGCTGGAAGGGCACCGCATCGGCGTGATGGCGGTCGCGGCTAAGGCGGTGTGCCTGGCTCTCACGCACAACCCCAGCCTGAACGCGGCGTGGGATGCCGAGGCCGGTGAGATCGTCGAGCACCACTACGTGAACCTCGGCATCGCCGCCGCCACCGACCGCGGGCTGATCGTCCCGGTGATCCCGGACGCCGACGCCCTGACGCTCGTCGAGCTGGCCGACGCCATCGGCGAGCTCGCGCAGGTGGCGCGCTCGGGCAAGACCGCGCCGTCGGCGATGACCGGTGGGACGTTCTCGATCACGAACTTCGGCGTGTTCGGCGTCGAGGCGGGGACCCCGATCCTGAACCCGGGGGAGGCCGGCATCCTGGGACTGGGCACCGTGTCCCGCCGTCCGTGGGAGCACGACGGGCAGGTCGCGCTGCGGAAGGTCATGACTCTCAGCCTGTCGTTCGACCACCGCCTGGTCGACGGCGCCGAGGGCTCGCGCTTCCTCGTGGATGTCGCGCGCGTGCTCGAGCAGCCCGGGAGGGCGATGCTGCTGCGCTGAGCCGATCGGGCGGGGCGATGCCGCGGCGGCGCCGTGTGCAGAACTCCGCCGATCCGGCGCCGATCGTGCTCTGCCGGCGGTGTGTCGCGCCGGTGAGGTGCGAATCGGCGGAGTTCTGCACCGCTCACAGGGCGTGTGCGGCGTCAGCCGATGAGGGCCGCGCGAGCCTGCTGCTGCAGGATGCCGCGCACGGTGTCTTCGGACGGCGCGACGCGCAGGCCGCGCACACTGTGCGGCGTCGAGTTGATGAGGCCGAACACGGCGTGCGCGCGCACGCGGAGGTCGGCATCGGAGCGGTCAGGGTGGATGCCGCGCAGCACCCCGACCCACACCTCCACGTATTCCCGCTGCAGACGCCGGACGCGATGACGGTCGGCGTCTGCGAGACTCTCCAGGTCACGGTCCTGCACGCGGATGACGTCGGCGTCGTCGAGGGCGAACGCCACGTGGAAGCGGATGAGGTCTTCGAGCGTTCCGGCGGGGTCGGCTGCCCGGTCGGCGACCGCCCTCCCGCCGCTGCGCAGCCGCTCGCTGACCCCGACGAGGATCGCCGCCAGCAGCGCCTGCTTGCTGGCGAAATGCCGGTAGACGGCGGGGCCGCTCACGCCGACCGCAGCGCCGATGTCCTCCAGCGTGACACCCGCGAAGCCTCGCTCGGCGAACAGGCGGGATGCCTCACGGATGAGCGCCGACCGGCGGTCGGACTTGGCGCGCTCCCGCTGCGTGGTTGCCATCTGAGTTAGTCCTCGCTAACATGAACTTCAGTTAATGAAGGCTAACACGGAGTCGATATGAGCGAACCCGCCACCCAGCGGGATCTGGCCGCCGAACTGCACGAACGCCTCGCCGTCGCCGCGCTCGGCGGACCCGAGGCGTCCCGCACGCGGCATCTCGGGCGCGGCAAGCTGCTGCCGCGCGATCGTGTGCGGCGCCTGCTCGACGAGGGGAGTCCCTTCCTCGAGCTCTCGCCGCTGGCAGCCGACGGGCTCTACGGCGGGCAGGCCCCCGCGGCCGGCGTGATCGCCGGCATCGGCCTAGTGCACGGCCGCCACGTCATGGTGGTCTGCAACGACGCGACGGTCAAGGGCGGCACGTACTACCCGATGACGGTCAAGAAGCACCTGCGCGCGCAGGAGGTGGCACTGGAGAACCGGCTGCCGTGCATCTCTCTCGTCGATTCGGGCGGCGCCTTCCTGCCCATGCAGGACGAGGTGTTCCCCGACCGTGACCACTTCGGACGCATCTTCTTCAACCAGGCACGGCTGTCGGCGGCCGGCATCGCGCAGATCGCCGCGGTGCTCGGCTCGTGCACGGCCGGTGGCGCGTATGTCCCGGCCATGAGTGACGAGACGGTGATCGTGCGGGGCCAGGGCACGATCTTCCTCGGCGGTCCGCCGCTGGTGAAGGCCGCGATCGGCGAGATCGTCACCGCGGAGGAGCTTGGCGGGGGAGAGCTGCACGCACGGCGCTCCGGGGTCGTCGACCACCTCGCCGACGACGACGAGCACGCGCTGGAGATCGTCCGCGACATCGTCGCAACCCTGCCGCCGCCGGCCGAGCCCGCGTGGGAGGTGCTGCCCACCCGCGCGCCCACCGCCGACCCGGCGCAGCTGTACGACGTCGTTCCGGTGGACGTGAACCGGCCCTACGACGTGCGCGAGATCATCGCGCGCGTCGTCGACGGCAGCGAGCTGCACGAGTTCAAGGGCGAGGACGGCACGACCCTGGTCACCGGCTTCGCTCGCATCCACGGGCATCCGGTCGGCATCGTCGCCAACAACGGCGTGCTGTTCAGCGAGTCGGCTCTGAAGGGCGCGCACTTCATCGAGCTGTGCGACCAGCGCGGCATCCCGCTGCTGTTCCTGCAGAACATCTCCGGTTTCATGGTGGGCAAGGATGCCGAAGCCGGCGGCATCGCGAAGGACGGCGCGAAGATGGTCACGGCCGTGGCCACCACCCGTGTGCCCAAGCTCACCGTCATCGTCGGCGGCTCGTTCGGCGCGGGGAACTACTCGATGTGCGGCCGGGCGTACTCGCCACGGTTCCTGTGGACCTGGCCGGCCAGCCGCATCTCGGTCATGGGCGGGCCGCAGGCGGCGTCGGTGCTGTCCACCGTCAAGCACGATCAGCTCGAGGCGCGTGGGCAGGAGTGGGACGCCGCCGACCAGGCCGCGTTCGAGGCGCCGATCCGCGCCCAGTACGAACAGCAGGGCAGTCCGTACTACGCCACGGCTCGGCTGTGGGACGACGGCATCGTCGACCCCGCCGACACCCGCGACCTGCTGGGACTCGCGCTCGACGTGGTCTCGCGCACGCCCCTGCCCGAACCGCGCTTCGGCGTCTTCCGGATGTGAGTCTGATGCCCGTCTTCGAGAAGGTCCTCATCGCCAACCGAGGCGAGATCGCGCGCCGTGTCATCCGCACCCTGCGCCGCCTCGGCATCCGCTCGGTCTCGGTCTACAGCGACGCCGACGCGGAGGCTCCGCACGTGCGGGAGGCCGATGAGGCCGTGCGCATCGGACCCGCTGAGGCCGCGCGCTCCTACCTGGACATCGATGCCGTGATCGCGGCGGCCCAGGCCACCGGTGCGCAGGCCATTCACCCGGGGTACGGATTCCTGTCCGAGAACCCCGCGTTCGGGCGCGCCTGCGCGCGAGCCGGCATCGTCTTCATCGGCCCGGGCGAGCGCGCCCTGGACATCATGGCCGACAAGATCCGAGCACGTGATCATGTCGCGGCCTCGGGCGTGCCCATCGTGCCGGGGTTCTCGGCGGCGGGAATGAGCGACGACGAGATCGTCGCCGCCGCAACCGAGGCCGGCTTCCCGCTGCTGATCAAGCCATCGGCCGGCGGCGGCGGCAAGGGGATGCAGGAGGTGCGCGCCGCATCCGAGATCGCCGATGCCGTCGCGGCCGCGCGGCGGATCGCGGCGGCCGCGTTCGGCGACGACACGCTGCTGTTCGAACGGCTCATCCGCTCGCCCCGGCACATCGAGGTGCAGGTGCTCGGGGACGCGCAGGGGCACGTCGTGCACCTGGGCGAACGCGAGTGCACGCTGCAGCGGCGCCACCAGAAGGTCGTCGAGGAGGCCCCCTCGCCGCTCATCGACGCGGACACCCGGCACCGGCTGGGCGACGCGGCCCGGGCAGCGGCGGCATCCGTCGACTACAGGGGTGCGGGCACGGTCGAGTTCATCGTCTCGGCCGACCGCCCCGACGAGTTCTTCTTCATGGAGATGAACACACGGCTGCAGGTGGAGCACCCGGTCACCGAGTTGGTGACCGGCGTCGACCTGGTCGAGCAGCAGCTGCGGATCGCTGCGGGCGAGCCGCTCACACTCGGCGACATCGCGTTCCAGGGGCACGCGATCGAGGCGCGCGTGTACGCCGAGAGCCCATCGCGCGGCTTCCTGCCGGCCACGGGCGAGGTGCTGCTGTGGCGAAGCGCCGAGGGCGTGCGCACGGATGCCGCAGTGGCCACCGGCAGCGCGGTCACCGCCGACTACGACCCCATGATCGCGAAGGTCATCGCGCACGCCGATGACCGCGCCGCGGCACTGGAGGCGCTGGACGCGGCCCTGGCCGACACGGTGCTGCTGGGCGTGGACACGAACATCGACTTCCTGCGCACGCTGCTGGCAGACCCCGTGGTACGGGCCGGGGACATGGACACCGGGCTCATCGACAGGATGCCGCCCTTCGCAGATCCTGCGCCCAGCGCGGCCGCGCTCGTGGCGGCCGTGGACGCGACGCCGCCCGTGTCGCATGACGGCCACGCGTCGCCGTTGTGGCTGGCGCGGTCGGGCTGGCGGATCGGCGCGCCGGCGGACGTGTGGGAGCAGGCGTTCCTGACGTCGGCGGGCGAGGTCGTTTCGACTCGCTCCGCTCGCTCGATGACCGGGGAGTCGGCGAGCGCCGTCGCACCGGACGGCACCGTCTGGGTGCACGTGGGCGGAGTCACGAGCGCCCTGACACCCCTCACGCGCCGTCAGGCCATGCAGCACCGACTCGCGCAACGAGAACGCGCGGCCGGGGCGACCGACCCCGAGCTGCGCGCGCCGATGCCCGGCGCCGTGGTCGCCGTGCACGCCGCCGAGGGCGCGACCGTGACGGCCGGCCAGAAGATCGTCTCGATCGAGGCGATGAAGATGGAGCACCCCGTCATCGCGCCGCACGACGGCATCCTCGCCCTCGTGGTCGCGGTCGGCGACCAGGTGCGCCGCGATCAGACCCTCGCGCGCGTCACCGCACCGGAATGAAGGACATCATGGACACCTACACCACCTACGACGTCAGCGACGACGAACGGGAGCTCGCCGCACTGACCCGGGAGTTCGCCGACACCGTCATCGCACCGATCGCCTACGAGGCCGACCGCACGCATACCCTGCCGCTGGACGTGGTCGCCCAGATGGGCGAAATGGGGCTGTTCGGCCTGCCGTTCCCGGAGGAGTACGGCGGACAAGGCGGCGACTACTTCGCGCTGTGCCTGGCGATCGAGTCCATCGGGCGGGTCGACCAGTCCCTCGCGATCACGCTGGAGGCCGGCGTGAGCCTGGGAGCGATGCCTGTATTCCGCTTCGGGAATGAAACGCAGAAGCAGGAGCTCCTGCCCGACCTGCTGGCCGGTCGGGCGCTGGCCGGCTTCGGCCTCACCGAGCCCGATGCCGGATCGGATGCCGGAGCCACGCGCACCACTGCGCGTCTGGACGGCGGTCAGTGGGTCATCAACGGCGCCAAGCAGTTCATCACGAACTCGGGCACCGACATCACCCGTTTCGTCACCGTCACCGCCGTCACCGGTGAGCAGGACGGCCGTAAAGAGATCTCGACGATCATCGTGCCGCGCGGAGCGCCCGGATTCACCGTCGAGCCGGCCTACGACAAGGTCGGCTGGCACGCGTCCGACACACACCCCCTCACGTTCGTCGACGCGCGGGTGCCCGAGGCCAATCTGCTCGGGGAACGCGGGCGCGGGTTCGCGAGCTTCCTGCACATCCTCGACGAGGGTCGCATCGCCATCGCGGCGCTGGCCACGGGAGCCGCGGAGGGGTGCGTGGACGCCGCCGTGGACTACGCGCACAGCCGCACGGTGTTCGGACAGGAGCTGGCCGGCAAGCAGGCCATCCAGTTCATGATCG
>CALKHM010000175.1 GCA_937988695.1 uncultured Microbacterium sp. | reverse complement strand
AAAGCCGTACGGGGACGATCGACGCCCGCCGCGAAAGCGCTCAGCACATGATCCGCGCCCCCGACCACGAGACTCACTCCCGTTGGGAGGCCGATCATGCGCGCAGCCTTCACCGACAGTGCGCCCACGACAGTCCCCGCCGTCGCCGGGCCGGGGACGACGTCCCGATCAAGGCGCGCGTGCTCATAAACGGCCTCGAATCTGTCTCCCGCGACACGGAACAAGCCCGATTCGAGCGCCCAGTTGCGCTCGACGTGCGGCCGCGCACCGAGGGCCATCAGAAGCCAGTCGTACGAGCCCACGACATGAGCGGTTGCAGCCCACACCTCTGGTTCGTGCTCTCTGACCCACATCAGCGTGGGGGCGACGGATTGCTGGGTCAACGCCGAGCCAGTGATCTCCGTCACGTCGAGCCCCTCTAGTCGTAGCGCAAGCTGCGAGATCTCAGCGGTGGCGCGGGCGTCGTTCTGCAGAATGGCGCGGCGAAGAGGAGCACCCGCCGCATCGAGGAAGAGAACGGCCGGGACCATGCCCGTCGTAGCGATGGCAACGACGCTGGTAGGGCTCACATTGGCTGCCGCGAGCAGCGCAGGGATGATGCTCGAGACGTTGTCCAGCCACTGGCGGGCATCGGCCTCGGCAAAGCCGGGCTGTGGTGAGTACAGATCTGCCGGCGCGCTCTGCTGGGCGAGGATGCGGCCATCCGGATCGAGCAGCACGACCTTCGTGCCGGTCGTTCCGAGGTCCACTCCGATGGTGAATCGCGTCATTGCTCACTCTCCGCAATCGGCGCGCAGTGCACGCTCACCCCGTGCTCCTCGAGTTGCTTCAGCACCGGATGGTCAGCGGAAGCGTCGGTTACGACCGCATCGATCTCGGACGGCATCGCGACATTGATCAGCTGCACGCGACCGAGCTTGTTCTTGTCGACGACTGCCACGACCTTGTCCGATGCCCGGACTGCGTGTCGTTTGACAGCGCCCTCGTCGCGGTGGTACTCCGACGCACCACGCACTCCATCAAGACCGGCGATCCCCATGAAATAGACGTCGCAGTTGTATCGGAGGAACGCGTCCTCCGCATCAGAGCCGATCAGCGACAGCTCCCCCGAGCGCAGACGCCCACCGGTGACGATGACGGTCGTATCCGGTTCGTCAGCGAGTTCGATGGCGGCGGGCAGACTCGGAGTCACGATCGTCAGCGCCAGATTCTTGCGACGGATCTCGCGAGCGATGGCGAGAACCGTGCTGCCGCTGTCCAGGATCACGGTCTGGTGCGGCTTGATGAGACTGACCGCCAACCGTGCCAGGTGGATCTTCTCGGCCGCTGCCACCGAGGCACGCGCAGTGAACGACGGTTCGGTCGCTTTTCCGATCAGCGAGATTGCTCCGCCCATCACCTTTCGCAGCACCCCGTCCACCTCGAGGACATCCAGATCCCGTCGGATCGTCATCTCGGAGACCTCGAACTCATCGGCCAGATCGGCGAGGGAGACCTCGCCGAGTACGTTGACGCGCTCCTCGATGATCGAGCGCCGGTTGCGTGCGTTCACCCTGTACCTTCGATTCAAAGTGTTATTTTCTAACACTATACCGGGCCCAGGATTGTTGCAAGATCTCATCTGGCTTGCATTTGCTGTGAATAACTCACATACTGTGAGCAAGCGGCGTTGCCGGACCGTACGAAGAAAGGCCATCCAAAATGTCCGACTGGTTGAAGGATGCGTTCGCCAAGCCCAAACCGATCATTGCGATGCTCCACCTGGCTCCCCTGCCCGGCGACACCCTGTATGACGACCGATCCGGCATGCGTGCCGTGGTGGAACGTGCACGGCGCGAGCTGGATGCCTTGCAAGAGGGTGGGGTGGACGGCGTCCTCATCTCCAACGAGTTCAGCCTCCCGTATCTGACGAAGACCGAGCCCATCACTGCGATCTCCATGGCTCGGATCATCGGTGAGCTCGTCGACGAGATCCGCATCCCCTACGGTGTCAACGTCCTCTGGGACGGCCGTGCCTCGATAGACCTTGCGATGGCCACGGGCGCCCAGTACGTCCGGGAGATCTTCACCGGCGTCTACGCGAGTGACTTTGGACTGTGGGACACGAATGTCGGCGAGGTCGCGCGGCATCGGCACCGCATCGGGGCCGATCACGTCAAGCTGTTCTTCAATATCGTGCCCGAGTCGGCCCGCTACCTCGCGGATCGGGATCTCGAGTCCGTCACACGCTCGACCGTGTTCGCCACGCTGCCGGATGCCATCTGCGTTTCCGGCCTCACTGCCGGCGCGGCCACCGACACCCAGGCATTGACGATCGCCAAGGCTGCTGCGGGTGACGTCCCCGTCTTCGTGAACACAGGGGTCCGCGCGGAGAACATCGCCGACCAGCTTGCCATCGCGGACGGCGCGATCATCGGAACATTCTTCAAGAAGGACGGCGTCTTCGAGAACACGGTCGACCCTCGTCGTGTGGTCGAGCTCATAGCCGCTGCCGACGATTGCCGCGTGGCACTGTCGGTGTCTGCGTGACGCAGGCGCCATGCAGAGCCATCAGAACACGATCGACGTCGAGTCCCTGCTCCGGGTCGCGCGCGCTGCCGCACGAAAGGCCGCGAAGATCATCTCCGGGGCGATGGACAGCGACCGTGTCGTCACGAAGAACTTCCCGGGCGACCTGGTCACGCACCTCGACGTGTCTGCCGAAAAGGCGATCAGAGACGTGCTCGCACGGGCCCGCCCAGATGACCTGATCGTCGGGGAAGAGCTCGATGACAGCGGCCTCGCAGGCACCGGAATCCGGTGGAGCATCGATCCGATCGACGGTACCTCGAACCGAGTCAAGGGATCGCCCTTGTACGCCGTCTCGATCGCAGCGAAGGATCTCGCGCAAGGACGCTGGCTCGTCGGCGTCGTCCACGCGCCCGACCTCGGCAGAGAGTACTACGCGTCACGCGGGTGCGGCTCATGGCTGAGCAGGGCAGGCGCACCGCCGACCCGGCTGCGCGGGCCGGCCGCCGGCTCTGGCAGCCGGCTGCTCGGGACGGGGTTCTCGTACGATCCGGCTATGCGCGTCGAGCAGCTTTCCGCCCTGGCAGAGCGGATGTCTTCCTTCGACGATCTGAGAAGCATCGGGTCCGCTGCTCTCGGGCTCTGCGCGGTCGCTGACGGCTCTTTCGACGCGTTCGTGGAGACGGACCTGTATGAATTCGACTGGGCGGCGGGTGCCCTCATCGCCGAGGAGGCGGGAGTGTCGGTCGCCCGGCCGGATACACAACGGGGTGCCATCTTCGCCGGAGCCATCGACGACCCAACCAGACACGCCTGACCGATGAGCCGATAGACCATCCGCCCCGACACAGTCGGCGACAACAGCGAGAACGCCCCTTCCGGGGCGTTCTTCGTCTGTAGCAGGAGCGGGGCTTGAACCCGCGACCTCACGATTATGAGTCGTGCGCTCTCACCAACTGAGCTACCCTGCCGCGAGGCATCCGAACGGTGTCCGTGATGCTTGCGAGCCCCGAGTCAGGATTGAACTGACGACCCCTTCCTTACCATGGAAGTGCTCTGCCACTGAGCTATCGGGGCGTTCCCGGTCACGTCCGGGCAACCAGAAAAGAATATCAGAGCCACAGACGATTGCCGAACCAGCAGCCCCGGCTCAACGGCGCGCTCAGCACCGGTTGTGGGCACGCAGCCAGGGCAGCGGATCGATCGGAGTGACGCCGTTCTGACGGATCTCGACGTGCGTGTGCGCACCGAACGAGAAGCCGGTGTTGCCGGTGCGCCCGATGTACTGACCCACCTTCACGTGCTCGCCCGCGTGCACCTGCAGCGAGCCGTACTCCATATGTCCGTACAGGCTCGCCCAGTGCTGCCCGTCGATCTCGTGGTCGATGATGACGGCCACGCCGTAGCCCTGGTAGCCCTGCTGGGCGACGCGCACGACGCCGTCGGCGATCGCCTGTACATGCGCTCCGTACCCCGGGGTGAAGTCGACGCCCTCGTGGAACTCGCCCGGTCGCGGACCGAATCCGTACGAGATCGGGACGCCGACGGCGAACGGCCATTGCACGTCGCACTGCGGGTTGTTCGTGAACACGGCGCTCGACACATTCGAGATGCCGGTCGTGCCGGCCATCTCGACGAGCCTCGCGGTGCTGTAGTTCGCCGTGCGATCGAGGCTGTCGGCGGTCGGCTGCGAATCGCCGGGGGCGATGTATGCCTGGATCTCGCCGTCACCGGACGCGGAGACGTCGCCTGGCTGCTGTATCGGCGCAGCCCCGACGAGCTGGGTGTCGGCGGATGCCACGGCCTCGGCGGGCGTAGTCATGCCGACCGCGAGCAGTCCCACGGCGACGATCGCTCCGAACGAGAGGGATGCCGCGGCCATCCGCTTCACAGAAGTGCGGCCGCCGCGCCGCCGACGGGGCGCCTTGTGCTTCTTCCCGGCGGCGGACACCTCGGCCTCGTCCTGCGCGGGCGATGCGACGGGCTCGGCCGTCTTCCCTCTGACGGGCGTCTGGCCCGTGAAAGAGAAGAGACGGGCGGCCTCGGCGAACTGGTCGAGCGGCGTCTTCGCAGCGGATGCAGCGGCCGCCGGCTCGTGCGTCTGCGAAGAGCTCGGGCCGTGCGCCGCCTGTACGGCCGCCGGCTCCTTCGCACTCGGCCGAGAGGCCTCGGCAACAGGTGCGGGCTGTACCGGGATGACAGCGGTCGACGGAATCGCCGCAGACGCGGTGCTCTGCTCGAGCAGGGCAGGGTCAGCGGTGGGCGACACCCGCTGCATGCTCTGCCGACGCTGCCGTCGCGTCGTGGGGATGCTGGCCTCGGAGGCCGCAACGGGGGCGGCCGCGGGCGGCGCAGGCTTCACAGCGGCGTGGGCCGCCGGCAACGTGCGGCCGGCCGCAGTCGACGCGCTCCCCTGGTCCGGCCTCAGCGCCGCCTGCCGGCGCAGCTGAGCCCTGCTGACGCCCGCCGCATCCGTCGCCTGCACAGGCGCGGATACGGTACGGGCGGAGCGCCGCGTGCGCGCGGGCTCGGCCTGGGGGGCGTCGGGGGACAAGGAGCTAGGCGATCTCTCGGGTCAGGTCGCTAGGGGCGGCAGACGGTATCGGGGGGTCTGATCATCCCCACCGTCCGAGCCGGCGAAGATAACGAATGGGTAAACACTACCCCGTCGAGGCTGAGAACGCCATGCAAACACGACGTCTCAGTGCTCGTCGATCGCCGCCTCGAGCGCAGCGAACAGCTCCGAAGCGGCGGCGATGGTGAGGTCCTTCCCCGGCCGTCCGCCCGGCAGCCCTCCCACCCGGCCTCCGGCTTCCTCGACGATGAGCGCGCCGGCTGCATGGTCCCACGGGTTCAGACCGCGTTCGAAGTAGCCATCCAGGCGCCCCGCAGCGACATAGCAGAGGTCCAGGCTGGCCGAGCCGATGCGGCGCAGATCACGGGCCAGGGGCATCACCCGTCCCACCCGCGCGAGGTCGCCGTCGTGCGTCGCGGGGTCGTAGCCGAACCCGGTTGCCAGCAGTGCGCCCGCTGCAGGCGCATGCGCGGGGACGGTCAGACGTTGCGGGTGATCGTCGAGCGTGAGCCACGCCCCTCCCCCGGCGGTCGCGTGGAACAGCTCGCCGAGCATGGGGGCGAACACGACACCGGCAAGTGCTCGCCAGCGCGTGGGCTCCGGCATCCCTTCGACCGCAGCGACGCTGACCGCGTACGCGGGGATGCCGTACGCATAGTTGACCGTGCCGTCGATGGGATCGACGACCCAGGTGATTCCCGATGTGCCCTGCTCGGCACCGGACTCCTCACCGAAGAAGCCGTCATCGGGACGCGCGCGGGCGAGCCGCTCACGGATGAGCGCCTCCACCTCCCGGTCGGCGGCAGTCACGATGTCGGCAAGCGCGGATTTCGTCGCGGCGATGTGCACGCCCTCCGCGCGACGACGGCGGGCAAGCTCCCCGGCCTCCCGCGCGATGTCGTGTGCGAGGCTCAGCAGCTCATCGGTCGGGGTCATGCCTTCACGCTATCCCCGCTGCGCGACGCAGCCCACCCGATCGGGGATGGGCTGCGTGATCGATCAGCGCTCAGGCTCGCGACCCGGCAGCGGTGGCGCAGGCGGGAAGCCCTCGTAGCCGGGAGCGGGCGGCACGGGCGGCGCCCACTGCTGCGGCGTGGCCGGCGCAGACCCGTCGGCCGGCGCGGGAGGTGCTGGCGCGGGCCAATCGGGCGCAGCGGACGTGCCGTACGGGTCACCCGCCGGGCCGGGAGCGTACGGTGCGGCGCCTGCACCGTACGCGGGAGCGTCCTGGCCCGGGGCGCCGTACGCGGGAGCGCCCTGGCCCGACTGCTCCGGGGCGATGGTCGGCCTCTGCTCGGGGGCGGGCCAGGTTGTCGGGGCTCCGCCTGGCGCGGCATCCTGCCCTTGCCACCCAGGCACCTGTGAAGCGCTGGGATACCCGGTGTAATACGCGTTCCAATCGGGCTGTCCATCTGACAGGACCGGCAGCGGGGTGACGCCGTCGGCGTACGTCGGCCAACCGTGCTGTGCGCCGGCGCGCGGCCGGTGCGGGGCGAACAGGGCGTTCATGAGCGGAACGAGCGCGGTGCCGACGGCTGCGAGGATCGCCACGGCGACAGTGAGACGCCAGTAGAGATCGCGGAAGTGCACCCACTCCTTGAGCATCAGCGGGAAGACGAGCATCACCGCCAGGAGTGCGACCAGCACGATGGTGACCCACGCGACGATGTTCGCGAAGAGGGTGCGGCGGCGATCCCACGCCTTCGTGAACAGACGCACGTGCAACACGGCGAGCTGCAGGATCAGCACGATCAGCAGGAAGGAGAGGAATCTGCCCGGTCCGCCCCCGAACTCGTCTTCGTTGAACCCGCGGAACGGCAGCCAGATCATCACCGCACCCACGAGCAGAGTGAAGACCCAGACCACCATGCTGGTCAGCGCGAACCAGGTGGGACGCCGGGGCGCGAGGTAGGTGTCCAGCAGCGCGACACCGGCGAAGGCCACCATCAGCAGGATGGTCAGGAATGCCCGGCCCACGATGCCGTTGGCCGAGCCGATCAGGACCATGATCACGCACACGATCGCCGCGGCGATGAGAGCGCCGATCGCCACCCACGTGGCGGCGCGCAGAAGCTTCGAGTTCGACGTGTCCTTCGCTGAAGGTGTCATCTGTGGCACGGTCATGGATGTCCTCTCGTCGGCGGGACGGATCCCATCTCCCCATCCTGACACGAGTACCACCGGGCGTGAGGTACCTGTGGACAGCGGATGCCGCGGTGCGGTCAGCTGCTCTTCGGAGGACGGCCGATCCACGAGATCCCCGCATGATCACGATCGCCGCACCCGGGGCGCGCCCATGCTGCGATCATGAAGAGGCACGGCCGGGCGATCCGCCTGACCCGTACGGAACGTTCCGAGGAGGGGTTGCGGTGAGTGTTCATTCTGCGTCGTTGGTCGATCATGCGTGTTTGATTGTGCATGGTCCGGATCAGCCGGGTCTGGTCGCGGCGG
>CALKHM010000174.1 GCA_937988695.1 uncultured Microbacterium sp. | reverse complement strand
TCGGTCTCGGTCGACCGGGACAAGGCGGCCACGCTCGGTCTGAGCGAGGCGGCCGTGGGCAACCTCGTCTCGCAGACGATGCGTCCGCAGCAGATCGGCACGATCGAGCTCGACGAGACGAGCGTGACGGTCTATCTGGCCGCCGCCGACGAGCCGGGCTCGATCGACGCGCTGAACAAGCTCCAGGTGCCCACGGCGACCGGGCCGGTGCGGCTGGACTCGGTGGCGACCATCGGGAAGACCAGCGGACCCACCTCGATCTCCACGCAGCGCGGCGTGCGCACCGCGACGGTGACGGTCAGCCCGTCGACGGACGACCTGACGACGGCATCCGCCACGATCGCCGAGGCGCTGAAGAAGGTCGACCTGCCCGAGGCGGCCGACGCCTCGATCGGCGGCGTGCTCTCGCAGCAGAACACCGCGTTCTCGCAGCTGGGCCTGGCGATGCTGGCCGCGATCCTGATCGTCTACGTCGTGATGGTGGCGACGTTCAAGTCGCTGCGGCAGCCGCTGCTGCTGCTGGTGTCGGTGCCGTTCGCGGCGACCGGCGCGATCCTGCTGCAGTTGATCACCGGAGTGCCGTTGGGTGTGGCATCCCTCATCGGCGTGTTGATGCTCATCGGCATCGTCGTGACCAACGCCATCGTGCTCGTCGACCTGGTCAACCAGTACCGGGGGAGGGGCTTGTCGGCCCATGATGCGGTCATGGCCGGCGGTTCGAGGCGGTTGCGGCCCATCCTCATGACGGCGCTGGCGACCATCTTCGCGCTCACGCCGATGGCGCTGGGCATCACCGGGCACGGCGGGTTCATCTCCCAGCCGCTGGCGATCGTGGTGATCGGTGGCCTCGTGTCATCCACCGTGCTCACGCTGCTGGTGCTTCCCACGCTGTACAACCTCGTCGAGGGTGCGCGCGAGCGCAGGGCCCTGCGCCGGGGAGCAGGGAACGTGGCGACGAATCCGGTGCCCGCCGTCGAGGAGGCCGGGACCGCGGAGACCGAGAACGCGCTGCCGTCGGCGCCTGCTGTGCAGCAGGTGGAGACGCGCCGCTCGCGTCGCGAGATCTGATCGACCTGCGGGTCGGCCGGCCGTGCGTCATGTCGCGTCTGGGCGAGCACGCGCCTGATGTAGACGGCGAACACTCCGAGCCAGGTGAAGATGAGTCCGAACGCGAGCAGCTCGAACGCCGCGAGGTTCATGCCGTGGAACAGGTACACGACGGTCGAGGTCACCAGCGTCCCGCCTAGCGCGTACGTGAACTTCATCATCCGCACGGTGTAGTGCCGACGTCGGATCACGACGGTGATCAACACCGCCAGGAACGAGAAGATGATGCCGTCGGCGGCCCGTTCATGCATGAACTGGTCGACGTTGACGGGGAAGAAGCCGACCGCGGCCAGGTGCGCGCCGGAGCAGGCCAGGAAGATGCTGAGCTTGCCGGAGCGCTTGACACCGCGCAGATCCTGCACGGCATGCATGTCGCGGCGCACCTGCAGGGAGAACCCGAGGAAGAGGAACCCGACCACGATCATCGTGAGGTTGAAGGTGTGCCCGGAGAAGTCGCGGAACGTGCCGAGCTCGCTGAACTGCGATTCCCACCACGTGGTGTCGGTGGTGGTCAGCATGGAGGCAGCCGTGCCCAGCACGAGCAGGCTCGTCACCAGCACTGCCCATTGCGGGCAGGTCAGGCGCAGGTCGGGCAATTCGACCCGCAGCAGTTGCGGTCCGAATCGCGCGATCGGTTCCCCCGTCGACATCAGTCTCCCTCGAAGCGCACCACTCGCTCGAGTCCCCAGACCTGATCCGTGTGTCGCGCCGGATGCAGCTTTCTCTCATCCCCAGCGTGTGACGACAAGCGCCGTCATACTGAATGGTATTCGGGTGCGGCTGTGAACGCACCACTTAGAGGCGCGCCGTTGCTCCGGCGTCTTCCCAGGTGAGGCCGATAGTGTGGTCGAGTCGGCTCGGACAAGGTGTGTTTTTGTGTGTCCAGGGGCCGATGATGGGCGCCGCTCGGCGTGCATGACCATCATCAGAATGGCCCCGGCCGACGGACGTCCGGGTTGCTCGGGCGTGCGCTCGGGCGCTGTTCTCGTGTGAGAGAACCCAGAAGGACCATGCCCAAGAACAAGAAGCCGGCAGGCGGCCGGCCGTCTCGCAATTTCGATCCGCGCTATGCGGCGAAGGTCAAGCATCGCCCGGGAGAATCGTCGGCGGGAACGCCGGGCAGTCGCAGCCCCGGGCACCGCGGATACCGCGCTCCCGAGGCCGATGCCCCGGCGCCCAAGCGCCGCTGGAGCGCACAGGAGAAGGCCGGACGCGACCAGGCGCGCGCGATCCGTGATGGTCGGCCCGCTCGACGCGACGACCGCGGCGGATACCGCAGTGAGCGCGACGGGCACCGCGATGACCGCGGATCGTACCGGGACCGGGCGGAGCGTCCTTCGTACCGGGACCGGGCGGAGCGTCCTT
>CALKHM010000173.1 GCA_937988695.1 uncultured Microbacterium sp. | reverse complement strand
TCGTACACGGCGTGCGCGTACATGTCGTCGGAGTGCCCGCGCCAGTGGCTGATGACGACGTCGACGTCGAGGTCTGCGGCCACCCGCAGCATGTCGGGATCGGCGAGCCCTCCGGCGACGTCGTTGATGATCGAGGCACCGGCCTCGACGGAGGCCGCGGCCGTGGACGCGTGCATGGTGTCGACGCTGATCGTCACCCCGGCGGCAGCGAGCTCGCGGATCACCGGCAGCACTCGCCCGCGTTCCTCAGCGGGGTCGATGCGCACGGCCCCCGGCCGGGTCGACTCGCCACCGATGTCGAGGATGTCCGCCCCGTCGGCGCGCAGCTGCAGGCCGTGCGCGACCGCGGCGTCGACGTGCAGATAGCGCCCGCCGTCGCTGAACGAGTCGGGCGTGACATTGACCGCCCCCATGATGATCGTCATGCGCCGTCCCGTCCGATCAGAGCGACGATCTCAGCACGTGCGACCGGCTCGGCGAACTCGCCGCGGGCGGCGATCGTCACGGTCGAGGCATCCAGCTGCTTGCCCCCGCGCATCGTGACGCACTGATGCACGGCGTCGAGCACGACCAGCACGCCGCGACAGTCCAGGGCCCCGGCGATCGTGTCGGCGATCTGCTCCCCGAGGCGCTCCTGCACCTGCGGCCGGGCTGCCAGCACGTCGACGACCTTCGGTAGCGCGCCCAGGCCCACGACCTGTTCGCCGGGCAGGTACGCGATGTGCGCGCGACCGGCGAACGGCAGCAGGTGGTGCTCGCACATCGAACGGAAACGGATGTCGCGGAGCATGACCGCGCCCGACGGCACGGTGTCGGGCGCGGGGCCGTGCGACACCGAGATCGTGCGCGACAGGGGAGCCGCGGCGTCCTGGCCCACCCCGGCGAAGAAGTCGGCGTAGGCGTCGGCGACCCGCTGCGGGGTCGCTCGCAGACCCGGTCGCGCGGGGTCCTCGCCGATCGCGACGAGAAGCTCCCGCACGAGCGCGCTCACGCGTTCACGGTCGACCGCCATTGCGCTGGACCTACGCCGTCGCGGGGCGGGGCGGAAGGCTGGGGTGCCGGCGGTGCGACTTCTCGGCCTTGCCGTCGGACTCCACAGACGCGGCCACGCCGACGTCGGGTCGACGGGGGATCTCGATCGGCGGAAGCGGCGAGACCGGACGGTCGGCGCTGGAAAGCCACTGCGGGCGCTCGGGAAGCTTCGTGACGTCGGTGAAGATCTCGGCGATCTCGACGTGGTCGAGGGTCTCCTTCTCCAGCAGCGCCAGCGCCAGCTTGTCGAGGATCTCGCGGTTCGCGTTGAGCACCTCGTACGCCTCGTTGTGGGCCTGCTCGAGCAGTGCGCGCACCTGCTCGTCGACGACCTCGGCCATCGAATCGGAGAAGTCCCGACCGTGCCCCATGTCGCGGCCCATGAACACCTCGCCCGACGACTGGCCGAGCTTGACCGGGCCGATCGCCGAGGTCATGCCGTACTCGGTGACCATCCTGCGGGCGATGTCGGTGGCCTTCTCGATGTCGTTGGCAGCCCCGCTGGTCGGGTCGTGGAAGACGATCTCCTCGGCGACGCGGCCGCCCATCGCCCACGCGAGCTGATCCTGCAGCTCGTTGCGGGTGATCGAGTACTTGTCCTCCAGCGGCATCACCATGGTGTAGCCGAGCGCCTTGCCGCGCGGGAGGATCGTGATCTTCGTGACGGGGTCGGAGTGGTTCAGCGCCGCCGCGGTCAGGGCGTGGCCGCCCTCGTGGTACGCGGTGATGAGCTTCTCCTTGTCCTTCATCACGCGCGTGCGCCGCTGCGGACCGGCGATGACGCGGTCGATCGCCTCGTCGAGCGCACGGTTGTCGATGAGCTGCGCGTTCGAGCGCGCCGTCAGCAGAGCGGCCTCGTTGAGCACGTTGGCGAGGTCTGCACCGGTGAAGCCGGGCGTCTTGCGGGCGACGACCTCGAGGTCGACGCCGTCGGCCAGCGGCTTGCCACGGCCATGCACCTGCAAGATCTTCAGACGCCCCTGCAGATCAGGGGCGTCCACCCCGATCTGGCGGTCGAACCGTCCCGGCCGCAGCAGCGCCGGGTCGAGGATGTCGGGACGGTTGGTGGCCGCGATGACGATGACGTTGACCTTGGGGTCGAACCCGTCCATCTCGACGAGCATCTGGTTCAGCGTCTGCTCGCGCTCGTCGTGCCCGCCGCCTAGACCCGCGCCGCGGTGACGGCCGACGGCGTCGATCTCGTCGATGAAGATGATGGCCGGCGAGTTCTCCTTGGCCTGGTTGAACAGGTCGCGCACACGGCTGGCGCCGACGCCGACGAACATCTCGACGAAGTCGGAGCCGGAGATCGAGTAGAACGGCACCCCCGCCTCACCGGCGACGGCGCGGGCGAGCAGCGTCTTGCCGGTCCCGGGAGGGCCGTACAGCAGCACGCCCTTCGGGATGCGGGCGCCCACGGCCTGGAACTTGGCCGGGTCCTTCAGGAAGTCCTTGATCTCCTGCAGCTCCTCGATGGCCTCGTCGGCACCGGCGACGTCGGCGAACGTCACCGTCGGTGACTCCTTGGTCACGAGTTTCGCTCTCGACTTGCCGAACTGCATGACCTTGCCGCCGCCGCCGTTGGCGGATGCCAGCAGGATCCAGAACAGCAGGCCGAGCAAGAGCATCGGCAACAGCAGCGACAGGAAGCTGTCGAACCAGCTCGGCTGCGGGACCGAGTCGTTGTAGCCGTCCTTCGGGTTGGCGGCGTCGATGGCCTGTACGACCTGATCGGCGCGCGCCTGCACATAGTAGAACTGCACGTCGGTCGCGCCCTGGTACGCCGTCGACAGCTGCATGTCCACGCGCTGGTCGCCATCGGTGTTGACGACCTTGGTGACCGTGTCGCCCTTGAGCAGGGTCAGGCCCTCCTGCGTGGTGATCTGCTTCGCACCGCTCAGGCTGGAGATGAGCGAGAAGCCCACGATCAACAGGACCCCGATCAGCAGCACATACAGCAGCGGGTTGCGGGTGATCTTCTTGAAATCCATGGTGGGGCTGGCCCCCGAGCCCTTTCGTCGCCGGTCCACGCTCTCGTGGACTGTCGTTTCAGGGTATCGCGCACCACCCTCCCGGGTCTGTGCATTCGCCCACGGCGTAAGGTGAATCGGCCCAGGAGCCGAACCCGTTCAGCTGTACACGTGCGGCGCCAGCACCGCGACGTCGCGCACGTTGCGGTACCGCTCATCGAAGTCCAGTCCGTACCCGATGACGAACTCGTTCGGGATGTCGAAGCCCACGTACCGGCAGTCCACCTGCACCTTCGCAGCATCCGGCTTGCGCAGCAGCGCGAACACCTCGACCGACGCCGCGCCGCGCGATGCGAAGTTCTCCAGGAGCCAGCTCAGGGTAAGGCCCGAGTCGATGATGTCCTCGACGATCAGCACGTGCCTGTCGTGGATGTCGGTATCGAGGTCTTTGCGGATCTGCACGACGCCGCTGGAGCGCGTGCCGCTGCCGTACGACGACACCGCCATCCAGTCCATCGGCACCACGTACGGCAGCGCCCGGGCGAAGTCGGCCATCACCATCACGGCACCCTTGAGCACACCGACCAGCAGCAGGTCCTTGCCCGCATAGTCGGTCGCGACCTGGGCGGCGATCTCGCGGAGCTTCTCCTGGATCTGCTCCTCGGTGACGAGGATCGTCGTGATCTGGTCGGAGATGTCCGTCGCACGCATACGTCGAGTCTACGGGTGACCGCCCCGCTCGCTGTGCGGCTGCCCGCCGCCCTCCCGGTCGTTGAGCGAGCGCTGCGAGTCGAAACGACATCTCCGAGCCGACACCCCGCCGTCGACCCCACCGGCCCCGCGCCTACCGCCCCGCCGCCGTGAACACGATCCGGCTGCCGACCCGGGCAGCCGCACATCCTGGTAGGTCGATAGGCCCCTGACCCGACCAGTCGGTGACCAGCCGGGCGACCTCGAGGGTCTGCGCTCGGCTCAGGCTCTCACCGAACTCCGCCGCCACGACGTGTCTGATGATCCGGTGGCGCAGCGCGGCGGGATTCGCCGCCAGCGCGGGCACCGACACGGAGATGCCGGCCTCGGCGTGCTCGACGATGTCCTCGATCGTCTCGTCGACCATCGCGGCGAACGCCGTGGCATCCTCTCTGGCCTGTTCGGCCGTTCGCGCGAGAGCCTCGGCGATGCCCGGGCCGAGCTCGGCCTCCAGCACCGGCAGCACCCGCTCTCGCACGCGCACGCGCGTATAGGAGAGGTCGGCATTCTGCGGGTCGTCCCACGGATCGAGCCCTTGCGCGGTGCATGCTGCACGCGTGGTCGTGCGGGTCAACGCGAGGAACGGGCGCAGCAGCGGCACGCCGTCGAGGTCGGATGCTGCGGCCATGCCCTGCAGGCTGGTGGCTCCCGAGCCGCGGGCCAGGCCCAGCAGCACGGTCTCGGCCTGATCGTCGAGGGTGTGCGCGACCAGCACGGCGGCTGCATCGACGTCATGGGCGATGGCAGACAGGGCCGCGTAGCGGGCCGCGCGGGCCGCCGCCTCGGGCCCGCCGGCGTCACTGACGGCGACACGCTGCACTCGCGCATCCATGCCCAGCTCCTCGGCCTGCCGCGCGGCGGCCTCGGCCACCTCGGCCGAGCCGGGCTGCAGGCCGTGATCGATGGTCGCGCTGACCAGGGTCATGCCGCGCTTGGGCGCCTCGAACGCCGTCGCTGCGGCCAGGGCGAGCGAGTCGGCGCCGCCGGACAGTGCCACC
>CALKHM010000172.1 GCA_937988695.1 uncultured Microbacterium sp. | reverse complement strand
CGGCCGCGAGGGTCGCCTTCGCCTTGTCGACGTCGGGGCCGCCCTTGCCGTTGCCGTAGAGGTCCTTGAGCACCTCGGTGGCACCGGTCAGGCCCTGCGGCACGTAGGAGTACAGCGGGGTGTAGGTGTCCTTGTAGACCTGCGTCGCGATCTCGGCGCGGTCGACGACATCCGCGATCGCCTGGCGCACCGCGAGGGCCTTCGCCGGGTCGGCGTCGGGCGTGGTGGCGCCGAACGGCTGCGTGTTGAAGTTGAACACGATGTAGCGGATCTCACCGCCGGGACCCTCCACGACCTGTACCTTGTTGTTCTTCGACAGGTCGGCGATATCGGTCGGCGAGAGGCTCCGGAACGCCACATCGATGTCGCCGTTGGCGATCGCGAGCTTCAAGTTCGAGGCATCCGCGTAGTACTTGACCGTCACGCGCGAGTTCGCCGCAGCGCCCAGCTCACCCTGGTAGTCCTTGTTGGGCTGGTAGTCGATGAGCTCGTTGACCTTGTACGAGTCGATCACGTACTGGCCGGCGAAGGGCTTGGCCTTGACGATGTCGGCGTCGGGCGTGACCTTGTCGGGCGAGAAGACCTGCTCGTCGACGATCGGCGCGGCAGGGCTGGACAGGATCTGCGGCCATGTCTGGTCGTTCGGGTTCTTCAGGTGGAACACGACGGTGGTGGCATCCGGCGTGTCGATGCTGTCCAACGTGCCCAGCAGCGTCGCAGGACCGTTCGGGTCGTTGATCTTCAGCACGCGCTCGAACGAGAACTTGACGTCCGACGAGGTCAGGTCATCGCCGTTGGCGAATTTCAGTCCCGGCTTGAGCTTGACGGTGAAGTCCTTCGGCGACGTGAACTCTGCCGAGGTCGCGATGTCGGGAGTGACGTCGGCGGTGCCGTACTTGCTGTTCAGCAGGAACGGGTAGATCTGGTTCATCACCGCGAACGACCCGTTGTCGTATGAGCCGGCCGGGTCGATCGACGTGATCTTGTCGGTCGTGCCGACCAGGAGGGCGGAGGCGGCGCTGTTGCCGTTGTTTCCGCCGGTCTTGCTGTTGCCGCCGCTCGCGCAGCCCGCCAAGACGATGGCCGAGACCGAGAGAGCGCCGAGCGCGAACAGAACGCGCCCGCGTGTGGATGCCTGCAGTGACATGTTCTACCTCTGCTGTGAAGGAATCGGCCGCGCAGGGTGGCGCGGCCGCATGTGCACCATCATTCCCGTGGATACGTCGATCTGGCAATCGCGACGTGCGTTCGTGATCAGAATGCAACGAGCAGGTGCCGGTGGCTGGGCGACCTGCACTATTCATCAGCAGAGATGTCACCCCCAAACGTCGCGGGACGTTCGTCCGGGATTCACGTCGTGGTCGCCGGCTGGTCGTCCGGCGACGGTCGTCTGAAGGAGCCGGAACCCCGGCATCCACCCATCTCGACAGGGAGAACCATGACCTCCTTCCTCGCGAAGCGCGGCACACGCCGCGCCGTGGCGATCGCGGCCGCGACAGCCATCGCCACCGGCACGCTGCTTGCTGCCGGGGCCGCCGTCGGCCAGAGCGCGTTCGTGGCGGACTCGCATCGCCTCTCCGGCGATCAGGCAGGCGCGGTCCGCCAGGCCATCAAGGGCGGCAAGGCGAAGAACGTGATCCTGCTGATCGGCGACGGCATGGGCGACAGCGAGATCACCGTCGCCCGCAACTACCAGTACGGCGCAGCCGGGCGCATCCCCGGCATCGACGCCCTGCCGCTGACCGGCTCGTACACGACGTACTCGGTGTACAAGGACGGCGTGAACAAGGGCAAGCCCGACTACGTCACCGACTCCGCCGCCAGCGGCACCGGCTGGGCGACCGGCACGAAGTCGTACGACGGGGCGATCTCGGTCGACATCGACGGCAACCCGCTGCCGACGCTGCTGGAGATCGCGAAGGCGAACGGCCTGCGTACCGGTGACGTCTCGACGGCCGAGATCCAGGATGCGACGCCCGCCGTTCAGGTCGCGCACGTCGGCGACCGCGGCTGCTACGGCCCCGACAGTGCTGCCTGCGGCGCCGACGCGCTCGCCAGCGGCGGCCGCGGCTCGATCTCCGAGCAGCTGCTGGACACCCGGGCCGACGTCGTGCTCGGCGGCGGGCTGGCAAGCTTCCAGCAGACCGCGAAAGCGGGCGCCTGGAAGGGCTCGACGCTGCTGCAACAGGCGACCGCACGTGGCTACCGGATCGTCACGGATGCCGCAGGCCTGGCCGGCGTCGCCAAGGCCGACCAGACCACGCCGCTGCTCGGCCTGTTCGCCCCGGGCAACTTCCCGACGCGATACGCCGCCACGACAGCGACGGTGGGCGGCGCGAACACGCCGATCACCTGCACGGCCAACCCCGGCCGGCTCTCGACGAAGCTGTCGCTGGCGTCGTTGACCACGAAGGCGATCGACCTGCTGCGCAGCTCGAAGAAGAACGACAAGGGCTTCTTCCTGCAGGTCGAGGGCGCATCGATCGACAAGCGCGACCACTCCGCCGACGCGTGCGGCCAGATCGGCGAGACGATCGACCTCGACGAGGCCGTGCAGGCAGCCCTCGCCTTCGCGAAGAAGGACGGGAACACCCTCGTGCTGGTGACCGCCGACCACGCGCACACCAGCCAGATCGTGGACTCCACGCCTCCGACCGCGCTGTCGACGGGCCTGGTCACCGCCGACGGCACCGTGATGAAGGTCTCGTACGGCACGAGCGCGGCCGGCGGATCGCAGCAGCACACCGGTGCGCAGGTGCGCATCGCGGGCTACGGACCGGGAGCGGCCAACGTGGTGGGCCTGACCGACCAGACCGACACGTTCGGCACGATCGTGCGCACGCTCGGCCTGCGCACCGACGCCTCCGGTCACGGCACGCCCGGCCACGGCACGCCCGGCCACGGCGCGCCCGGCCACGGCACGCCCGGCCACGGGCAGGGCGGCGACCGGAGATAGCCGCATCCACCGCAAGGGCGGCCGGGTCCTCGGGCCCGGCCGCCTCTCGCGTGCGTTCAGACGTCCGCCGAGGTCAGAGCACCTTCGACAGGAAGGCCTTCGTGCGCTGGTGCTGCGGATTGCCGAGCACCTCGTGCGGGTCGCCGGCCTCGACGACCACGCCGCCGTCCATGAAGACCAGTGCATCGCCCACCTCGCGGGCGAAGCCCATCTCGTGGGTGACCACGACCATGGTCATGCCGGTCTGCGCGAGCTCGCGCATGACATCGAGCACCTCGCCGACCAGCTCGGGGTCCAGCGCGCTGGTCGGCTCGTCGAACAGCATGAGCTTCGGATCCATCGCCAACGCGCGGGCGATGGCGACCCGCTGCTGCTGGCCACCGGACAGCTGCGCCGGGTAGTGGCCCGACTGGGCAGCCAGGCCCACGCGCGCCAGCAGATCGCGGCCCCGGGCCTCGGCATCCTTGCGCGACGCGCCCTTGACGCGGATCGGCGCCTCCATCACGTTCTCCAGGGCCGTCATGTGACCGAACAGGTTGAAGTGCTGGAACACCATGCCGATGTCGCGTCGCTGCCGCGAGGCCTCGCTCGGCTTGAGCTCGTAGAGCCTGTCGCCCCGCTGCCGGTAGCCCATCAGCTCGCCGTCGACGTACAGCCGCCCGGCGTCGATGCGCTCGAGATGGTTGATGCAGCGCAGGAACGTCGACTTGCCCGAGCCCGACGGCCCGATCACGCACATCACCTGGCCACGATCCACCCGCAGGGAGATGGACTTGAGCACCTCGTTGCTGCCGAAGCTCTTCGAGACCATGACGGCCTCGACCATCGGTGTCTGCTCGGTCATCCCTTGCCTCCCACATCGATGCCGACACCGGCGACACCCTCGCCGCCGGAGCCCACGACGGTCGGACCGAGCACCGGGCGCGACCGGTCCGAACCGCGCGCGAACCGCTTCTCGACGAAGTACTGGCCGACCATGAGCACCGACGTGAAGAACAGGTACCAGATCGACGCGACGATCAGCAGCGGGATGGGCGCGAAGATCGTCGCGGAGATGTCGCGGGTGCGCCCGAACAGGTCCATCGTGTACGGGATCGCCACCACCAGCGACGTGGTCTTCAGCATCGAGATGACCTCGTTACCGGTGGGCGGGATGATCACGCGCATCGCCTGCGGGATCACCACCCGACGCATCGTCTGCCCCCACGACATCCCGAGCGCCGTACAGGCCTCCTCCTGGCCCGGGTCGACCGACAGCAGGCCCGCGCGCACGATCTCGGCCATGTACGCCGACTCGTTCAGCGACAGCCCGATAACGGCCAGCAGGAACAGCGGTGGCGCCCAGCTGATGTCGATCACCGCCCAGGTGTGCACGAACGGGATGCCGATGATGAGGGTCTTGTAGATGAGGGTGACCAGGCCCCAGAACACCAGCTGCACGTACACCGGGGTGCCGCGGAACACCCACAGGAACGCCCAGGCGATCCACTTCAGCACCGGGTTCGGCGACAGGCGCATCACAGCCAGGATCAGGCCGAGGATGATGCCGAACAGCATCGAGAGCACGGTCAGGGCCAGCGTGATGAACGCCGCCTGGGTCACCCGGGTGTCGAAGAGGTACTTGCCGACGATGTCCCACTGGAACGCCTGCCGCTGCGCAGCATCCAGGATGAACAGCAGCACCAGCAGGATCAGCACGACCGCGAACGTGTTCCGCCACGGATGCCGCAGCCGCACGGCCTTGATGACGTCGGCCCGTTCGATCGGGATCGCCGAGGTGTCCACCGGCGGCGGAGTCCTGCCGCCGCCGGTGCTCTGCGCGTCGGCCATGGCTACTTCGAGGCCTCGTTGACCGAGGCGGTCGTGACGGCGCCGTCTTCGACGCCCCACTTCTTCAGGACCTTCAGGTAGGTGCCGTCATCGATGAGCGCCTGCACGGTGTTCTTGATGACGTCGGTAAGCGCGCTGCCCTTGGCCGTGGCGAACCCGTACGGGGCGACGTCGAACGTCTCACCGGCGATCTGGATCTTGTCGGACTGCTGGTGCACGGCGTACTCGATGATCGGCGAGTCCGCGCTCATCGCGTCGACCTGGCCGAGCACCAGGGCGTTGGTGGCCTGATCCTGCCCGTCGAACTGGAACTTGTCGATCTTGGCCTTGCCGGCATCCGTGCACGCCTTCGACTTCGCCGGCACGTCTTCGAGGTCCTCGGTGGTGCCGGCCTCGACCGCGACCTTCAGCCCGCAGGCGTTGTTGGGGTCGACGGTCTTGCCCTTCGCCGATGCCCAGAGGATGCCCGCGTTGTAGTAGTTGACGAAGTCGACCTGCTTCTCGCGCTCGGCGGTGTCGGTGAACGACGAGACGCCCATGTCGTACTTGCCGCCGACGATCGACGGGATGATGTTGTCGAACTTCGCCGTCGTGTACTGTGCCTTCACGCCGAGCTTCGCGGCGATCGCGTTGGCCAGGTCGATGTCCCACCCGATCGGGTTGCCGGCGTCGTCCTTGTACTCGTTGGGCGCGTACGTCGGGTCGGTGCCGATCTTGATCACTCCGGCGTTCTTGATGGCGTCGGGAAGAGTCGCGGCCAATGCGTCGTCCTTCGTGACGTTGATGGCATCGCTCGAGCCCGCGCTGGCGCTCGCATTCCCGCCTCCGCTGCTCTGTGGGTTCTCGGTGGCCTCGTTGTTCACGCATCCTGTGAGCAGCAGCGCGGCGGCGACCATGGCCACCGGCAGGGCGAGCATCCTTCGCATTTCGTACCTTCCTCGTCGTCGAGGGAACGTGGCGCCACGGACGGACACCGGTTCCCAGAATTCTATGTACACCCTGCCGCGCCGAAGATGACGATCCGGCCACTTTGCGTCTGGCGGACCAGACACGTGACGGATGTCACGGTCACATCATGACGAGCGTGTGGGGGCTCGACGGGCGCGGCATCCCATGATCGCATCATGGAATCGACAGCAATGACCAAGGCGCGACGGCAGGATGCCGCCGCGCACCTCGTCCCGGCGGCCATCGCCGCGACCGGCCTGACGAAGAGCTTCGGTGCGGTGCGCGCGGTGGACGGCGTCGACCTGCGCGTGAGCTCCGGCGAGGTCGTAGCCTTCCTCGGCCCGAACGGCGCCGGTAAGACCACGACCATCGACATGATCCTCGGCCTGTCCCGGCCCGACGACGGCGAGATCACCGTGTTCGGCACGACGCCGCGCGGGGCGATCGCGCGCGGCTATGTGTCCGCCGTGCTGCAGACCGGCGGGCTGCTCAAGGACCTCACCGTCCGCGAGACCGTCGAGCTCACCGCCAGCGTGTTCGCCGACACGCGACCCGTCGACGAGGTGCTCGAGCGGGCAGGGATCGCCGAGATCGGCGGCCGGATGGTGGGCAAGTGCTCCGGCGGGCAGCAGCAGCGGCTGCGGTTCGCGATGGCGCTGCTGTCCGACCCGGGGCTGCTGATCCTCGACGAGCCGACGACGGGCATGGACGTCGAGGGTCGCCGCTCGTTCTGGCAGGCGATCCGCGCCGACGCCGATCGCGGACGCACGGTGCTGTTCGCCACCCACTACCTGGAGGAGGCCGACGCCTACGCCGACCGCATCGTGCTGATGAGCCGGGGGCGGATCGTGGCCGATGGCCGGGCCGCACAGATCAAGAACCTGGTGGCCGGCCGCGTGGTGCGCGCGACCCTGCCGGGCGCCGATCCCGTCGCCCTGGCCGCGATCGCCGGGGTGAAGGACGTCGAGGTGCAGGGCGAGCGCGTCGTGATCGGCACGACTGACTCCGATGCCCTGGCCCGGCACCTGCTCACCGCCACCGCCGCGCGCGACGTGGAGATCTCTTCGCAGAACCTGGAGAGCGTGTTCCTTGCGCTCACGACCGAAGGAGACGCCCGATGACCGCCGTACCGCCGGTGACCGCATTCCGTCTGGAACGCAAGGTGCCGCCGCTGGGCGGCTTCAACACACGCTTCCTCGCGATCGAGCTCAAGCGCCGGTTCCGCAATTGGCGCACACTCGTGTTCACCATGGTCTTTCCCGTCGCGATGTACTTCATGGTGGGCTACCCGTTGCGGGACACCCCACTGGTCGAGGGTCATCCCGTCGCCGGCGGCGGACTGTCGGTGGCCGCGTACATCATGGTGTCGATGGCCGTCTACGGCGCGATGATGTCGGCGACGGCATCCGGTGCTGCCGTCGCCGTCGAGCGCTCTCTCGGGTGGAGCCGTCAGCTGCGGCTGACCCCGCTGAGCCCGGTGGCCGCGGTGGCGACGAAGGTCGTCGGCGGGATGCTGTTCGGCCTCGTCGCGATCGTTGCGACGTATCTGGCGGGAGCGATCACCGGGGTGCGCATGAGCGTAGCGCAGTGGCTGGTCTCGGCGCTGGTGGCCTGGCTGCTGGGTGCGGCGCTGTTCACGGCGCTCGGTCTGATGGTGGGGTACCTGGTGCCGGGTGAGAACGCGATGCAGCTGACGAGCCTCGTGATCGTGTTCCTCGCCTTCGTGGGCGGGCTGTTCTACCCGGTGAGCATGATGCCGCAGGTGCTGCAGGACATCGCCACCTGGACGCCCGTGTACGGCATCGGCGAGCTCAGTCGTGCGCCGCTGACCGGCGAGGGGTTCGATGCGGGGGCGCTGCTGAACGTGCTGTTGTGGCTGGCGCTGTTCGCGGCCGGCACGGTGCTGCTGTTCCGCCGCGACACGAAGCGCGTCTGACCCGCGC
>CALKHM010000171.1 GCA_937988695.1 uncultured Microbacterium sp. | reverse complement strand
CTCGCGGCGCGGGGCCATGTGATCGAGGGCGAGCGCGACGGGCGCCGCACCTGGCGGTGGGCGCAGTGACCCCGGGGGCCGGACGCCCCGTCCGGCTGGGCGCGATCGGTGCCGGCTGGTGGGCCACGAGCAATCACTTCCCGCTGTTCGCGGCACGCTCCGACGTGGAGCTGGTCGGCGTCTGCGGGCGCGGCGAGGGGCTCGAGGCCGTGCGCGAGACGTTCGGCTTCGGCTTTGCGACCTCGTCCAGTGACGAGCTGCTGGATGCCGGACTCGACGCGGTGGTCATCGCCACACCCCACGACCTGCACCATCCGATCGCGGCGGCAGCCCTCGCGCGCGGACTGCACGTGCTGTGCGAGAAGCCGATGACGCTGCACGCCGCCGACGCGTGGGACCTCGCCGCCCGCGTGCAGCAGGCCGGCACGGTGTTCCTCGTGCCGTACGGCTGGAACTACAAGCCGTTCACGGTGGCGGCCAAGCGGATGATCGCCTCGGGGGCGATCGGTGAGATCCAGTACGCCCTGTGCCACATGGCCTCGCCCACGCGCGGCCTGTTCGGCACCGATCCCACGCACATGCTCGAGCGCTGGAGCTCCGACACCGCGCCAGACCCGACCACCTGGTCGAGCCCCGCGCACGGCGGCGGCTACGCGCACGGCCAGCTCACGCACTCGTCGGCGCTGCTGTTCTGGCTCACCGGTCTGCGGGCGCGCTCGGTGGGGGGCCGCGTGATCACCGCCGGCGCGCCGGTCGACCTGTTCGACGCCGGCGTGATCCGATTCGACAACGGCGCCCTGGGGTCGCTGTCCGGCGCGGCCACCCTCGCCGACGGCGACAAGTACCAGGTGGACATCCGTCTGTTCGGCACCGAGGGCGTGCTGATGCTCGACGTGGAACGGGAGCGCGTCACGCTCAGTCGCTACGACGGGCGCCGCGAGCAGGTGTCCATCGCGCCCGACGAAGGCGAGTACGAATGCCTGGTGCCGCCGACCCGCTTCATCGAGCTGATCACCGGCGAGAGCGACGAGAACAACTCCGACGTCACCATCGCTGCCCGCTCCGTCGAGCTCGTCGACGCGCTACTGCGCTCATCGGCCGCCGGCGGCGCCGAGACCCCCGTCCACTGACCGCGTCCCTGCAGAGGTCCTGATGCCCGATTCGCCCACCCCCGGAATCCTCGACGGCTACCGCGTCGTGGACTGCTCGATCGCGATGGCCGGCCCGTTCGCCGCCCAACGACTCGGCGACCTGGGCGCCGATGTGATCAAGGTCGAGCCCACCGGCGGCGAGTGGCAGCGCTTCGCCGCCGCCGGCGGTGCCCGCGGCAATGCCATCAACGTGTCGTTCCTGTCGCTGAACCGCAACAAGCGCTCGCTGGCCGTGGACCTGAAGTCTGACGACGGCCGCCGCATCGTGCATGAGCTGATCGCCAAAGCCGACGTGTTCCTGCAGAACTACCGGCCCGGGGTGGCCGCACGGCTGGGCCTGGACTACCCGACGCTGGCGGCGCTGAACCCCGGCCTGGTGTACGTGTCGATGTCGGGGTACGGCGAAGACGGCCCCTACCGCGACCGGCCGGGTCAAGACCTGCTGCTGCAGGCCATGAGCGGTGCCATGCTCTCTGCCGGACGAGCCGGCGAGCCGCCGTCTCCGGCGGGCCTGTATCTGGCCGACGCCGTCACCGCGTCGACGGCGTTCGAAGGAGTGCTGGCCGCACTGCTGCACCGCGAGCGCACCGGCGAGGGCCAGCTGGTGACGGTCAACATGCTCGACGCCCTCACCGCTTTGCAGATGCAGGAGCTGAGCGTGTATACGGTCGGCGGCGTCCCGCAGCAGCGCGGTGCCGAGCCGAACGCACACGTGTACATCCGCGCCCCCTACGGCGTGTTCGCCACCGCCGACGGCTACCTCGCCCTCGGCTTCGCCGACCTGAACGCACTGGGCGAGGTGCTCGATGAACCGTCGTTCGCCGGGATGGACCCGGAGGAGCACGGCTGGACGCATCGCGACGAGCTGTACGCCACCGTGGCCCGCCACCTGCGCACGGCGACCACCGCGCACTGGCTGGATGTGCTGCTGGCCGCCGGCATGTGGGTGGGGCCGGTATACGGATACGACGATCTCGTGAACGACCCGCAGATCATCCACAACCGCACGTTCATCGAGTACGACCACCCCACCGAGGGGCACGTGAAGACGCCGGGGTTCCCGTACCGGTTCGCCAAGACGCCCCCGCGCGTCCAGCGGGGAGCCCCGCTGGTCGGCCAGCACACCGGCGAGATCCTCGCCGAGCTGGGCATCGACGACGAGCGCGTGCACGAGCTGCTGGCATCCGGTGTCGTCGCACAGACCTCGGTTCCGGTGCCGGCGTGACGGACTACGTCGGCCTGACCTGGGACCATCCTCGCGGGCGCACGGCGCTGCGGGCGGCCGCAGGAGACCTCGGCGCCGGTGACACCCTGCGCTGGGAGGTGCAGTCGCTGGAGGGATTCGAGTCCGCCCCTGTGGCAGAGCTCGCCCGCCGGTACGACCTGCTCGTGCTCGATCACCCGCACCTGGGCGACGCGCGCGCCACCGGCAGCATCCGACCGCTCGACGAGCTGTTCGATGCGGCGCTCGTGCGCACCTGGGAGGATGCCGCAGTCGGGCCGAGCGCCGCGTCATACCGTGCGGCCGGCCGCACCTGGGCGCTGCCGCTGGACGCCGCGACACAGGTCTCGGTGCGGCGACGCGAGCGCGTGCCCGACGCACCGCAGACCTGGGACGATGTGCGGGCGCTCGACGCGCGTGTGGCGCTCAGCCTGGCCGGCCCGCACGCGTTCCTCTCGCTGTGCGCGATCTCGGTCTCGTTCGGCGACGACCCCGGCCGCGACGGCGCACTGTTCGACCGCAAGATCGCGCGACGGGCGCTGCACGTGCTGACGGAGCTGGCGCGGCGCGCCCCGGCCGGCACCGCGCAGCTGAACCCGATCGGGCTGCTGGATCGCCTCGTCGATGTCGGCGACATCGACTACATCCCCCTGATCTACGGCTATGTGAACTACAGCACGCCCGCCGTCGCGTTCGGCGCGGCGCCGGCAGGCAGCGCCGGCATCGGCTCGGTGATCGGCGGCACCGGAATCGCGTTCACCCGCCGCAGCATCCCGTCGACAGCGCTGCTCGCGCACGTGGGCGCGCTCCTGTCCGACGACGCGCAGCGCTCCTTCCTCCCCGCGCACGACGGGCAGCCCGCCGCCGGCGCGGCGTGGGCCGATCCGGTTCTGGATGCCGCATCCTGCGGCTTCTACTCGGCGACGCTGCCGACCATCGAGGCATCATGGGTGCGTCCGCGGTTCGCCGGGTACGTTCCCTTCCAGTCTCGGGCGGCCGCGATCGTCCGTGCCGTCGTGGCCGGCGTCCAGCCCGCCGATGACGGGCTGGACGAGCTCGAACAGCACTACGCCGCCGCGCGGTCGGCGGGAGAGGAGCCCTCATGACGCTCGCATCCGACAGCGAGCTGGTCGCCGTCGACACCCGTGGGCACGTCGCCACCGTGCGACTGAACCGGCCCGCCAAGCTCAACGCCGTCACCCAGGAGATGAGCGACACGCTGGTGCGCATCGTGCAGGCGATCAACGACGATCCCGGCATCCGCGCCGTGGTCTACACGGGCACCGGGCGCGCGTTCAGCGCCGGCAGCGACATCGCCACCCTCGACCAGTACGCGACGCCCTGGGAGTTCCGCAATCGCCGCGACTACTGCGACGCGCTGCGTGCTCTGCGAAAGCCCGTCATCGCTGCCGTGAACGGATACGCGTTCGGCGGCGGGCTCGAGGCCGCGCTCACCTGCGACATCCGCCTGGCGGCCGATGTCGCGCGCTTTGCCGCACCCGAGATCACCCTGGGCTGGGTCGGCGGCGGCGGCATGTCGGCGTTGCTTGCCACCTCCATCGGCGCCAGCAACGCGAGCTGGATGCTGATGACCGGCCAGCCGATCGATGCGTCGCGGGCGCTGGCCTGGGGCCTGGTCACCGAGGTCGTCCCCGGCGACGAGCTGCTGCCCCGTGCGCACGAGCTCGCCGAGACCATCGCGTCGCGCCCGCCCATCGCAGCCCAGACGGCGAAGGCGAATCTGCGAGCCGCATACAATCTGCCGCTGGACCAGGCCATCGCCTACGAACGAGAGCTGCAGGGCATCACGTTTGCCACCGAGGACGCCGCCGAGGGGCGCGCCGCGTTCGCCGCGCGCCGGCCGGGCGTCTTCCACGGCCGCTGATCGTCACGACGACGCGCCCAGACGGAGAAGAATACCGAGAAGAAGGAGACCGATGGACGAGAACCGGGTCGGCGCCGCCGACATCCTTCCCGCCGATGCAGAGCGGGCCCTGCTGGTGGGCCGGGTGCAGCTGCCGGCCGGTCCCGCCGTCGTGACGCTGCGCGACGATGCGCTCATCGACCTGTCGGCGACGTTCGCCACGATGCGTGAGCTCACCGAGGACGCCGCGCCCGCGGCATCCGTGCGTGCCGCGTCGGGGCCCGTGGTCGGGCTGCTCGACGAGGTGTGGGCGAACACCGCGCCGGACACCCGCGACGTGCGCCGACCATGGCTGCTCTCGCCCATCGACCTGCAGGTCGTGAAGGCCTCGGGCGTCACCTTTCCGGTCTCGATGCTGGAGCGGATCATCGAGGAGCGCGCTCGCGGCGACGCCGGCTCGGCCGACGGCATCCGCGACACGATCCTGCAGGCGCTCGGCGGCGATCTGCAGGGTCTCGTGCCGGGCTCGGCGCAGGCGCTGCGGGTCAAGGAGGTGCTCGTCGAGGCCGGCCTGTGGAGCCAGTACCTCGAAGTCGGGATCGGTCCCGATGCGGAGATCTTCTCGAAGGCGCCGGTTCTTGCCACCGTGGGAGCGGGCGCGGATGTGGGCGTCCTGGCGGAATCTCGGTGGAGCAACCCCGAGCCGGAGGTCGTGCTGGTGGTGGCCTCGACCGGCACCGTGGTCGGCGCGACGCTGGGCAACGACGTGAACCTGCGCGACATCGAAGGGCGCTCCGCGCTGCTGCTCGGGCGGGCCAAGGACAACAACGCGTCGGCCGCGGTCGGACCGTTCATCCGGCTCTTCGACGACGGCTTCGACCTGGACGACGTGCGCGCCGAGACGGTCGGGCTGCGCGTGACCGGCGACGACGGCTTCACTCTGCAGGCCTCGTCGCAGATGTCGCAGATCAGCCGTGACCCGGCAGACCTCGTGCGTCAGGCGCACGGTGCGCACCACGCGTACCCGGACGGCTTCGTGCTGTACCTGGGGACGATGTTCGCGCCCGTCGACGACCGCGACGAGCCCGGCCACGGGTTCACGCATCACGTCGGCGACGTCGTGCACATCTCCTCGCCGCGCCTGGGCACGCTGATCAACCGCGTGCAACACAGCGAGCAGCTGCCGCCGTGGGAGTTCGGCATCGGTGCGCTCATGGCCAATCTCGCCGCCCGCGGGCTGCTCGCGGTCCCCGCGCACGAGGAGGGGAGCGCGTGACCGCGCCGCACACGCCGGCCGCCGCCACCGAGGCGAGGCTGCTGACCACGACCGACCCGCGCAGCGGCGCCCGGCGGGCCACCGCCATCGCCGTCACGTCCGACGCGTCCGTCGCGGCGACCGCCGCACGCGCCGCATCCGCGTTCTGCGAGCTGCGGGAGCGGCCGCGCACCTGGCGGGCGGGCCTGCTGCGCGCGCTGGCGGACGCCCTCGAAGCCGACCGCGAGGCACTCGTGGACACGGCGGCGGCCGAGACGGGGCTGACCGCCGCACGCCTGGACGGCGAGCTGGCACGCAGCGCGTTCCAGTTCCGGCTGTTCGCGGATGCGGTCGCCGAGGGCGGCTACCTGGAGGCGATCATCGATCATGCCGGCCCCACCCCCCTGGGCCCCGGCCCGGACGTGCGCCGCATGCTCGTTCCCATCGGCCCGGTCGCCGTGTTCGGCTCCAGCAACTTCCCGTTCGCGTTCTCGGTGCCCGGCGGCGACACCGCCTCGGCGCTGGCGGCCGGCAACCCGGTCGTGCTCAAGGCGCACAGCTCGCATCCGCTGACCTCGCAGCGCGCCTTCACCGTGTTGGCGGCGGCCGCCGACGCGCACGGCGCACCGCACGGCACGCTCGGGATCGTGTACGGGCAGGCCGCCGGTGCCGCCCTGGTCGCCGACCCGGCCATCGCCGCCGTCGGCTTTACCGGATCGCTGTCGACCGGACGCATCCTGGAACAGATCATCGCCGGCCGAGAGACGCCCATCCCGTTCTACGGCGAGCTGTCCAGCGTCAACCCGCTCGTGATCACCGACGGGGCGGCAGCCGCCCGCTCGGGCGAGATCGCCGAGGGACTGTTCGCGTCGGTGACCGGATCGGCCGGGCAGCTATGCACGAAGCCGGGGATCGCGTTCATCCCGCGCGGTCCGGCCGGCGACGCCCTGGTCGAGGGCGTCGTCGCCCGTGCCCGGGCCGCCGACGCGCAGACCGTGCTCAACGGCCGCATCCACGGCGCGTTCGAGCAGATCCGCTCGCGTCTGGTCTCCGACGGCCGCGCGCGCAGCCTCGTCGCGCCGCGCGCCGGTGGCGAGGGCTTCTCCCTGACGCCCGCGGTGCTCACGATCGACGCCGCCGACGCCACCGCCGCCGTCGCCGAAGAGGCCTTCGGCCCGCTAATCGTCATCGTCCGCTACGGCTCGATCGACGAGGTCGGTGCGGCGCTGCGCGCGGT
Source organism: uncultured Microbacterium sp. (assembly GCA_937988695.1). Lineage (GTDB taxonomy): Bacteria > Actinomycetota > Actinomycetes > Actinomycetales > Microbacteriaceae > Microbacterium. The sequence continues at coordinate 2,923 of CALKHM010000171.1, read as the reverse complement.
GCCGCACTCGCTCACCGCGACCATCCACTCCGAGCCCGGCGAGACCGAGCACCGGCGCGCCCTCACCGCGGCGGTGACCGACCTCGCCGGACGCATCGTGTACAACGGCTATCCGACCGGCGTGCGCGTGTCGTGGGCCATGCACCACGGCGGGCCGTGGCCGGCCACGAACACGCTGCACACCTCGGTCGGGGTCACCGCCATCCGCCGGTTCCTGCGCCCGCTCGCCTGGCAGGACGCGCCGGCCGGGGTACTGCCGGCCGAGCTGCGCGACGGACCGGCCGACCTCCCGCGCCGGGTCGACGGCGTGCTGCGGCTCGCGGGCGCGTAGGCCGCGCCGCTAGTGCGCCAAATTCACATGAATTGGCCGAGTGCACATCAAATTTCCGGCGGTTTGATGTGCATTCGCCAAATTCATGTGAATTTGGCGAACAACGCGGCCGGGGACGAGGGCTGCGCGTGCGTCAGGACGGCGGCGCGGCCGTGTTGCCGGGCCGGAACGTGCACGTGAAGCGGAAGGATGCCGCATCCTGCCCCTGCAGCATGGCGGTGACCGCCTGTCCCGCGGCGCGTCCCTTGTCGGCCGCCGGCTGCGCCATGGTGGTCAGCTGGTACGGCGCCAACCCATCGACGTTGACGCCGTCGAACCCGGTGACGGTCACATCCGCGGGAACGCGCAGCCCCGCCTCCTCGGCCGCGCGGATCACGCCGGCGGCCAGCATGTCGCTCTGCGCCACGACCGCCGTCGGACGCGTCGCCGGATCGGCGAACAGCACTCGGCCGGCGATCAGCCCCTCGTCGATCGAGCTGCCCGCGGCCGCCAGCGCCGCGGCATCCGGGAACACGTCGTGGAAACCGGCCAGCCGGTCGCGGGTAACGTCGACGGTGAAGGTCTGGTCGGCGGGAATCCAGCCCCGGCGCCGGGACGCATCGCAGGCCAGCGTCACTGACACCACGCGCTCGTGCCCGAGGGTGCGCACGTGCTGCGCCATCTCGCGCTGGGCCTCGCGGTTGTCCAGGCCGATCTGGGGCACCTCGGGCCCGGCGTCTCCCTCGATCACGACCACCGGGACGCCGCGGGCCCGCAGCGTCGCCAGCGACTCCGCCAGGCCCGCGTTGCAGCCGACGAGCACGGCGGCGTCCAACGGCGCCGAGATCAGCGTGGGCTCGCGGTCGTCATCGTCGCGCAGCAGCAGCAGGCCCGCACCGAGGTCGGCGACGCCGTCAGCGATCCCGTCCATCATGATGCGGATCACCGGGTCAAGGAACACGGTGCGCAGCGCACCCTGGAAGACGATGCCCACGATGCCGCTGCGTCCGCGGCGCAGCGAGGCCGCGCGAGGGTCAGGGCCGGTGTAACCGAGCTCGGCCGCCGCCTCCAGCACACGCCAGCGCGTGGCATCCGAGACCGGCGTCTTGCCACTGAAGACCACGGATGCCGTCGATGCCGCTACGCCCGCGGTACGGGCGACATCGGCGATGGTGGCTCTGCGCGCGCTCACGTGATCGATGGTACCCGGCTCGCGCGTGCAGGCTCGAATCGATTCGATACACTGGGACCATGGATCCCCTGCTCACCCGCTCGCAGCTCGTGCGCTGGCGCAACGCCGTCTTCGCGATCTTCCTGGCCAGCGGCCTGAGCATTGCCACGTGGTCGGCCCGCGTCCCCGCGATCCGCGACACGCTCGGCATCAGCCGCACCGACATCGGCCTCATGCTGTTCGTCGGCGGGGTCGCGTCGATCCTCGGCCTGTCGGTGAGCGCGGTGATCCTGGCGCGCTGGGGGGCACGTCGCGCGATGCTGGCAATGACACTGATCTTCGCCACCGGGGTCGCGGTCATCGGCGTGGGCACCGACGTGCTGGTCTCGTGGCCGGTCGTGATGGTGGGGCTCGTGCTGTGGGGCTTCGGCAACGGATGCCTGGACGTGGTGATGAACGTCGAGGCCGCCACCATCGAGAAGCAGATCGGCAAGACGATCCTGCCGCTGTTCCACGCATTCTTCAGCTTCGGCACGGTGATCGGCGCGGGACTGGGGACGGTCGCGATCGCGATGGGCCTGGTCCCTGGCATCCATCTGCCGATCATGGCCGCGATCATCGTGGTCATCGGCGTGATCTGCGTGGCAAACATCCCCGTCCGGGAGGCGGCGATGGATGCCGCGCAGCCGACCGAGCAGAAGGAAGGGTGGCGCGAGCGTCTGGCCGTCGCGCTGTCGGCGTGGAGGGAGCCGCGCACGTACACGCTGGGCCTGATCATGCTCGGCATGGCGTTCGCCGAGGGTGGCGCGAACGACTGGCTCGCGCTCGGTGTCGTCGACGGGCACGCGGCGTCGGAGGCTATGGGAGCGGCGGCGCTGGCCACCTTCTCGGTCTGCATGACGCTGTTCCGCATCCTCGGTGGACCGCTGGTCGACCACCTCGGCCGGGTGGTCACGCTGCGCGTCCTCGCGGTGCTGGCGGGAGCGGGGCTGCTGCTGTTCATCCTGGCGCCGAATCTGCCGCTGGTCTTCGTCGGTGCGGCGCTGTGGGGGATGGGAGCGTCGCTCGGCTTCCCGCTGGGCATGTCGGCGGCCGCCGACGATCCCGCCAAGGCGGCGGCGCGGGTGAGCGCGGCCTCGACGATCGGCTACGTCGCGTTCCTCGCGGGCCCGCCCGCCCTCGGCTTCATCAGCGACCACATCGGCCTGCTGAACACGCTGTACATCATCCTCGGCCTCATCGTGCTGTCGGGCTTCGCGTCGGGTGCCGCGCGGCCGATCGCCGGTTCGACGGTGGGTGCAGGACGCTCGGCGTCGCGCGCCGAGTGACCGCCCGTCGCGCTGCGCCCCGCGACCGCCGCGCCGGATGCCGCGCGCGCCCGCTGCGGCAAATTCACATGAATTGGCCGAGTGCACATCAAATTTCCGGCGGTTTGATGTGCA
>CALKHM010000170.1 GCA_937988695.1 uncultured Microbacterium sp. | reverse complement strand
TGTTCAGCGCCTACCACGAGGGCGGCTGGAGCGCGCAGGCGCTGGCCGACGAGCTCGACGGCATCGTCGACGCGCACCGCCAGTCGGTGGGCGAGACGTTCCCGCCGTTGCCCGAGGACCTGCAGCGATGACGCCCGGGGCTGTCGCGGAGCGCGTCGACCCGACTCGGTCCGGCCGCGCGGCACGTGGGGGCGTCGTTTCGACTCGCGTCGCCCGCCAGGCGACTGGGGGAAACGTCGCCCGCCAGGCGACCGGGAGGTGAGGCATCCATGACCCGCTACGAACCCGCGATCGACGTCGATGCGGTCACCGCGATCGACACGCACGTGCACATCGAGATCGACGTCGACGGGCACACGTCGCTGCCGACCGACCTCAGCGAGGCCGCGTCGAGGTACTTCAGCACCACCGGCCCCCGGCCCGACCTCGACTCGGTGGCCGCCTACTATCGCGAGCGAAGGATGGCGGCGGTCGTGTTCACCGTCGATGCCGAGACCCAGCTGCACCATCCCCCGGTCGACAGCGCGGCGATCGCGCAGGGCGCCGCCCGCAACAACGACGTGCTGATCCCGTACGGGTCGGTCGACCCGCGCCGTCCTGACGCCCTGCAACGCATCCATCGTCTCCTCGACGAGAGCGGCGTGCGCGGGTTCAAGTTCCACCCGACCGTGCAGGGGTTCGATCCGAGCGATCCGCAGTGGTACCCGCTGTACGCGGCGATCCAGGATGCCGGGGTGCCGGCCCTGTTCCACACCGGGCAGACCGGCATCGGCGCCGGCATGCCCGGCGGGTACGGATTCCGGCTCGCGCTGTCGAACCCGATGCTGCTGGACGGCGTGGCGGCGGACTTCCCCGATCTGCAGATCATCATGGCCCACCCGTCGGTGCCGTGGCAGGACGAGGCACTGTCGGTGGCCACGCACAAGCACAACACCTGGATCGACCTGTCCGGATGGAGCCCGAAGTACTTCCCGGCCACGCTCGTGCGTGCCGCAGGCTCGTACCTGCGCTCCCGCATCCTGTTCGGTTCGGACTTCCCGCTGATCACCCCCGACCGGTGGATCGCCGACGTGCAGAAGGCCGACCTGTTCACTGCCGAGGCGCTGCCGGCGATCATGAAGGAGAACGCGATGCGGCTGCTGGGGCTGGGTCGCTGACATGTCCGCGTTCGCGACCGACGCCGCCATCGGCATCGACCCGTACGGCTTCGCTCGGACGCACCTGAGCGAGCCCGCCCGGCTGGCCCTGCGACGACTGCGCGAGACGCTCGAACGTGACATCCAGCCCCTGCTGACCGAGGCGTGGGAGACGGCCACCATGCCGGAGGACGTGCTGGACGCGCTCGTGCCGCTCGGTCTCATGGAGCCCGAGGGCGTTGACGCGGCCGAGGCGCGCTCGAGCATGTTCTCGGGGTTTCGCACCTACCTGCTGGCACGCACCGATGTCTCGGTCGCCACGATGTACAACGCGCAGTCCGGCCTGTTCCGGGCGGCGGTCGCCCTGGGCGGTTCGCCCACGCAGGTCACCGACCTCGAGCCGCGCATCCGCTCATTCGAGCTGAAGGGCGTGTTCGCGCTGACCGAGCCCGACCACGGATCGGACATCGCCGGGGGCCTGGCCACGACCGCGCGCCGCGACGGGGCGCGCTGGGTCATCGACGGCGCCAAGCGCTGGATCGGCGGCGCGGTCACCGCCGATGTGCTGGCCGTGTTCGCGCGCGATGTCGATGACCGGCAGGTGAAGGCGTTCCTCGTGCCCCGCGGCGCCGAGGGCGTCACGCTGCAGAACATCACCGGCAAGGTCGCGCTGCGGCCCATGCAGAACGCGCAGATCACCTTGGACGGCGTGCGCGTGGCGGAGTCCGCCCGGCTGCAGAAGGTGAACGGCTGGCGCGACGTGGCCGCGATCCTGCGCACGATGCGCTCGGACGTCGCGTGGATCGCTGCGGGCCTGCAGGCCGGTGCGGTCGAGGCCGCCGTGCGGTACGTGCGCGAGCGCGAGCAGTTCGGCCGCCCGGTCGCCGCGTTCCAGCTCGTGCAGGACAAGCTCGCTCGGATGCTGGGCAATCTCACCGCATCGCTGGGGATGGCCGTGCAGCTGTCGGCGCGGCAGGACGCCGGCGACGTCCACGACGAGAACTCGGCGCTCGCGAAGATGCAGACCGCTCTGCTTGCCCGGCAGACCGTGGCCCTGGCGCGCGAGGTGTGCGGGGGCAACGGCATCCTCCTGGACAACGACGTCGCGCGCTTCTTCGCCGACGCCGAGGCCGTGTACTCCTACGAGGGCACGCACGAGATCAACGCGCTCATCGTCGGGCGGGCCATGACCGGCTCGTCCGCATTCGTCTGACCACACATCCGAGGAGAAGACATGACCATCACCGCCGCCTACGCCGACGCGCCGACCCTCGCCGGACGCGACCTGGGCTGGACCGACTGGCTGGAGATCACCCAGGACCGGGTCGACGTGTTCGCCGACGCCGTCGACGATCACCAGTGGATCCACACCGACCCCGAGCGCGCGAAGGACGGCCCGTTCGGGGGCGCGATCGCGCACGGCTTCCTGTCGCTGTCGTTGGCGACGCGGTTGTGGACCGAGCTGTTCGAGCTGGAGGGCGTGACCACCAAGGTCAACTACGGGCTCGACAAGGTGCGGTTCGTCTCGCCGGTGAAGGTGGGTGTGCGCGTGCGCATGAACGCCGTCGTGGCCGCGGTGACCGAGATCCCGGGCGGCTACCAGTTCACCGTCGACCAGACGATCCAGGCCGAGGGCGCCGCGAAGCCCGCCGTCGTCGCGCGCAGCCTGTACCGCTTCTACGCCTGACACCGGCCGAAAGGGCGCGCACGCCCTCTCGGGTACTCATTCTTCGACGACGAAGGAGATCACCATGCAGAACCAAGGGATCGGCACCTGGGTGAACAGGCGCGCGCAGCGCGTGCACGACGACGTCGCCGTCGCGTTCCGCGATCGGCGCATCGGCTACGAGCAGCTCGACGAGCGCATCCTGCGGCTCGCCCAGGGACTGCGTGAGCGCGGCGTGCAGCCGGGCGATCGCATCGCCTATCTGGGGAACAACCATCCGTCCTTCCTCGAGGCGATGTTCGCCACCGCCATGCTGGGCGCGGTGTTCGTCCCGCTGAACACCCGCCTGGCAGCACCAGAGATCGAGTTCGCGGTAGACGACTCGGGTGCGACCACGCTCATCTTCCAGGCCGAGCTGCACGCGCTCGCTCGTGCCGGTGCCTGGTCGAACACGACCCGGCACATCAGCGTGGGCGAGGTCGGCGATGACGGCGTCGAGGAGATCGACGCCGTCATCGCCGGCGCCGCCCCGGAATATCACGACCTACCGGTCACGCTCGAGGACCCCGCGATGATCCTGTACACGTCGGGCACCACCGGATACCCGAAGGGCGCAGTGCTCACGCACGGCAACCTCACCTGGAACAGCGTCAACGCCCTCGTCGACTACGGCATCGCCCACGGCGAGCGCGTGCTGCTCATCTCGCCGATGTTCCACGTGGCCTCGCTCGGCATGGGCGCGCTGCCCGTGCTGCTGCAGGGCGGCACCGTCATCCTGCACGAGCGCTTCGACCCGGGCGAGGTGCTGCGCGCGATCGCCGACGAACAGGTCACGATGCTCTCCGGCGTGCCCACGACGTTCCAGCTCATCCAGGAGCATCCCGACTGGGCCGCGACCGACCTCAGCAGCCTGCGGCACCTCACCTGCGGCGGCTCCACGATGCCCAAGCGGATGCTGGAGGCCTACGAGGAGCGCGGGCTGAGCTTCTCGTGCGGCTACGGGATGACCGAGACCTCCCCGGGCGCGACGGCGATGCCACCGCACATGAGCAAGGCCAAGATGGGCTCGTCGGGTCTGCGACACTTCTTCACCGACGTGCGGATCGTCGGCGAAGACGGCCGCCTGCTGCCTGCCGGCGAGGTGGGCGAGATCCAGGTGAGCGGACCCAACGTGATCTCCACGTACTGGCAGCGACCGGACGCGACGGCCGAGGCCATCGTGGACGGGTGGCTGCACACCGGCGACCTCGGCTACTTCGACGAGGACGGCTACATCTACGTCGTCGACCGATTGAAGGACATGATCATCTCCGGCGGGGAGAACATCTACTCCGCCGAGGTGGAGGGCGCGATCATGCAGTTCCCGGAGATCTCCGGCGTCGCGCTCATCGGCATCCCCGACGCGAAGTGGGGCGAGGTGCCCCTCGCGATCGCGACCCTGGAGGACGGCGCCCAGGCCACCGCCGACGACATCATCGCACGGCTGCAGGGACGGCTGGCGAAGTACAAGATCCCGCGCGACGTGGTCTTCGTCGACGAGTTCCCCCGCACGGCCAGCGGCAAGATCCGCAAGGCCGACCTGCGCAAGCAATACGGCGGCTGAGTTCCCGTCGACCCGGCCCTGCGCGGCCGCTCAGCGCCCCGCGCCAGAGGCCAGGCCGGCGCGGCACGACTGCAGCATCTCGCCGAGCGAGATGACATCGGCAGGAGACAGCGCCGACGTCATCTCGCGCTCGATCTCGGCGGCCGGCTCCCGCATCCGGTCCAGCAGCTCGGCGGCCGCGTCCGTCAGCGAGATGCGCATCTGACGCCGCGACGAGGGGTCCGGCACGCGGCGCACGAGCCCGCGCGACTCGAGGGCGTCCAGCAGTTGCGTCATGGACTGCGCACGCACGAACGACATGCGCGCGAGCTGCGCGGCGATGAGCCCCGGATGCCGCTCGAGCGCCGTGAGCGCGGTGTACTGGATCGTCGTGATGCCGTGGGCGGCGGTCAGCTCATCCAGCCGTGAGCGCACCGCCAGCTCCACCTGCTTGATGAGGTACAGCATCGTCGCGGGTGGCGCCTCGGTCGTCGCGCTGGCGACGGACCGCGCACTACCGGGCATCGACGACGGCCTCCTCGGCGTCTGCGACACGGGATGCGGGGGGTCGGCGACGGGTGCGCCACCGGCTGACGGCATCCGTCACCGAGGGCACGATGCCGCGCGGCAGCAACAGGAGGAACACGACGAGGACGATACCGTAACCCGCGTACTGCAGGATGGGCCCCGCCGTCGGCGGCAGGCCCGGCAGCGCCGCGAGGCTGCTCAGCAGCTGCAGCCACAGGCTCAGCACGACCGCACCGACCACCCCGCCCCAGAGCGTGCCCAGCCCGCCGATCATGGCCATGATGACGTAGCCGAACGAGGCCAGCGGCGGGTAGGTGTCCTGGCTGACGAACGGCGTGAAGAAGGCGCCGATGCCGCCGGCGAGCCCCGCGAAGGCCCCGGCGACCGCGAACACGACGATCTTGCTGCGCAGCACCGGCACGCCGCTGGAGGCGGCCGCGCTCTCGCTCCCGGCGATGGCGCGGATGCCGCGGCCGAAACGCGAGTTCACGAGATTGTGCGCGACGACCATCGCGCCGGCCAGCGCCGCCAGGGCGAGGTACGCGTACGGCAGCTGACCGCTGAAGACGACCGGTCCGACCGACAGCGCGGGGATGCCGAAGATCCCCACGCCCCCGCCGAGGAACGGCACCGTCGCCATGACGGTCTGGATGATCAGCAGCACGGCCAGGGTCCCGAACGCGAGGTAGTGCCCGTGCAGGCGCAGCAGCGGCCACCCGATCAGGGCGGCGATGGCCGCGCCGAGCACGGGCGCCAGCACGAGGGTCACGAGCGGCGGCGCACCGAGGTTCACGGTGAGGGCCGCCACAGCCAAGCCCCCCACCGCCACGAACGCGCCCTGGCCCAGCGAGACCTGACCGGCATACCCCATGAACAGCGACAGTCCCGTGACGACGACCGCCGCCAGCACGGTCTGCACGAAGAACGTCAGGTCGGACAGCAGCAGCGGGACGACGCACAGGATCGCGAACACGACGATGGCGGCGACCCAGCGGATGGGACGCAGAACCGGGCGCACGCGGATGGCACTCGTGCTCATTTCGCCTCCTCAGTGGTCATGCTCCGGGCGCGCACGATCATGATGACGAGCATCATCAGCAGCGCGACCGGGGTCTGGTACGAGCCGTTGCCGTAGGCGGCGACGAGCTGGCCGACGACGCCGAGGATGACCGCACCCAGGAACGTCATCCATGGACTGCGCAGGCCGCCGAAGATCGCAGCGGCGAAACCGCTGAGCACCAGGGGCAGATCGGATGCCACCGACACCGCCGTGGTCGGCGCGATGAGCACACCGGCCAGTCCCCCGAGCGCGCCCGAGATCGCAAAGGCCACGAGGCCCATCGCGCGGGTGTTGATGCCCACCAGCCGCGCCGCACGCGCGTTGGAGGCCGCAGCGGTCAGCGCCTTTCCGATGTCGGTGCGGGCGAAGAAGACGCTCAGCAGCGCGAAGGTGACCAGGGCCGCCAGGAACACGACGATGCGCTGCGTCTCCAGGCTCACGCCGAGGATGTCCACCGAGCCGCCCACGCCCGGCGGGGAGACCGGTGTCTGGCCCCAGACCCCGATGACCACGGCCGTGGCGATCATGCCCAGGCCCAGGGTGATCAGCAGCGAGATCATCGGCGGCGTCCCGGGCTTGCCGATGGCCGCGACGCCGATGATCACGCCGATCACTGCGCAGCACAGCACCGCCACCAGCTCCGCGACGCCGTGTGGCAGCATCCCGCCCAGCAGCGTCGACGAGATCATCGCGCCGAAGACGGCCAGCATGCCCTGAGCGAAGTTCAGCACGTGGGTGACCCGGTACACGACGACGATGCCGCTGCCGACCAGGGCGAACGACCCGGCCAGGGCCAGACCCGACAGGATGTAGGTGAGCAGGTCCTGCACGGCTCAGTCCCCCGTTCCGGTGACGTCGAGCCCGCCGAAGTAGGCGTCCTGCAGCTCGGGGGCGTCGCGCAGCTGCGCTGTCGGCCCGGACGCGACGATCTGCCCGGATTCGAGCACGTAGGCCCGCGAGCACAGTTCGAAGGCCAACCCGATCTCCTGTTCGATGAGCAGCACGGCGGTGCCACGGGTACGGTTGAGCACGGCGAGGTGCTCGACGAGCTGCGCGGCCACCATCGGGGCAAGTCCCAGCGAGAGCTCGTCGACGACCAGCAGGTCGGGCTGTGCCATCAGTGCGCGACCGACGGCCACCATCTGCTGTTGACCGCCGGAGAGCGTGTCGGCACGCTGGCGGCGCAGTCGTCGCAGATCGGGCAGCAGCTCGTACACCGGCCCGACGTCCTTCGGGCGGTGCCGCCACGCGCCCAGGCGCAGGTTGTCCTCGACGCTGAGCTCGCCGAACATCTGACGCCCTTCGGGCACCTGTGCCACCCGGCCGCCGACCTCGATCCGCCCCGACACCGGTGCTACCAGTGCGGAGATCGCGTTGACCAGCGACGTCTTGCCCGCGCCGTTGGGGCCGACCAGCGCCACCAGCTCACCGTCGTCCACCGTCAGCGAGACGCCGTCGAGGGCGGTGGCCGCGCCGTACCGCACGACGAGGTCGTCGACCTCGAGCATCATGCCGCAGCCTCCTTTCCGAGGTATGCCGCGATGACCCGCGGATCGCGGCGGACCTCGTCGGGTGTGCCGTCGGCGATCACCTCGCCGAGATCGAGCACCGTGATGCGGTCTGCGAGGGTGGTCACCATCGACACGTCGTGCTCGATGAGCATGATCGTCATGCCGTCGCGGTGCAGCTCGCGGATCAGGTGCGACAGATCGCGGCGCTCGCTGGCGCGCAGGCCCGACGCGGGCTCGTCCAGGAGCAACAGCCGGGGCTGTGCGGTCAGCGCGCGCGCCAGTTGCAGCCGGCGCTGCTGCCCCAGGGGCAGTTGCTCGGCGTCGCGGTTCGCCCACTCGGACAGCCCGACGCGGGCCAGCGCCTCGTGCGCGGCGGCGAAGATCTCGCGTTCTTCGCGCCGGTGCCGAGGCAGCCGCAGCATGGCACTCATCGCGCCGGCCCGGGTGCGCGCAGTGGCGCCGACGGCCACGTTGGCAAGCACCGACATGCCCGGGAACAGCCGCGCCCCCTGGAACACGATGGCCACGCCCCGCTGCGCCCGACGATGCGGCGGGAGCCGGTCGATGTACTGCCCGTCGAGGGTGATGCGGCCCGAGTTCGGGTGCAGATGGCCGCTGATCATGCTGAACAGCGTCGACTTGCCCGCCCCGTTCGGGCCGATCACCCCGCGCAGCTCGCCGTCGGCGACCGTCAGGGTGACATCCCTGTTCGCGTAGACACCGCCGAAGGCGCGAGAGAGCCGGTCGACCTCGAGCATGGCTACTTCGGGACGTCCGTCTTGAACTTCTCCACCTGGTAGTCGGTGGCCTTCCAGATGCCATCCTTGACCACCATGATGCCGATGGCACTGGCATCCAGACCCATGTGATCGGTCTTGCTGAAGTGGTAGTGGCCGTTGGGCGTCAGGATGTCCAGCCCCTCCATGGCGTCGCGGATCTTCGCGCGATCCGTCGATCCGGCCTTCTCGATGGCGGCCTTGATCAGCTCGATCGCCGTCGCCCCGCCGTAGGCGAACTCGGGCGGGTTCTGCCCGTCGTTCTGCGCGCGCCAGGGAGTGGCCACGGCCATCACCTCGTCTTTGTAGGCGCCGTCAGGGATGCTGTCGGGATCCAGCGCCGCGGTCGTCGCGCCGACGACGCCCTCGGCTGCCGAGCCGGAGGGCTGCAGCCACAGGTTCGACGCCTGCGAGCCGGTCACGTAGAAGTTGATCCCCTTGCCGGCGATCTGCTTCGTGATGATCACCGGGGCCGGTCCCGAGCCCCACTGCACGAAGGCGTCGGGCTTGGCGGCCACGACCTTGGTGATCAGCGGTGTGAAGTCGGTCGCGGCCGGGTCATATGCCTCGTCGAGCACGATCTTCATGCCCGCGGCCTCCGCGAGGCTCTTCGTGGCCTTCTCACCGTTCTGTCCGTACAGGTCGGTGCCGGTGTAGGCGACCGCGACGGTCTTCACGTCCTTCGACTTCCAGTAGCCCACGAGTGCCTCCGCATAGATCTTCACGGCACCGGGCGACGTGAACGCGTAGGGATTGCTGCCGTCCACGTACGCGTCGACGGGGCTCAGCGCGATCGTCGGGACCTTGTACTGCAGGATGCTGGAGCTGACCGCGGTCGCAGCGGAGGTCATGGAGCTTGCCAGCATGGCCGAGTAGCTGCTGTCCGATGCCATCTGATTGAACTGCTTGACCGACTCGGTGGGGTCGGTCTTGTCGTCGGCGACGGTCAACTGCACCTTCTGGCCGTTGATGCCGCCGGCCTTGTTGATGTCGGCGACCGCCTGCTCGGCGGCCTCCTTGTCGCCGGCGCCGAGGGCCGAGAGCGGACCGGTCAGGGGCATGACCGCGCCGATCTTGATCGTGCCGCCGGCCTTGTCCGA
>CALKHM010000169.1 GCA_937988695.1 uncultured Microbacterium sp. | reverse complement strand
CATGATCCACGATCCACGACCCACGACCCACGATCCACGACCCACGACCCACGACCGGCGAGTAAGCCGAGCCTCGGCTTGCTTGCGGAATGTCTGTCGCTGGGTAGCGTTGTCTTCACACGAGGCAGCCATCTCGAAACGGAGGCCATGACATGCCCACCAAGACCACCCCCACCATCGCGGTCGACCCGACCGTCGCCGCAGGCTCCGCCCAGTTCCTGACCCCGGTCGTGCACGGCCTGCAGGCGCTCGGCGTGAACGGCAAGCAGGCGCACTGGAACGTGCGCGGCTCGAACTTCATCGCCATCCACGAGCTCCTCGACACGGTCGTCGCGCACGCGCAGGAGTGGGCCGACCTCGCCGCCGAGCGCGTGGTGGCCCTCGGCCTGCCGATCGACGCGCGGTTGAGCACCGTCGCCGAGAAGGTCGCCCCCACCGGGGTGGACGCCGGCTTCGCCCAGTGGCACGACACGGTCCGTGCGATCATCGCCGACATCGACGCGGTCGGCGCCGACGTGCAGGCCGCCATCGACGGCCTCGACGAGATCGATCTGACCAGTCAGGACATCGCGATCTCGATCAAGGAGGGTCTGGACAAGGACCGCTGGTTCCTTGTCGCCCACCTGGCCGAGTAGCAGCACGCCGACGCCGCAAGCCCCCGGGTCGACCCGGGGGCTTGCTGCGTCACGCCTGACAGTTCGGACACCAGTAGAGCTTGCGCCCCGCGGCCTCCTCCACGACGATCGTGGTGCCGCACACCCGGCACGGCAGCCCGGCACGGTGGTACACCCAGTGCCGGTCGTCACGGCTGGCCATCGCCTTGCGGTACTCCGCGGGGCTGAGCCCGTCCATCGTCATCATCTGGCCGGTCTCGACACCGATGCGCAGCAGCGCGACCCAGTCGCGCCAGATGCCACGCACGACCTCCTCCGGCACGTCCTGGCCGGCCGTGTGCGGATTCTGCCGCGCCCGGAACAGCAGTTCGGCCCGATACACGTTGCCGATGCCACTGACCACGGACTGGTCCATCAGCAGCAACCCAATCGACGTGCGCTTGCGACGGACCGCGGCGGTGAAGCGCTCCTCGCCCTCGGCGGGATCGCCGACCAGGGGGTCGGGTCCGAGCCTGGCGAGGGTCGCCAGCATCTCGTCGGGGGTCTGCACCTCGCACGTGGTCGGTCCACGCAGATCCGCGCAAGTGAGGTCGGTGAGCAGCCGCAGGCGCACCTGCCCGACGACGGCGGGCGGCCATTGCGGCCCTTCGTCGCCCAGGCCGCTGGTCTGCTCGGACATGCGCACGTGCACCCGGGCGCGCCGTGGCGCGCCGATCGACGTCAGCGAGTTCTCGCCCGCGGCATCCATCACGCGGCCGCCGTCGGACGCGTCGTCTGGCACCGTGCCACGCTGGTTCGTCTGCCCCATCCGACCGTTGGCGGACGCGATGGTGGGGTCGGTGAGGATCTCCCCGGCGAAGTCCCACGCGCCGTAGATTCCCAGATGCACGCGCAGCCAGAGGTCGCCGTCAAAGCCGAGGAACATCTGCTTTCCGACGGCCTTGGCCTCGAGCACCTCGCGCCCGTTCAGCAGCGCCGCTCCCTCGGCGAACCGGCCCTGCGGGCTGGATGCCGCGACCTCGCGACCCGCGAAGTTGCGGGCGAACTGCCGGGCGATGCGGTGGACGGAATGGCCCTCGGGCATCAGCGGGACTCGTCGGCGCGCGGGTCGGGCTGCAGTGAGCCGTCCTCCTCGAACGCGCGGATCTGAGCGATGCGGCGCGCGTGCCGCTCTTCGCCGGAGAACGGCGTCGCGATGAACCGGTCGATGAACGAGGCCGCCTCTTCGAACGTATGCTGCCGCGCTCCGATCGCGATCACGTTCGCGTCGTTGTGCTCGCGGGCAAGCTCCGCGGTGGCGGTGTTCCACACGAGCGCCGCGCGGACGCCGGCGACCTTGTTCGCAGAGATCTGCTCGCCGTTGCCCGAACCGCCGAACACCACGCCGAGCGTCTCGATGCCCGCCTGCTGGTCGCGTACGACGGCCTGCGCCGCGCGGATGCAGAACGCCGGGTAGTCGTCGAGCGCGTCGTACTCGACCGGCCCATGGTCGATGACCTCGTGCCCCTGGTCGCCCAGATGGTGCTGCAGACGTGTGGAGAACTCCAGGCCGGCATGATCGGTGGCGATGTGGATGCGCATGCCCCAATCCTAGAGAGGATGCCGCCGACCGGGAGACCGTAGAATCTCGCGATATAGTGAATTCACTATGCCACTATCCCAGAAGCAGCGCCCCCTCTATGAGGTCAAGTCGAATCTCTTCAAGGGACTCGCGCACCCGTTGCGCATCCGCATCCTCGAGTTGCTGTCGGCCTCGCCCGAGGTCTCGGTCGCCGTGCTGCAAGACGAGACCGGACTGGCCAAGGCGCACCTGTCGCAGCACCTCGCCGTGCTGCGACGCCACCGGCTGGTGGTCTCGGACCGTCGCGGCAGCCACGTCTACTATCGCCTCGCCGATCCGCGCGCAGGTGAGCTCCTCGCCGTCGCCCGCGCACTGCTGCTGGGCATCCTCGAGGCTGACGGCGCACTGCTGGACGACGCCCGCGCCCTTCCCGACGTCGTCGACGCCCACGGATGACCTCACCAGGCCGGACGACCGGCATGCCCGAGCCGGCATTCGGCCGCCGCCTCGCGCACCAGGTCGCGGCCCTTCTGCCGGCGCCGTCGGACTACGGTGGCCTGCGGCGCACCTGGCGGTCGGATCTGCTGGCGGGACTGACCGTGGGCATCGTCGCCTTGCCGCTCGCGCTCGGATTCGGTGTGAGCTCGGGAGTCAGCGCCGAGGCGGGACTGGTCACCGCGATCGTGGCGGGCATGCTCGCGGCAGTGTTCGGCGGGTCGCACGTGCAGGTGTCCGGTCCGACCGGCGCGATGGTCGTCGTGCTCGTGCCGATCGTCGCCCGTGACGGCATCGGTGCCGTCGCTGCGGTCAGCGTCTTGGCGGGGATGATCGTGCTGGTCGCAGGCGTGCTGCGGATGGGCCGGGCGATCTCGTTCATCCCGTGGCCCGTGATCGAGGGCTTCACGCTCGGCATCGCCGTGATCATCTTCATGCAGCAGCTACCCCTGGTCACCTCGCCGCGGCAGCCGCACGCCGGCGAGCACAGCTCCCACGCCATCGTGGCCGCGATCCAAGCGATCGCCACGGCCGACCCGGCCTACCTACCCTGGTCGCTGGGGGCCGTGGTGATCGTGATGGCGGTCATGCTGCTCGCCCCGCGTCTGAGCGCAGCGCTGCCCGGGTCACTGATCGGCATCGTGCTGGTCACGATCCTCGCAATCGCCGTCAGTGCGCCGCTCGCGGTCATCGGAACGCTTCCCCGCACGTTGCCGGCACCGAGCCTTCCGACGCTCGATCAGGCGGCGGTCACGCGGCTGATCATGCCGGCACTGGCCGTGGCCGCCCTGGCCGCGATCGAATCGCTCCTGTCCGCGCGGGTGGCCGCTTCCCTGGCCGAGACCGGCGCGTACGATCCCGACCGAGAGCTGGTCGGCCAGGGCATCGCATCCATCGGCTCCGGCCTGTTCGGGGGCATGCCGGCGACCGGGGCGATCGCCCGCACGGCGGTGAACGTCCGCTCCGGCGGCCGGAGCCGGCTCGCGTCGGTGTTCCACGCGATCGTGCTGCTCGCCGTCGTGCTCGCGGCTTCCGGACCGGTCGGCCGTATTCCCCTGGCAGCGCTGGCGGGCGTGCTGATGATCACGGCGGTGCGCATGGTGCGGGTGCAGACGATGAGATCGATCCTGCGTTCGACCCGGTCCGACGCGATCGGATTCATCATCACCGCCGTGGTGACGGTGTCCGTCGACCTCGTCGTCGCCGTGGTGATCGGCGTGCTGTGCGCGGGATTCTTCGCAATCCGCAACCTCTCGCGCTCCACGGGCGTGCACCGAGAAGCCATCGCCGGCGACGTCGTTCGGGGCGATGAGCAGATCGCGATCATCCGGTTCGACGGACCACTGTTCTTCGCCGCCGCCGACCGGGTGTTCGCCGCCGTCACCAAGGTCGGCGACGTCCAGGTCGTGATCCTGCGGATGTCGCACCTCGAGCTGGTGGATGCGACGGGAGCACACATCCTCAGCGACATCGTTCAGACCCTGGAACGACGCGGGGTGACCGTGCTCATCAAGGGCGTGCAACCCGGCCACGAGGATCTCTTCCGCACGGTCGGCGTGCTCGACTCGTTGCGCCACGACAACCACCTGTTCACCCGGCTGGACGCCGCCGTCGGGCACGCCCGATCGCACATCGCTCGCAACGACACGACACGAAGCGCATAGGCTAAGTGGGTTGCCGACGTCGCCAGCAGTGACGTCGCGATCCACACCGCCCACAACACGGGAGCATTGCAGTGCCAGGAGAGAACCTCACCCGCATCGAAGCGCAGGAGCGCCGCGCCATCGTCGATACCCAGGAGTACGACGTCGCCCTGGACCTCACGCGAGGCCCCGAGGTGTTCCGCTCGACGACCACGGTACGGTTCACGGCGACGCCCGGCGCGTCGACGTTCATCGATCTGATCGCCGCGCAGGTGCACGCGATCACCCTGAACGGGCGCGCCATCGACCCCGCCGCCGCGTACGCCCAGTCGCGGATCGCGCTCGAGGGCCTGGAGGCCCACAACGAGCTGGTCGTCGACGCCGACTGCCTGTACACCAACACCGGCGAGGGCCTGCACAGGTTCGTCGACCCCGTCGACGGCGAGGTGTACCTGTACTCGCAGTTCGAGGTGCCCGATGCGCGCCGCATGTACGCGGTGTTCGAGCAGCCGGACCTGAAGGCCGGCTTCCAGTTCACGGTCACCGCGCCGGCTCGCTGGAAGGTCGTCTCCAACTCCCCCACGCCCGAACCGGTGCCTGCTGGCGCAGACGCCGCGACCTGGACGTTCGAGCGCACCCCGCGGATCTCGTCGTACATCACTGCGCTCGTCGCCGGGCCGTACGAGGCTACCTTCTCGGAGCTGACCAGCGCGTCGGGCCGCGTCATCCCACTGGGCGTCTATGCCCGTAAGAGCCTCTGGCAGTTCATGGACGCCGACGACATCTTCGACAAGACCCGCCGCGGCTTCGCCTACTACGAGTCGAAGTTCGACTACCCGTATCCGTTCGCGAAGTACGACCAGCTGTTCGTTCCGGAGTACAACGCCGGAGCCATGGAGAACGCCGGTGCGGTCACGTTCACCGAGACGTACGTCTTCCGCAGCAAGGTCACCGACGCCGTCAAGGAGCGCCGGGTCGTGACGATCCTGCACGAACTGGCCCACATGTGGTTCGGCGACCTCGTCACGATGAAATGGTGGAACGACCTGTGGTTGAACGAGTCGTTCGCCGAATGGGCCTCGACCATCGCCACGGCAGAGGCGACGGAGTGGACCGAGGCGTGGACGACGTTCAACGCGATGGAGAAGAGCTGGGCGTACCGGCAGGACCAGCTGCCCTCGACGCATCCGGTCGTGGCGACCATCAGCGACCTCGAGGACGTGCAGGTCAACTTCGACGGCATCACATACGCCAAGGGCGGCTCGGTGCTCAAGCAGCTGACCGCCTGGGTCGGAATCGACGCCTTCTTCTCCGGGGTGGCCGCCTACTTCAAGAAGCACGGCTGGGGCAACACCGAGCTGTCCGACCTGCTTGCCGAGCTCGAGGCCACCAGCGGCCGCGACCTGTCGGCGTGGTCGAAGAAGTGGCTGGAGACCGCCGGAGTGAACACGCTGTCGCCGCTCATCGAGAGCGACGCCGACGGCGTGATCACCCGGTTCGCCGTGGTGCAGACCGCGCCGGCCGACTACCCGACGATCCGCCCGCACCGCCTGGGCATCGGATTCTACGATCTCGACGGCGACGCGCTCGTGCGAGTGCATCACCTCGAGCTCGACGTAAACGGCGACCGCACCGACGTCCCCGAGTTGAAGGGCCGTACGCGACCCGCGCTCGTGCTGCTGAACGACGACGATCTCGCCTACGCGAAGATCCGGCTCGACCCGATCTCGTTGGGCACCGCGATCGCGCACCTCGACAAGATCAGCGATCCGCTGGCCCGATCGCTGGTGTGGGGGGCGGCATGGGACCAGACCCGCGACGCCGAGGCCTCGCCCAGCGAGTACATCGACCTGGTGCTGGGAAACATCGGCGCCGAGACCGAGTCCACGACGATCCGCACGACGCTTGGGCAGCTGCTGCTGGCAGCCAACGCCTATGTCGCACCCGCGCACCGCGACGCCACCCGAGCGCGGGTCGCCGATGCGCTGTGGGGGCTGGCACAGGCCGCCGAGGCCGGCAGCGACAGCCAGCTGCAGCTGGCGACGTCGTTCGCGGCCGCCGCAGCGGACGACAAGCAGTGGGAGCAGGTGCGACGCCTGCGCGACGGCGACACGGTGCTGGCCGGCCTGGCGATCGACACCGACCTGTCCTGGCAGCTGCTGATCGCGTTGGCCGCCGGCGGCAAGGTCACCGGCGCCGACATCGACGCCGCGTTGGCCGCCGACAACACTGCGAAGGGATCGGAGCTGGCCGCCCAGGCTCGCGCGGCCCTGCCCACCCCCGCTGACAAGCAGGCGGCCTGGGACAGCCTCGTCGTGCGCGACGACCTGCCGAACACCGTGGTGCGTTCTGCCGCCGCCGGCTTCGTGCACCCGGCAGGTGCCGCCCTCCTCGAGCCGTTCGTCGCGCCGTACTTCGACATGCTGCTGCCGGTGTGGGAGTCGCGCACCTATCAGATCGCGAACTACCTGATCACGGGCCTGTATCCGGCGCCACTGGCGAACACCGCGCTGCGCGACGCGACCCGCGCCTGGCTCGCCGAGCATGGCCAGGCCCCGGCGGCGCTGCGCCGCATCGTCGCGGAGAACCTCGCGGGCGTGGAGCGGGCATTGTCCGTGCAGGCGCGCGACGCGCAGGACTGACGCCTGAGCACGTCGGCCTGCGGTACCGGCCCGCGCGCAGGAATCGGTACCGCGGGTGGATGCCGGCGGCAAAGGCCTGCCGATAGCGTCGAGGCATGATCACAGCAGAACGCCTCACCAAGAGGTTCGGCACGAAGACCGCGGTCGACGACGTGTCGTTCACCGTGCAGCCCGGGAAGGTCACGGGCTTCCTCGGGCCGAACGGCGCGGGCAAGTCCACCACGATGCGCATGATCGTGGGTCTGGACCGGCCGACGTCCGGCGCCGTCTCGGTGAACGGATCGCAGTACACCGCGATGCGCGCACCCCTGCGCGAGGTCGGCGTGCTCCTGGATGCAAAGGCCGTGCACACCGGCCGCACCGCCCGCAACCACCTGCGCGCGATGGCCGCGACCCACGGCATCCCGTCTCGGCGCGTCGATGAGGTCATCGAGCTCACCGGGATCGGATCGGTCGCCCGCAAGCGCGCCGGCAAGTTCTCGCTGGGGATGGGCCAGCGCCTCGGCGTGGCCGCGGCACTCCTCGGCGACCCGCAGACGCTCATCCTCGACGAGCCGGTCAACGGACTGGATCCCGAGGGCGTGCGATGGGTGCGCCAGTTCGTGCGTCACGCCGCCGGCGAGGGGCGCACGGTGCTGCTGTCCAGCCACCTGATGAGCGAGATGTCGCAGACCGCCGACCACGTCATCGTGCTGGGCCGCGGCAAGGTGCTCGCCGATGCCCCGCTGCCTGACCTCGTCCGTGCGTGGACGACCGCCACGGTCCGTGTGCGCAGCCCGCGCACCGCTGACCTCGCCGGCATCCTCGCCGGGCCCGCCGTCGAGATCACGGCCACCGAGCCCGGTCTCCTGACCGTCACGGGCCTGGGCGCCGCACGCATCGGCGACACCGCCGCCGAACACGGCATCCCGCTGCACGAGCTGACCCAGACGACGGGCTCGCTGGAAGACGCCTACATGGCCCTGACCGAGCAGTCCGTCGAATACAAGACCAAGGAGATCGCATGACCGCCACCGTCGCCGCACCGGTCCAGGTGCGCTCCGGAGCACCCGACACGGTGCACCTCACGTTCGTGCGGGTGCTGCGCAGCGAGCTCATCAAGCTGCTCACGCTGCGCTCCACCTGGTGGTCGATCATCGTCGTCGCCGTCGTGTCGGTGGGGCTGTCCGCCCTGATCGCTGCCTCGATCGGCGCGTCCGCACCGGATCTGCCGGGAGCGGAGCTGGCTCGGCAGGTGCCGACGGCGGTCATCGCGCCCATCCAGTTCACGATGCTGCTGGCCGGCGCCCTCGGGGCGATCGCGGTCACCGGCGAGTACTCGACAGGGATGATCCGCTCGACTCTGACCGCCCAGCCACGCCGCGGCGCGATACTGGCGGCGAAGGCGCTCGTGGTCGCGGTGGTGCTGGCCGTGGTGAGCCTCGTCGTCTTCCTCGTGGCGCTGTTGCCGGTGATGGCGATCCTGCACACCGCGGCGTTCCCTGCCGGTGACCCGGGTCACACCCTGCAGCCGATCCTGTTCGCGGTGCTGGCGATGGCGGTGTTCGCCGTCCTCGGGCTGTCGTTCGGCTTCATCCTGCGCAACGGTCCCGGCGCCGTCGCCGCGACGGTCGGGCTGCTGTTCGTGCTGCCCATCGTCGGCGCCATCTTCCCCGCCGAAGGCTCGTGGGGCTGGGTGCACGACGCCGCCGCCTACCTGCCCATGTCGGCCGCGCAGTCGCTGACCGTCCCGGCGGGCACCGACGGCGCACTGAGCGTTCCCGTCGCCCTGATCACGCTGGGATGCTGGGTGGCGGCGGGACTGCTCGGCTCGTGGGCCGTGCTGCGCACCCGCGACGCATGATGCCCGGCAAGGCCTGACAGGTGCCGACGAGCAGCGGCCGGAGCGCCCGCGTCCCCGATGACGCGGGCCTTCGGCTGCCGCGCCCTCCGGGGGTCATCCGCCGGTTCTGGGCGCGGCATCCGCTGTTCGCCGACATCCTCATCGCGGTGCTCTGCCTGCTGCTGTCGCTCGGCGGCGCCGCGGCACGCAGCTCTGGCAGTGGCGCCGCATCCGGCGTGCCGCTCACCGCCTCGTGGGTCGTCGATGTCGTGATCGCGGTGCTGATCGTCGCCGGCTGCGCGGCCGTGCCGTTTCGCCGACGAGTGCCGCTGCTGCCGTTCACGCTGGCCGTCGCGCTGCAGCTGACGACGATCGCGGTGCCGCACGGTGCGGCCGTGCCGCTGCTGGTGGTCACCACCTACTCCCTCGCCGTGTACGGCTCGAACCGGCTGTGCGCGATCGCGGCGACCGGTGCGACGGTGCTGGTGGTCGCGTGCACGGCGCTTGCCCTGGTCGCCGCACACCCGTCGATCGCGCTGCCCACGACGCTGAACACACTGTTCAACACGGGGTTCTCGGTGCTGCTGGGAGCCCTGGTGGGCGTGAACGTCGGCAATCGCCGGCGCTACCTGCAGGCGGTGCTCGATCGCTCCCGGCAGCTGCTGGTCGAACGCGACCAGCAGGCGGAGCTCGCCGCGGCGGCCGAACGCGAACGCATCGCCCGCGAGATGCACGACATCGTCTCACACTCGCTGACCGTCATCGTCGCCCTCGCCGAGGGCGCCGCCGCGACGGCAGACCCCGAACGCGCCCGGCACGCGGTGCAGGCCGCCGCCAGCACCGCACGCACGGCACTGACCGAGATGCGCGCGATGCTGGGGGTGCTGCGCTCGGACGACCCGGCCGCGCCGCTGACGCCGATGCAGGCTGTTGCACCCGAGGACGTCGTGGCAGCCGCTCAGCGCGCGGGGTTTCCCGTCGTGCTCAGCCGCACCGGCGTCCCCGTCGAGCAGCCGTCCATACGGTATGCGGTCGGGCGCATCGTGCAGGAGGGCCTGACCAATGCCATGCGGCACGCCCCCGCCGCACACAGCATCCGCGTGCATCTGGTCACCGCAGGCGATCGCATCGTTGTGACCGTCGCCAACGACGGCGTGACCGCAACGGCCAGCGCCGGCGGCTTCGGCATCCGCGGCCTCGTCGAGCGCGCCCGGCACGTCGGCGGAACGCTCACCAGCGCCGCCGACGGCGACGGACGGTGGCTGCTGCGCGCGGAGCTCCCCCTCATCGACACGCCCACCACCGATCAGAAGGCACCATCATGACCGACCGCATCCGCGTGCTGCTCGTGGACGACCAGGAGCTCATCCGACTCGGATATCGCCTGGTGCTGGAGGCCTCCGCCGACCTCGAGGTGGTCGGCGAGGCCGCCGACGGCGACGAGGCCGTCGAGCTCGCCCGGCGCCTCCGACCCGACGTCGTGGTTATGGACGTGCGGATGCCGCGCCTGGACGGCATCGCTGCCACCGCCCGCATCGTCGCCGACGTGCCGACTGCGCACGTGCTCATCGTGACCACCTTCGACCTCGACGAGTACACGTTCGGCGCACTCCAGGCCGGGGCCAGCGGGTTTCTGCTGAAGGATGCGACCCGGGACCAGCTCACCTCCGCCGTGCGCTGCGTGCACCGCGGCGACGCCATCCTCGCACCTCGGGCGACGCGCCTGCTCATCCAGGCGTATGCCGCAGCGCCCGTGCAGCCCACGCCCGACATGCCGGGCTCGCTCACCGAACGCGAGCGCGACGTGTTCGTGGCGATCGGCCGGGGTCTGACGAACACGGAGATCGCCGAGCAGCTGTTCCTCAGCGAATCGACCGTGAAGACCCACGTCGGACGCATCCTCGCCAAGCTCGAGGCGCGTGATCGCGTGCACCTGGTGATCCTCGCGCATCGAGCCGGTCTCGTGCGCTGAGTGTTCAGGCCCCGGCACGGCAACCGTCGTTAGGATCGACACGATGCCTTCCCTCGCACTCCCCCCGGTGATCCTCGCCGCCGCGGCGAAAGACGATCCCACGCTGCTCGAGAAGATCCTCGGCTACCTCATCGACGCCGGCTGGCGACTGCTGGCCGCCGTCTGCATCGTCATCGGTGCCGTCGTCGTCTCCTGGCTGCTGCGCATCCTCATCCGCCGCGTCGTGACCCGCATCGTCAACGGCGCCAAGAGCAAGGCGCGCGTCGACGACACGCAGGCCCTGGAAAGGTCGCCGCTGGCCTCCGCCCGCCTGGTGCAGCGCACACGGACGCTCGGCACGATCCTCAGCAACATCGTCAACGTGCTCATCGGGGTGATCGCCATCATCCTCGTGGTCAACGCCCTGTTCCCCGGCATCCTCGGCTCGTTCGCGCTGCTGACCGCAGCCCTCGGCGCGGGTCTCGGCTTCGGTGCCCAGAACATCGTGAAAGACGTCTTGAACGGCATCTTCATCGTGGCCGAGGATCAGATCGGCATCGGCGACGTCGTCGACCTGGGCCTTGCCACCGGCATCGTCGAGTACGTGAGCGTGCGGGTCACGCACGTGCGCGACGTCAACGGCACGCTGTGGTACGTGCGCAACGGCGAGGTCACCCGCATCGGCAACATGTCGAAGGGGTGGTCACGGGTCATCATCGACGTCACGGTGCCCGCCGACGCGCAGGTCGACGACGTCGAGAAGCGGATGATGGATGTCGCGTCCGCGCTCGCGAAGGACGGCAAGTGGCGCACCCGCATCACCGGCTACCCCGAGCTGTGGGGTCTGCAGGCGGTGGCGGGCGGCCAGACGCTGGTGCTGCGCATCGTCATGAAGACCCGTGCGCACGCCAAGGACGACGTGGCCAGCGAGCTGCGCCGCCGGCTGCGCGACGACCTCGTCGAGGTGGGCCTGGCCGATCTCGGCTCGGTGGTGCTGGAGGGCGTGGAGGGTGCGCAGCGCGTGCGCGGAGCCAACCCGCCGCGGACGAAGCCGACGCCCATCCCCGGCGATGTGGTGTGGAAGCCGAAGAAGAAGCGCCCCAAGCGCGACAGCGGGCAGGGCACGCACGAGCCGGGCACCGACGATCCGAGGAGCACCCCGTGAGCGACGCCGCGCCGATCAGCTTCTACGACGAGGTCGGCGGACATGACGTGTTCGCCCGACTCGTGCACTACTTCTACGAGGGCGTGGCCGAAGACGAGGTGCTCATGCGGATGTACCCGAGCTACGACATGGACGGCGCCGAAGAGCGCCTGCGCATGTTCCTCGAACAATACTGGGGCGGGCCGGGCACGTACAGCGAGCGCCGTGGGCACCCCCGGCTGCGCATGCGCCACGTGGCCTTCCACGTCAACCCCGATGCGCGTGACCGCTGGCTCGGGCACATGCGCGAGGCCATGGACCGCGTGCAGCTCGCCCCCATCCACGACGCCACGCTGTGGGACTATCTGCAGCGGGCTGCATACTCACTGGTGAACACGTTCGAGCCCACCCCGACGTCGAAGGAGACGTGATGTCCTCGCGCACCACGCACAGTGCCGACCTGCTGGTCATCGGCTGGGGGCTCGCGGGGCTCGTGGCCGCCGGCGAGGCGGCGGCACGAGGCAAGCGCGTGGTGATCGTGGACCAGGAGCCGCGCACGAACCTGGGCGGGCAGGCATGGTGGTCGTTCGGCGGGTTGTTCTTCGTCGGCTCCCCCGAACAACGCAGGTTCGGGATCCGTGACTCTCTCGAGCTCGCACGCCAGGACTGGTTGGCCACCGCGGGATTCGACCGCGATGAGGATGCCTGGCCGCGGCGCTGGGCGGAGGCCTATCTGCAGTTCGCCCATCAGGAGAAGCGGGCCTGGCTGCGTGAGAAGGGCGTCGGATTCTTCCCCGTGGTCGGCTGGGCCGAGCGGGGCGGGTATACCGCCACCGGACCCGGCAACTCCGTGCCCCGCTTCCACATCACCTGGGGCACCGGCCCGGGGCTGGTCGCGCCGTTCCAGGCCGCCGTCGAGGGGTTCGAGTCCGAGGGGCGCATCACGGTGCTTCCCCGGCACCGCGTCACACAGCTCACCGTCGCCGGCGGCATCGTCACCGGGGCATCCGGCGACATCCTCGCCCCGTCCGGGGCTGCGCGCGGCGTCGCCAGCACACGCGATGTCGTCGGAGGGTTCTCGGTGACCGCGTCGGCGACACTCGTGTCGTCGGGCGGCATCGGCGGCAACCACGATCTCGTCCGCCGCAACTGGCCGGCGAGCTTGGGCGCACCGCCGCGGACCATGATCACTGGTGTGCCGGCGTACGTCGACGGCTCGATGCAGCAGACCAGCGCGGATGCCGGAGCCCGGCTGATCAACACCGACCGGATGTGGCACTACGTCGAGGGCGTGCAGAACTGGGACCCGGTGTGGCCGGATCACGGCATCCGAATCCTTCCCGGCCCCTCGTCGATCTGGCTCGATGCCACCGGGCGGCGTCTGCCGGTGCCGCTGTTCCCGGGCTTCGACACGCTGGGCACCCTCGCCCATCTGCGTGCGACCGGGCACGACCACTCCTGGTTCATCCTCTCGCAGAAGATCATCGAGAAGGAGTTCACGCTCTCGGGCAGCGAGCAGAACCCCGACCTCACCGAGAAGAACGTGCGGCTGCTGCTGACCTCGCGCCTGGGCAAGGGAGCGACCGGGCCCGTGCAGGCGTTCATGGACCACGGCGCCGACTTCGTCGTGCGCGACGGGCTCGACGACCTCATCGCCGGGATGCGCGAGCTGCCCGGCGGCGAGATGCTGGATGCCGCGCGCGTGCGCCACGAGGTGGAGGCGCGCGATCGCGAGATCGACAACGACTTCACGAAGGACGCCCAGATCGCGATGCTGCGCTCGGCGCGGGCGTACCGCGGCGACAAGCTGATCCGCACCGCGACGCCGCACCGCGTGCTCGATCCGGCCGCGGGACCGTTGATCGCGGTGAAACTGCACGTGCTGACTCGCAAGTCGCTGGGCGGTATCGAGACCGACCTGTCGGCGCGGGCGCTGACGCCTGACGGCGCACCGGTACCGGGCTTGTACGCGGCTGGCGAGGCGGCGGGGTTCGGGGGCGGCGGCGTACACGGCTATCGCGCACTCGAGGGCACGTTCCTGGGCGGGTGCCTGTTCTCCGGCCGCATCGCCGGGCGTGCGGCCGCCGACGCGATCTGAGCTAGCCGGCGGTCACCCGGCCGGTCGCGCGCACTCCCGTCATGCCGACATGCGCAGGTCCACGCCACAGCACGTGCCCGCGACGCAGCGCGATGCGCGTCCACCGGCCGTTCGTGCGAACGCGCGCTCGTTCGGCATCGCCGGCGAGGAACCCGAGGGTCATCGCGACGAACGCGACACCGCGAGGCATGCCGCCGAGGTCTTCGTCGGGCTGGCTCCAGACGTGCCCCCGCACGGTGTGCACGACCTCGGCGCCCGGGTCGATCGGCAACGCGTGCGCGACCGCCGACATCCCCCACTGCCCACGCTCGGCGAGCATCGCCGAGGCCAGCTCGCCGACATCGGCCCAGCCGGAGCGCGGGATCTCAGCCTGAGCCCACAGCGGCGGCTGCACGGCGGTCTCGGGCAGCGCGATGGCGTCCGGCCGGCCGGGTGCGGCCTGCAGCAGCACCCCTTCCACGACCAGGTCGCACTCCACCTCGGGGTCGACCGGCAGCGCGCGCATCCCGATGATCGTCGGGGTGGCATCCAGCAGCCCTTGCCGCACGAGCGGTGCGGCCGCGGTCAGCAGCGTCCCGCCCGCGGCGCGCAGGTGGACGGCGCCGTCGCCCGCGCGCGACGCGCGTCCTGCGAAGGTGAGGAGGTCGGCGGCGGCGTAGGCGTCGGGGAAGATCAGACGCTCGGCCATCGCGTTCTAAGCTAGTGCACGTGACCGACGCCGACGCCGCTTCCTCCGATCCCGTCGCGGCGCTGCTGGCGGTGCTGGACCTGTCCTGGTCGCAGGCGCGAACCACGGAGGACATCTTCGTCGG
>CALKHM010000168.1 GCA_937988695.1 uncultured Microbacterium sp. | reverse complement strand
TCCAGCGTGTAGTCGACGCCACGCTCGCCCGCCGCCCAGGTGCTGCCCGTTCCGCGGGCCAGCAGCGGGTACATGGAATACGTCGGTGCGAAGCCGAACACCGTGCGCCCCGGCCCGGCGAACGCCTGCAGCACCTGCTGCAGCACCTCGTTCGAGCCGTTCGCCGCCCACAGCTGCTCGCGCACCAGGCCGTGACCGAGGTACTCGGCGAACCCTTCGCGGAGCTGGGTGAACTCGCGGTCGGGATAGCGGTTCACGCTGTGCAGCGCCAGAGCGACCGCGTCGAGGATGTCGTCCGCCACCTCCTTGGGCACCGGATGCGTGTTCTCGTTCACGTTCAGCGCGACCGGCACGTGTGCTTGGGGCGCCCCGTACGGGCTCATGCCGCGAAGATCGTCTCGAAGGGGCAAGTCTTCTAATCGAGGGCTCACGGCTCCATCGTAGAGCCGGATGCCGCGCTCACCGTTCCGGCGCGTATTCCAGCGGAACGGACAGACGGTTGCCGGGAGCGATGCCGACGCCGTCGAGCGCGTTCAGCTGCACGATCGCGTCGACGACGTCGCGCGGGTCGGCCTGCGGCGCGATGCGCTCGGCGATGCTCCACAGCGAGTCGCCGGCGCTCACGGTCACCGTGGGATACGTGCCGGCAGGAGCGCCCGCTGCGCGCGATGCGAGCGCCGAGCCGCCGCCGGCGATCACTGCCGCCGCGATCGCCGCGGCGACCGGCAGCGCGACCAGGGCGGTCAGCACGCGCCGACCGCGAACGGTCAGGCGCAGACGGGTGGCGGTCGGGGCTGTCGGGGCGATGGTGACCATGACTCCTCCTGATGCTTGGGTCCTGATGCTGTGGATCCTGATGCTGTGGAGAGATTCGGTACGAGACCTCGGCCGGGAGGCCTTCGTACCGAATCTCCTTTCCGAACCTACATTCGATGTTGTATGCTGTCAAGCGGGACCCGATTCCGAATCATGTCGAAGGCGACACGCCTTGGCGCTGCCGACGATCCGGGTCCGGAGCGGGATACCGTTTCGATGAGGACACTTCATCACCGACCTCCGACATTCGAACAAGCTGCGCTGCGCGGCAAGACGGGAGCTGACATGAGCGATGCATCGCAGGATGCCGTGGCATCGGCGGCGCGAGGAGCCAAGCCGCGGCGTCAGACGCGACGCCGCAAGAGCCTGAGCGACAAGCAGATGGCGATCCTCGAGGTGATCCAGCAGTCGATCACGCGGCACGGCTATCCGCCGAGCATGCGCGAGATCGGCGACGCGGTGGGACTGAAGTCGCTGTCCAGCGTGACCCACCAGCTCAACCAGCTCGAGCTCAGCGGCTACCTGCGCCGCGACGCGGGCAAGACCCGGGCGATGGAGATCCTCATCGATCTTCCGGGCACGTCGGCGGAGAACCCCGCCGACACCGCCCCGGCCGTGGGAGACGCCGCGCTCGTGCCGCTGGTCGGTCACATCGCCGCCGGCATTCCGATCACCGCCGAGCAGCAGGTCGAGGAGATCTTCCCGCTCCCCCGCCAGCTGGTGGGCAAGGGCGAGTTGTTCATGCTGAAGGTGCAGGGCGAGTCGATGATCGACGCCGCCATCTGCGACGGCGACTGGGTCGTGGTGCGCGCGCAGAACACCGCCGAGAACGGCGACATCGTGGCAGCCATGCTCGACGGCGAGGCGACCGTGAAGACGTTCCGGCAGCGCGACGGGCACACCTGGCTGCTTCCCCGCAACAGCGCGTTCGAACCGATCCTCGGCGACGAGGCGATCGTGCTCGGCAAGGTCGTGGCGGTGCTCCGCGCGGTCTAGATCACGCGCCGAGTGTGCTCCGGTCTTGCCGCTCGGCGAAGCCGTGAAGCGACAAGACCGGAACGAGCTGGACGCTAGACGCCGGCCTTCGCGCGCGCCTCGCGTGTCGCCGCGAGCACGTTCGTGAGCGACTGCACCGTCTCGTCGTAGCCGCGCGTCTTGAGACCGCAGTCCGGGTTCACCCACACCTGGCGCTCCGGAATCGAGCCGAGAGCGATCTCGATGAGCTCGCTGACCTCCTCCACGGAGGGCACGCGAGGCGAGTGGATGTCGTAGACGCCCGGACCGATGCCGCGACCGAAACCGCTGCTCTTGATGTCGGGCACGACCTCCATCTTGGATCGAGCCGCCTCGATCGAGGTGACGTCCGCGTCGAGCCGGTTGATCGCGTCGATGACCACGCCGAACTCCGAGTAGCAGAGGTGCGTGTGGATCTG
>CALKHM010000167.1 GCA_937988695.1 uncultured Microbacterium sp. | reverse complement strand
CATCGGCACGTGATAGTCGCTGCCGAATCGCGGCACGTACATCACCCCGAACACCTGCGCGTCCTTGGGCTCCCCCTCGACAACGGGCTTCGCGGGCTTCAACGCGCCAGGACGCGCGCTCGGCGACGCGTCGACCGACGCGCTCGGTACCGGCGACGCCGATGCGGAGTAGTCGTGCGCCCACTGCTCGCTGAGGCTCTGCCCGGCGGCATCCTTCTGGGCAGCGCCGATCCAGTCACCGATCCACAGCTGCCACGCGACGAACAGCAGGGTGAGCACGCCGGCCGTGATGAACAGCTCGCCGAGCACGCTGAAGAACGTCGCGCGGCGACCAGGCGCACGCGCCCCCGCGCGGCGTGTCCGCCGCGATCCCCCAGCATCCGGCGAATCGGTCACACCGTGAGTCTAGCCAGGCCGCGCGCTGTCGAACCTGACAGGGTTCTCCGCGAACCGCCCCGCCCCGTAGAATGGCCGGTATGGCACGATCTGGCAAGGGCGAGAACCCCGACGTCGAGCGCAGCGAGAGCGACGCTGCGCCCAACCCGGTGTGGTTCAAGCCGATCATGATCGGTCTGATGCTCATCGGCCTGGCCTGGGTGCTGGTCTTCTACCTCAGCGGTATGCAGTTCCCGATTCCCGGGATCGAGGCCTGGAACCTGGTGATCGGCTTCGGCATCGCCTTCGTCGGCTTCCTCATGACCACGCGGTGGCGTTGACCGCCCTGACCGGAATTACACCGCTGTGATTCATCCCCAGCTGGGGATGAATCTGTGGATAACTTTCCCTGTCCGCGCGCGGACAGGGGATCACACGTAGAAGACCGCGGGAATCACGAGCAGCGCGAGCAGCACCACGGTGAGGCCGACCAGCAGGCCGATCTGCACACGCCGCTGGCGGACGGCCCGGGTCCGCGCGTAGATGAAGCCGATCGCGGCGCCTGCGATGAGGCCGCCGAGGTGGGCCTGCCACGAGATCTGGTTCGCCGCCATCGAACCCGACAGCAGACCGATCACGAACGGGAACGCGAAGTTGATCGCGATGATGATCGCGATGCTCGTGACGTTCGCGCCGATGTGCCGGCCGATGATCAACAGGGCGCCGAACAGACCGAAGATGGCGCCGGATGCCCCGACCACCCACGTTCCCGGCGCGAGCAACGCGACAGCGACCGACCCGCCGATCCCGGAGATCAGGTACATGACCGTGAAGCGGACGTGACCGACCAGGGGCTCGAGGACGCGGCCAATCATCCACAGCGCGAGCATGTTCAAGCCCACGTGCAGAACGCTGGAGTGCACGAGGAGCACCGTCAGCAGTCGCCAAGGCTCGAAGCTGCCGAACTGGGGGACCAGGAACGCGCTGTTCAGCGCGAACCACTGCTGCACGGGAGAGCCCGGGATGAGTTGGGTGAGATAGGCCACCACCGTGATCCCGACGATCCAGAACGTGGCCAGCGGACGTCGGTCAGAGGGCGCCGCGACGGCGGTGGGGCGACTGCCCCACCGCCGCTCGGCTTTGCGTTGCGCGGGCGAGGCCGCCTTCTGCTGATCGCGCAGGCACTCCGGGCAGATCACCCCGACCGGCGCCTGCGTCTGACACTCGGGACAGATCGTGCGCAGGCACCGTTGACAGAGCACGAAGCTCTGGCGATCGGGATGCCGATAGCAGAAGTTGTCGCGATTGCGTTCGAAGTCGGCAGAGCTCATGCGCTAAGTCGCCCGGGCGCGTCACGCCTGCGCGATGTCGATCGACGAGATCACGACATCGTCGATCGGACGGTCCTGCGCACCGGTCTGCACGGCGCTGATCTCGTCGACGACCGCGCGAGACGCGTCGTCAGCCACCTCGCCGAAGATCGTGTGCTTGCCGGTCAGCCACGGCGTCGGATCGGTCGTGATGAAGAACTGTGAGCCGTTCGTGCCCTCGGCGGCACCGGTGATGGCGTTGCGGCGCAGACCGGCGTTGGCCATGGCCAGCAGGTAGGGCGACGAGAAGCTCAGCTCGGGGTGGATCTCGTCGTTGAACGTGTAGCCCGGTCCGCCCACACCCTGACCGAGCGGGTCGCCGCCCTGGATCATGAAGCCCGGGATGATGCGGTGGAAGATCACGTCAGTGTAGAGCGGACCTTCGCCGGGCTTGCCGGTCTGCGGGTCGGTCCACGAGCCGGAACCGTCGGCGAGGCCGACGAAGTTCTGCACGGTACGGGGAGCGTGGTCGCCGAACAGGTTGACGACGATGTCGCCGTGGTTCGTGTGAAGCGTGGCGACGGCGGTAGGCGTAGGCATGGCCTCATTCTCTCAGAGATATCTTTCCAAGTTCTGTACATCCCCTTCCGCTGACGGTGACGTCTGGCAAGATGAACATGCACACACCCCGATCGACAGGGAGGGCACCCCGTGAGCCTCAGCCGAAAGCGCAAGAAGGAACTCCGCCGACTGCAGGAGCAGGCGAACAAGCTGTGGGAGTCGCAGCAGGTGCTCGTCGGCGAAGCGGCCACCGTCGCTCGCGAGGCCGGCCGGCAGCTAGGCAACTACAACCGTGAGCACATCGCTCCTG
This sequence comes from uncultured Microbacterium sp., assembly GCA_937988695.1. Taxonomy (GTDB): domain Bacteria; phylum Actinomycetota; class Actinomycetes; order Actinomycetales; family Microbacteriaceae; genus Microbacterium. The sequence goes on along the minus strand of CALKHM010000167.1, from coordinate 1,147 downwards.
CCGTGCAGGCGAACTACGAGAAGTACGCGGCCCCGTACGTCGACAAGGGCGTGAAGACCGCGCAGCAGGTGTTCAGCGACCGTGTCGTTCCCGCCGCCGGCGCCGTCGTCGGATCGGCGTTGTCGGTCTGGGATGCCGCCAATGACACGCGCTCCAAGCTTGCCGCGGGCCGCGGCCTGCCCGACTTCGACGCGCTGGCGAAGAAGGCGCAGAAGAACAGCAAGAAGGCGTCGCAGAAGCTCTCCGCCCAGCTGGCCGCCGCGTCGGCCCCGAAGAAGAAGGGTGTGGGTGCCGGCGGGGTCATCGCCCTGATCCTGGGCGCGGCCGCCGCGATCGGCGTCATCTACGCGGCCTGGCAGACCCTGCGCGCCGATGATGAGCTGTGGGTCGCTGACGATCCGTTGCGCGAACCCGACGCGTGAGCGATCCCGGTCGTTGAGCGCGAACCCCCGATCGCCCAGCGCGAACCCCCGGTCGTTGAGCGAGGACCAGCGGTCGTTGAGCGAGGACCCGCGGTCGTTGAGCGAAGACCCCCGGTCGTTGAGCGAGGAGCGCAGCGACGAGTCGAAACGCCCCGCACACGAGCAGAGACGTCCCGGGGGCGCCGAGCCGCCCGAGGCCAGGGACGACTCGGCCGACCCCACCGCGCGCGTGCGCGCCGCGGCATCCGCCCGCGGGCTGGACATCGAGCTGCGCCGGCGTCCCGATGCGCACAGCCTCGCCGAGGCGGCCGCGCTGATGGGGCTGCAGCCTGCCGACATCGTCAAGACGCTTGTCGTCAAGCGCCACGACGGCGGCTACCTGTACGCGCTCATCCCGGGCGATCGGGCGATCTCGTGGCCGAAGCTGCGCACGGTCGTCGGTGTGAACCGGCTGCGGATGCCCGAGCCCGAGCTCGCCCTCGAGGCGACCGGCTATGCGCGCGGCACCATCGTGCCGATCGGCGCCACCAACGACTGGCCGGTGTACGCCGATGCCGAAATCGTCGGGCGGCGCATCGCGATGGGCGCCGGCGCGCGCGGATACAGCCTGTTCGTCCAGGCCGACGCCCTCATCGCCGCGTACCAGGCGACGGTCGCCGACATCTCCCAGCCGGCGGACGCCTGACCCGCGGCATCCCAGATCTCCGTCCCGGGCAGGCCGAGGT
>CALKHM010000166.1 GCA_937988695.1 uncultured Microbacterium sp. | reverse complement strand
GGCCCCGGGCTTCGGCGACCGCCGCAAGGCCATGCTGCAGGACATCGCGATCCTCACCGGTGGACAGGTCATCACCGAAGAGGTCGGCCTGAAGCTCGAGAACGTCACGCTCGACCTGCTCGGCCGTGCGCGCAAGGTCATCGTCACCAAGGACGAGACGACCATCGTCGAGGGCGCGGGCGACCAGGCCCAGATCGAGGGTCGCGTCACCCAGATCCGTCGCGAGATCGAGAACACCGACAGCGACTACGACCGCGAGAAGCTGCAGGAGCGCCTGGCAAAGCTCGCCGGCGGCGTCGCCGTCATCAAGGCGGGCGCGGCCACCGAGGTCGAGCTCAAGGAGCGCAAGCATCGCATCGAGGACGCCGTCCGCAACGCGAAGGCTGCCGTCGAGGAGGGCGTGGTCGCCGGTGGTGGCGTGGCCCTCATCCAGGCCGGCGCCATCGCGTTCGACAAGCTCCAGCTGGAGGGCGACGAGGCGACCGGCGCGAACATCGTCAAGGTCGCCATCGAGGCGCCGCTGAAGCAGATCGCGCAGAACGCCGGCCTCGAGCCGGGCGTGGTCGCCCACAAGGTGTCGGGCCTCCCGTCGGGCCACGGCCTGAACGCGGCCACGGGCGAGTACGGCGACCTGTTCGCGCAGGGCATCATCGACCCCACGAAGGTCACCCGCTCTGCGCTGCAGAACGCCGCGTCGATCGCCGGTCTGTTTCTGACCACCGAGGCCGTCGTGGCCGACAAGCCGGAGAAGGCTGCTGCTGCTCCGGCCGACCCGACCGGCGGCATGGACTTTTGAGTCGTCGGGGCTCCATGCCGCGCAGCGGCGTGGAGCCCCCACCGACGGAGGGCTGAGCGAGCCCGCGAAGCGAGCGAGTCCAAGCCCGAGTCCTATCGAACGAAGCGCCCCTCCTCCAGGAGGGGCGCTTCGTCGTCTCCGGCGCGTGTCAGCGTGGTGAGCAGTTGTTGCGCGTCGTTCACCGGAACAGGCCGGTCGTGAACTGCTCGGCCTCGGCGTACTGCCGGCCGGCAGCGGTCAGCGCGTGGTTGATCGCCGCCAGCGCGTCCTCCACCTGCTGCTGCGTCGCCCGCCACTGGTCGACGATGCCGGCGAAGGCCGTCGCGGCGGTGCCGGTCCACGTGGCCTGCAGCTGGGTGAGCTGCGCGAGCATGGCATGGGTCTCGCCCTGCAGACGATCGATCGTGCCGCGCACGGCGGCGGTGGCGGAGAAGACGGCGTCGCTGTCGACAGAATAGACGGCCATGGTGGCATCCCTTCATCGCGTGGATGCGTCCACGGTACGGTCGGTCCGGGCCCGCTGAAGCCCGTCGGCACGATCCGTGGAGAACTCGGGACCGGTCCCGCGCTGGGGAGGAACAGTCAGGCGCGGTCGGTCGCGGCCAGCGGGAACGAGATACGGAAGGTCGCCCCGCCTCCCGGTGTCTGTTCGACCGACACCGATCCCTGCAGTGCTTCGACGATCGATGCGACGATCGACAGCCCGAGGCCCGAGCCGCCGGTCTCCCGTGTGCGTGACGTGTCGGCACGCCAGAACCGCTGGAAGATCTGATCGCGGATCTGCGGCGGGATCCCCTCGCCGTGGTCGGCGACGGCGATCCACCCGGTGCCGGCCGTGGCATCCACCCCCACGATCAGCTCGATGGGGGAGTCCTCCGGCGTGTAGCGGCGGGCGTTGGCCAGCACGTTTGTCACCACCTGGCGGATGCGGTTCTCCTCTCCCCACACGATCGGCTCGGGAGCGCGCGCCGGGCCGCGGGGAAGGCGGATCGGCAGCGTCGGCAGCAGGTCGTCGTCGGGGTCGGAAGCTGCGGACGGCGTGCGTGGGCGGCGACGCAGCAGCGATCGTGCGGCCGTGGGCCGTCGGCGATGCTGCCGGGCAGCCGTGGCCGTGCTCGTGGCAGGTCCCGCCGGCTCCGGGATGGAGGACGCCTCGGGCCCCGCCTCGGCGGTGGTGTCGCGCACGCTCACCGGTCGCTGCGGCGCAGCCGCTCCCAGATCCAGCGCCGCGTCACGGGCGATGGGCCGCAGGTCGATGGCCGAGATCGGCACTTCTTCGCGACGGTCGTCGAGACGGGTGAGCGCGAGGAGGTCTTCGACCAGAGCCCCCATGCGGGTGGCCTCCTTCTCGATGCGCTCCATGGCCTGCGCGGTGTCCTCGTCGCTGCGGATCGCCCCCATCCGGTACAGCTCCGCATAGCCGCGCACCGTCACCAGTGGGGTGCGCAGCTCGTGGCTGGCATCGCCGATGAACCGCCGCATCTGGCGCACCGCGCCGTCGCTGCGCTTGACGGCCGCGTCGAGCCGACCGAGCATCGCGTTGATGGCGATCTTCAGCCGCCCCACCTCGGTGTGCTCGGGCTCGATGCCGGTCATGCGCTGGCTGAAGTCGCCCGCGGCGATCGCCATCGCGGTGGCCTCGACCTGCCCGAGGCTACGGAACGCGAGGGTGACCAGCCACCGGGTGACCAGCGCGCCGGCGACGATCGTGATGAGCGCGAAGACGCTGTAGATGCCCAGGAACGTGCCGATGATCCGATTCACCGACGACGTCGGCAGCGCGACGAGCTGAGTGAACAGAGCCGCCCGGTTCGCCACCTGCAGCGGGCCCACGCTCGCACGGAAGTCGGCCCCGGCGGTGCCCTCGATCGTGAACGGTGCGGTGCCCCGGCCGATCGTCTGCTCCGAGGTCATGGATGCCGGGAACACCGGGGCGTTCTGAGTCTGCGGGCCGGTGATGGCCAGGCGCGTGCCGTCGGCCGCGTACACGGCCACGAAGAAGCCCGCAAACCGGACGTTGGCCGCCGGGCTGGGGGTGAACGTCACCGTGTCGTCGTCGACCGACACGGTGAACACGCTCGTGGCGGCATCCGTCACCGCCAGCTGCTGCACCTGCGCGTCGAGGTTGGCATCCAGGGCGGTGCGCAGGAAGATCATCGTGCCCAGCCCCGCGATGAACAACCCGATCGCCAGCACGGCGACGGTCACGCCGGTCACCTTGGCCCGCAGACTCAGACTGCGCCAGCCTCGTGTGATGACGTCGGGCTGCCGTGCGGTCAGCGCGCACCCCCGCGATGGTTCACGACGACTTGCCGGCCTTGAGCATGTAACCGAAGCCGCGCTTGGTCTGGATGAGCGGCTCGGTGGAGTGCGGGTCGATCTTGCGGCGCAGATAGGAGATGTAGCTCTCCACGATGCCCGCATCGCCGTTGAAGTCGTACTCCCAGACGTGGTCGAGGATCTGCGCCTTGCTCAGCACCCGGTTGGGGTTGAGCATGAGGTAGCGCAGCAGCTTGAACTCCGTCGGGCTCAGGTCGATCTGCGCATCGCCGACGAACACGTCGTGCGTGTCCTGGTCCATCGTCAGCTCGCCCGCGCGGATCACGGACTCCTCGTCGGTCTGCATCGTGCGGCGCAGGATCGCCTGGATGCGGGCGACGATCTCATCGAGGCTGAAGGGCTTGGTGACGTAGTCGTCGCCCCCGGCGTTCAGACCCTCGATCTTGTCCTCGGTCTCATCCTTGGCGGTCAGGAACAGGATCGGGGCGGTGTAGCCGGCGCCGCGGAGGCTCTTGGTGACGCTGAACCCGTTCATGTCGGGCAGCATGACATCGAGCACGATCAGATCCGGCTCTTCTTCCAGCACGGCGGAGATGGTCTGAGCGCCGTTGGCCACGGCGCGCACCTGGAAGCCTGCGAATCTCAGGCTCGTGATCAGCAGATCGCGGATGTTCGGTTCATCATCGACGACAAGGATGCGCGGTGCGGTCATGTGCCCATTATGGTGACTGAGCCTAGGTCTGTGTGGGAGGTTCGCCGTCGGCGCTTGCCCGTGCGGCGCGGATCTCCACGCAGCACGCTCCGGTCCGGGGGACCGCGAGCGCGGCGCGGGGGTCGCCGGAGCCGTCGATGATCCCCTCGACCAGTGCCAGATTCACCGCGCAGACCAGCTCGGAATGCCGGTCGGTCAGGGCGTGGAACGGACAGTTGCGCATCACGATGTGCTCGTCGCCGGTGGATTCGGGCACATAGCCGCACATGCCGAGCGCGGCATCCACCGCGCCGCAGCCCGCGCCGATCTCGCGCCCCCGCTCGCGAGCCTCGGATGCCGCGGCCTCACGCACGCTGGTGCGCTCCCGGTCGGCGCGCTCGGCACCGGCCGCGAGGATCTCGGCGGCCAGCTCGTAGTGGCGCTCGGGGAGCGACCCGATGAGCTCCGTGGTCACCGGGCGGTACAGCTTCGCGGGACGCCCGGCCCCGGGCCCGCTGCGGCCGGACAAGCGCCGGTACTCCACGGTCAGCAGACCCGCGTCCACGAGCCGGTCGAGGTGGAACGCGGCCGTCGACCGGGGGAGGTCCGCGGCCGCGGCGACAGCATCCCGGCCCACGGCGTCCGGCTGGCCGGCGACGACGTCGTACACGCGTCGGCGCACGGGATCGGCCAGGGCCGCGAGGGCGGCGGCACGGTTGGCGGCGAGCACGCTCATCCCTTGATGATACTCTAAAAACTAAATTCTTGACAAAAGAATTCAACGGCCATAGCGTCGGATCAGGCGCACGAGGAGAGGAGCCCACCATGGCAGGCATGGTCATCATCGGAGGAGGGCTGGCTGCCGGGTCGGCCGCCGAGACGCTGCGCAGCGAGGGGTACGAGGGTGAGATCACCATCGTCGCCGACGAGGCGCACACGCCGTATCAGCGTCCGCCGCTGTCGAAGGGCTTTCTGAAGGGCGACGAAGGGCTGGATGCCGTCATCCTGCACGATGACGACTGGTACGCCCAGCAGCGGATCGATGTGCGCACCTCGACGAGCGCGACGGTGATCCGCACCGGTGCGCACACCGTCGAGCTCTCCGACGGATCGCAGCTGTCGTACGACAAGCTGCTGCTGGCCACCGGCTCCTCGCCGCGCGTGCTGCCGATCCCCGGACACGACTTGCCCGGCGTGCACATGCTGCGCCGGCTCGACGACGCCGAGGCGCTGAAGGCCGAGCTCGGCGCCGGCGGCAAGAAGCTCGTGCTCATCGGGTCGGGATGGATCGGCATGGAGGTCGCCGCCACGGCGCGCCAGCTGGGCAACGACGTCACGATCCTCGAGCGCGACCCGGTGCCGCTGGCGATCGCCCTGGGCACCGAGATGGGCGGCGTGTTCCGCACACTGCACGAGCACAACGGCGTGGACCTGCGCACGTCGGTGGGCGTCGAGCGGATCGAGGGCACCGAGCGCGCGACCGGCGTGGTCGTCGACGGTCAGACCGTGCCCGCCGACCTCGTGCTCATCGGCGTGGGGGCGATCCCGAACACGAAGCTGGCCGAGGACGCCGGGATCGTCGTGGAACGCGGCATCCTCACCGACGCGTCGCTGCGCACGAGCGCTCCCGACGTGTTCGCCGCCGGCGACGTGGCCAACGCCATGCACCCCGTGCTGGGACAGCGGATGCGCAGCGAGCACTGGGCGAACGCGTTGGGCGCCGGCCCGGTCGCCGCACGCGCGATGCTGGGGCAGGATGTCGTGCACGACATGATCCCGTACTTCTACAGCGATCAGTTCGACCTGGGGATGGAGCTCAGCGGCTACCCGCCGCTGATGGCCGACGCGCAGCTGGTCGTGCGTGGTGACCTCGACAAGCGCGAGTTCGTCGTGTTCTGGGTGCAAGGGCGACGCGTGGTCGGCGGCATGAACGTCAACGTGTGGGACGTGAACGAGACCGTGCAGAAGCTCATCGCCTCCGGGGCGGACGTCGACCTCGATGCGCTGGCGAACCCCGAGGTGGCGCTGGACTCACTGGTCACCGCGTGATCGTCGATCCCGGCATCCGGGCGCCCGTGCGCCGCATCGGAAACCGCGAGATCGACTTCTCCCGCCGGCTCGCGGTCATGGCGATCGTGAACCGCACCCCCGACTCGTTCTACGACAAGGGCGCGACGTTCGGGCTCGACGCCGCCGTCGCCTCCGGGGCGGCCGCGTTCGAAGCGGGCGCCGACCTCGTCGACGTGGGCGGCGTGAAGTTCGCGCCGGGTCCCGCGCTGCCGGTCGAGGACGAGATCGAACGGGTCGTGCCGGTGGTGCGGGAGCTTGCCGCGGTGGGACCGGTGAGCGTGGACACGTTCCACCCCGTCGTCGCGCGCGCCGCGATCGCGGCAGGGGCGGCCGTGATCAACGACACCACCGGAGTGCACGATCCGGCCATGGCCGACGTGGTCGCGGACTCGGATGCCACGCTCGTCATCGCACACAGCCTCGCCGAGCCCCGCACGCAGCATCCGCTGCCGCACTACGATGACGTGATCGGCGACATCGCCGCGTTCCTGCACGATCGGGTGGACCTCGCCGTCGCCCACGGCGTGCCACCGGAGCGAATCGTCATCGACCCCGGACACGACTTGAACAAGAACACCCGGCACACGCTGGAGCTGACCCGACGACTGGGCGAGCTCATGACGTTCGGTCTGCCGGTGCTCGCGGCGCTGTCGAACAAGGACTTCATCGGCGAGACCCTCGATCGTCCGCGCGAGGGAAGGCTGTCGGGCTCGCTGGCAGGAGCGGTGTTCTGCGCGACGCAGGGCGCGCGGCTGTTCCGGGTGCACAACGTGCCCGAGAGCGTGGATGCGCTGCGGCTGGTGGAGGCGATCCTCGGTTGGCGCGAGCCGGCATACACGCTGCACAACACCCGCCCGGAGGGCAACGAGTGATTGCCCGCGGCGACCTGGAGCGCGCGTACGCGCTGGCGGACCGCAGCACGCCGCGGGTACGCATGAACTTCGTGTCCAGCGCCGACGGCGCGGTGACTCTGGCCGGGCGCAGCGGCACGCTGGGCGGGCCCACCGACCGTGCGCTCATGGAGGTGCTGCGGAGCCTGGCCGATGTCGTGCTCATCGGCGCGGGCACGGTCCGTGCCGAGGGATACGCGCAGGTGCGGCCACGGCTGGCGATCGTCAGCGCACGGCTGCAGCTCTCGCCCGGTGACCCGGCGCTGGCCGAGGCCGCGGTGCGGCCGCTGATCGTCACCTCGGCGGCGTCTCCGGCCTCGCGGCGGCGGGAGCTTCAGACCGTGGCCGACGTCATCGTCTGCGGCGAGGCATCCGTCGATCTCGCTCGGATGGTGCGCGAGCTCGCATCGCGGGGGATGCCGCAGATCCTGTGCGAGGGCGGCCCGCACCTGTTCGGGTCACTGCTGGACGCCGGCGTCGTCGACGAGCTCTGCCTCACGATCGCCCCTCGCGTGACCGGCGGTGTG
>CALKHM010000165.1 GCA_937988695.1 uncultured Microbacterium sp. | reverse complement strand
TTGCCGGCGCCGCCGACGACCGCTCCGACGCCGAACGGCAGCGCCTTGCCGAGCCAGGAGGTGCCGCCGGCGACGGCGAAGCGCCGCACGAACGCGGTCTTGAGCCGGTCAACGATCGGGGCGATGGTCGTGCGGGGAAGGGTCTTGGTGACCAGCTCACCCCAGTAAGCGCTGCGGGACGGGCCCCGACCGCCGGCCTGGCGGGCGAGCTGGGTGACGAGGTCCACGCCCTCCGAACCGAGCATGAGGGTGAGCACGAGTGCGCGCGCACGATCGGGGCTCTCGACGCGGATGCCGTGCAACTCGGCCAGCGACTGTGCGAACAGCGCCGTCGCCTCGATGAAGCCGATCGTCTCGACACCGCTCAGCGCCAAGGTGACGCCGGTTGTGACGACGGGGATCACCGCAGTCGCGCCGACGGCCGCGCCGGCGGTGGCGACCGTGGTCAGGTATCGGCGTTCGAGGATGCGTGCGATCTGCGCGGGCGTGGCATCCGGATGCCGCAGCCGCACGCTGCGCAGGTGGGCGAGCACGGCGGGCCGCTGGACCGCGAGCACCCGATCGAGCGCCCGGATGATCGCGGGATGCTCAGCCGAGCCCTCCGGCGGCAGGCCCGAAGACCACGGAGCATCGTCCGGAAGGGAATCGATGCGGTGGACCTTCTTGGCCATCGCTCAGACGTAGAGGTTGGCCCGCTCGAGGTCTTCGGCGAAGTCGACCTCGACGGCATACAGGTCGGAGATGTCCATCGGGGCGAGTTTCACGCCGTCTTCGAGGATCGCCAGCTCGAGGCCGCGCTCGAAATAGTCCTGGTCGTCGACGCGGTGCAGCTGACGGATCAGCGCACGCTTCTCGCGACTGGAGATGTAGTTGATCCCGATGGCCTCGCCGACACCGCCCACGACGGTCTTCGAAAGCTCTGCGATAGAGCCGTCGGCCGCGACGGTGTACTTGACCTCTTCGTCGCTGACCTTGGAGGTATTGACCGCCACGAACGAGCGATCGGCGTCGATGAACGAGATCGCACGCCCGAGGATGCGCGGGTCGAAGACGACGTCGCCGTTCATCCACAGCACGCCGCCGCGTCCGGTGGCCGACAGCCCGCGCAGCAGGCTCTTCGAGGTGTTGGTCTGGTCATAGCGGTCGTTGTAGACGTAATCGGCCTGAGGGAATGCCTCGACGATCGTCTCTGCGCGGTACCCGACGACGGTCGTGATACGCGCGTCGCGCCCGAAGGCCGCGCGGATGTTGTCGTGCTGCTGGCCCATGATCGAGCGGCCGTCGTTCAACTTCGTGAGCGACTTGGGGAGGCTGCGACCGAGTCGCGAACCCATGCCCGCCGCGAGGATGACGGTCTGAAGAGTCACTATCAGCTCCTGGAGTCTGTGTCTGGGATCCCGGCCAGGCCGGCGAGACACCCCGTCGTGCTCGTTCCATAGTAGCGAAGCAATCGCACAGAACACGGCAATCACAGGGGACGTTGTGTTTCCGTGACCGAGGACACGGCCCGGCCCCTGGGCTTCTCCCAGGCTGCCGGTTGATACCTTTGATCGGTGACAGCCTCCCTTCCGGTGCCACATGAACCAGCTGCGGACTCGGCGTATGCCGGGGCCGAGGACCCCGACGCGCCGGAGCGGACCACGAACACGGCCCCACGTCCGGCACGCAAGCCGCGAGCGAAGAGCGCGGCACCTCGCACCCCGTCGAAGAAGCCGCGCGCGGCAGGCGAGGCGGCCGCTGCGCGCATCGCCGTACCGCCGAAACCGCCGCTGCCCGCCGATGCCCCTCTTCCCGATGGCAGTCTCGCCGACGTCGACGTGCCGGTGCGGCCTCCGTTGCCGCACAAGCCCGCCGACACGCCCGCCTCGGAGCCGGAGCCGACGTCGAAGCGGAAGCCTCGTGCCCGGCCGGCGCGGCCTGCGGCGCCGGAGCCGCCCCTGGCTGCATCGCCGGTCGAGTCCGTAGCCGAGCGTCAGGATGAGGCCGCGATCGGCCCCGAGGCGGAGGCGCCCGTGCCCGTCGCACCTGCACCGGCGCCGAAGCCGAAGCCGAGGCCGAGGCCGAAGCGTGCTCCCAGACCCGAGCCCGCACCGGAGCCCGAGCCCGCACCCGAGCCGACGCCGGAGCCTGCGCCGGAGCCGGAGCCGGAGCCGGAGCCCGCCCCGGCACCAGCGCCAGCACCGGAGCCAGCCCCAGCACCAGCACCAGCGCCCGAGCCCGAACAGGCCGCGCAGCCCTCGCCCGCGGCAGGGGGCGAGCGGGCCGTTCCCGCCGTCCGGATCAGGGGCCTGGTGAAGTCGTTCGGCACGACAGCCGCCGTCGGCGGCATCGACCTGACCGTGCCAGCCGGCACGTTCTACGGGCTGATGGGGCCGAACGGCGCGGGCAAGACCACGACCCTGTCGATGATCTCGGGACTGCTGCGACCGGACCGCGGCACGATCGAGATCAACGGTATCGACGCCGTCCGGCATCCTCGCGACGTCAAGCGCATCATGGGCGTCCTGCCCGATCGGCTGCGCACGTTCGACCGGCTCACCGGTCGACAGCTGCTGTACTACACCGGCATGCTGCGCGGCATGGACGCCGGGATCGTCGGGGCGCGCATCGAGGATCTGGCGCGCGCCTTCGACATCGTCGAGGCGCTCGCGCGACCGGTGTCGGACTACTCCGCGGGCATGACGAAGAAGGTGATGCTGGCGGGGGCGCTCATCCACACCCC
>CALKHM010000164.1 GCA_937988695.1 uncultured Microbacterium sp. | reverse complement strand
CACTCCTCCAGCCCCGCGGGATCCTCGGGCAGCTGCGGCACCAGGATCTGGCGTGGGATGCCGGACGGCGGGGCGTCTCCGTACACCCGCTGCAGCACCTGGTCGACGAGCTCGGAGCCGGCGATGTCGAGCTCCTTCTCGATCGTCGTCGCCCGCACCCCGCGCACGCGTCCGCCGCGTACCACGAAGTGCTGGACGGTGGCGGCCAGCTCATCCTCGGCGATGCCGAACAGATCGGCGTCCATGTCGGGCGCCAGCACGAGCGCGCTCTTGGAGAGCACCGCATCGATGGACTGCAGCTTGTCGCGGTAGCCGGCGGCGGCCTCGTAGTCCATCGCGGCGGCGGCCTCCTGCATCCGACGCGTGAGATCGCGACGGAAACGCTCGTCGCCGCCGGACAGGAACGCCACGAAGTCCTCGACGACGGCCCGATGCTCCTCGATGGTGACCTTCATCGAGCACGGACCGCCGCACCGACCGATCTGGCCGGGGAAGCAGGGGCGGCCGGTGGCCATCGCCTTCTTGTACGACGCGTCGCTGCAGGTGCGGATGGGGAACACCTTGATCATCAGATCGATGGTGTCGTGCACCGCCCACACCTTGGGGTACGGGCCGAAGTACTTCGCACCCTTGATGTTGTGGTTGCGGGTGACGATGACCCGCGGCGCCTCGTCGGCCATCGTGACGGCCAGGTACGGATACGACTTGTCGTCCTTGTACCGCACGTTGAACGGCGGCTTGAACTCCTGGATCCACATGTACTCCAGCTGGAGCGCCTCGACATCGCTGCCGACGACCGTCCACTCCACGCTGGCCGCCGTGGTGACCATCCGTCGCGTGCGTTCGTGCAGCGTGCGCAGCGGGGCGAAGTAGTTCGACAAGCGGGAGCGGAGGTTCTTCGCCTTGCCGACGTACAGGATGCGGCCGTCGCGATCGCGGAACCTGTACACCCCGGGATCGGTGGGGATCTCACCCTGCTTCGGCTTGTACGGGAGCTGATCGGCCATGCCGTTCAGCCCGCCTTGCGCTGCGCCTCAGCCGTGCCCAGGACCTCGGCGAGGAAGGCGCCGGTGTGCGATCCCTCCGTGCGGGCGACCTGCTCCGGGGTGCCGGTGGCGATCACCATGCCACCGCCGGAGCCGCCCTCCGGTCCGAGATCGATGATCCAATCGGCCGATTTGATCACGTCGAGGTTGTGCTCGATGACGATGACCGTGTTGCCCTTGTCGACGAGGCCCCCCAACACCTCCAGCAACCGACGCACGTCTTCGAAGTGCAGGCCGGTGGTGGGCTCGTCGAGCACGTACGCCGAGCGTCCGTTCGAGCGTCGCTGCAGCTCGGTGGCCAGCTTCACGCGCTGCGCCTCGCCGCCGGACAGCGTCGTTGCCGCCTGTCCCAGTCGCACATACCCGAGACCGACGTCCACGAGCGTCTTCAGATAGCGATGGATCGCCTGGATGGGCTCGAAGAAGACAGCCGCCTCGCTGATGGGCATCTCGAGCACCTCGGCGATGTTCTTGCCCTTGTAGTGCACGGAGAGCGTGTCGCGGTTGTACCGCTTGCCGTGGCACACCTCGCAGTCCACGTAGACATCGGGCAGGAAGTTCATCTCGATCTTGATCGTGCCATCGCCGGAGCACGCCTCGCAGCGCCCGCCCTTGACGTTGAAGCTGAACCGGCCGGGCCGGTAGCCCCGGGCCTTGGCCTCCGGGGTCTCGCTGAACAGCGTGCGGATGCGGTCGAACACGCCGGTGTAGGTGGCAGGGTTCGAGCGGGGGGTGCGTCCGATCGGCGCCTGGTCGACGTGCACGACCTTGTCGAGGTGCTCGATCCCGGTGACCCGCGTGTGCTTTCCCGGCACCGTGCGCGCACCGTTGAGCCGCGCCGCCAGCACCTGGTACAGGATGTCGTTGACCAGCGATGACTTGCCCGACCCGCTCACCCCGGTCACCGCGGTGAACACGCCGAGCGGGAAGTCGACGCTCACGTTGGCCAGGTTGTTCTCGCGCGCGCCGATCACGCTCAGCTGCCGCTTCCGGTCGATCCTGCGACGCTTCGCGGGGATCTTGATCTCCCGGCGTCCGGCGAGGTAGTCGCCGGTCAGCGATGCGCGCTCCTCGAGGAGCGCGGCCAGCGGACCGGAATGCACGACGGTCCCGCCGTCGACGCCGGCGCGCGGCCCGATGTCGACGATCCAGTCGGCGGCGTGGATGGTCTCCTCGTCGTGCTCGACGACGATGAGGGTGTTGCCCAGATCGCGCAGCGTCTCCAGCGTCTCGATGAGTCGCCGGTTGTCACGCTGATGCAGACCGATGGACGGCTCGTCGAGCACGTACAGCACGCCGGTCAGCCCCGACCCGATCTGCGTGGCCAACCGGATGCGCTGCGCCTCGCCGCCCGAGAGCGACCCGGCCGAGCGACCGAGGTTCAGGTAGCTCAGACCGACCTGCACGAGGAAGTCCAACCGCAGCCGGATCTCGCGCAGCACCTGCGCGGCGATCTTCGCCTCGCGCTCGGTGAGCTCGAGCGTGGTGAAGTACTCCTGCGCCTCGGCCAGGCTCAGCCGGGATGCCTCGGCGATGGACCGCCCGTGCACGGTGACCGCCAGCACCTCGGGTTTGAGCCGGTCGCCGTGGCAGACCGCGCACGGCACTTCGCGCAGGTACTCGGCCCAGCGCTGCCGCTGCGAGTCGGACTCTGCCGTCATGTACTGCCGCTCGATGTACGGGACGACGCCTTCGAACCCCGACGTGTACCGCATCTCGCGGCCGTAGCGGTTCTTCCAGCGCACCGTGACCTTGAAGTTGTCGCCGTGCAGGACGGCGTCCTTGACGTCTTGCGGCAGCATCCGCCACGGGGTGTCCAGTGAGAAGCCCAAGTCGTCGGCGAGCCCGGCCAGGAGCCGCTCGTAGTACTGGAACAGGCCCTTGCCCTGCGTGGTCCAGGGGATGACGACCCCTTCGTTCAGGGAGAGGTCCTCGTCGCCGAGCATGAGCTCGACATCCACCGACATCCGCGTGCCCAGACCCGAGCAGGTGGGGCACGCACCGAACGGCGCGTTGAACGAGAACGTGCGCGGCTCGATCTCGGTCAGCTGCAGCGGATGCCCGTTCGGGCAGGCGAGCTTCTCGGAGAAGCTCTGCCAGGCGGCATCCCCGTCTTCGTCCACGAAGTTCACCTGGACGATGCCGTCGGCCAGCCCCAGCGCCGTCTCGACGGAGTCAGTGACCCGCTCGAGGATCCCCGGGCCGGCCACCAGACGGTCCACGACGACGGCGATATCGTGCTTGTAGCTCTTCTTCAGCGCCGGCGGGTCGGTCAGCTGCACCAGCTCGCCGTCGACGACGGCACGCGCATACCCCTTGGCCGCCAGCTCCTTGAACAGGTCGACGAACTCGCCCTTCTTCTGCTTCACGACCGGCGCCACGATCTGGTAACGCGTGCGATCGGGCAGCTCCACGAGCTGATCGGCGATCTGCTGCACGGTCTGCCGCTGGATCACCTCACCGCACTCCGGGCAGTGCGCAACGCCGATGCGCGCCCACAGCAGGCGCATGTAGTCGTGGATCTCCGTGATCGTGCCGACCGTGGAGCGGGGGTTGCGGTTCGTCGACTTCTGGTCGATGGAGACCGCGGGGCTCAGCCCCTCGATGAAGTCGACGTCGGGACGATCGACCTGGCCCAGGAACTGCCGCGCGTATGCGCTCAGCGACTCGACGTAGCGACGCTGCCCCTCGGCGAAGATCGTGTCGAAGGCCAGACTCGACTTTCCCGACCCGGACAGACCGGTGAACACCACGAGCGAATCGCGCGGGATGTCGAGGTCGACGTTGCGCAGATTGTGGACGCGGGCGCCACGGACGCTCAGCTTTCCCGAGGTGTTTCCGGAGGTGATGACAGGAACGATGGGCACCGCACAAGTCTAAGTGGGGGCTCCGACACTGGCTCAGCACGCGGCTGGCAGCCGTCACCGGCGCGAGGTCAGCACACGTGCGAGGATCACCATCGCGATCACGCACAGGGCGCTCGCGATCACCACCGCGCCCGCAGGGCCCGGCACCAACCGCGGCAGATGCGTGGCTGCCAGCTCCGCCAGCAGCAGCAGCGCCTGGGCCGTCAGCTGCAGCAGCAGCCAGCGCCGGCCCGGCCCGACCAGCGCGCGAAGCTGCAGCCGCCCGAGCGCCGGAAGCGCGAGGGCCAGTCCGCCCAGCACGTGCAGCAGGTGCACCGCCAGCAGCAGCGCATGCGCGCGACCGTCCAGCGCGAGCGGGTGCGCGAGCAGCGACAGGGTCATCACCACGATGGCGCCCCACGTCATGAGGCTCGCCGGCAACAGGGCCCCCACCAGGGCCAAGCAGACGGCGACGATCGCGTACGGCAGCGGGATCAGCATGAAGGATGCGGCGGCCAGCACGACGCCTGCCACCCGCAGGACCACGAGCGGGATCGTGCGTCCTGCCTCCAGCTGCACCGGATCGGCCTGCCGCATCATCCGCATCTCCGCTGCCGCGTCATCGCACGCAGCGCAGCCGCACGCGTGCCGGCATCCACGTCCCAGACCAGGACGTCGGCACCCATCGCCCGCACCTCGGCCAGCCGATCGGCGCGAAGACCGAGCACCATCCGCCCGGCGACGATCTCCTCGCGGCGCAGCCGCTCGGTGCGCAGCCGCGGAA
>CALKHM010000163.1 GCA_937988695.1 uncultured Microbacterium sp. | reverse complement strand
GCCACGATCGGTGGCGCGAACCGGATCGTCGAGCCGTGCGTGTCCTTCACGAGCCCCCCGCGCGCGAGCAGTCGCTCGGCGACCTCGCGCCCGGTGCCGACCGACGGATGGATGTCTACCCCCGCCCACAGCCCCGCCACGCGCACCTCGGTGACGCCATGTCCGACCAGCTCGTCGAGCTTGTCCTTCAGGTGCGCCCCCAGGGCGCTCGCGCGCTGCTGGAACTCCCCCGACTCGAGCATCTCGACCACGCGCAGACCGATCGCGGCCGCCAGCGGGTTGCCGCCGAACGTCGAGCCGTGCTCGCCCGGCTGGAGTACGCCGAGGACCTCGCGGTCGGCGACGACCGCCGACACCGGCAGGATGCCGCCGCCCAGCGCCTTGCCGAGCAGGTAGATATCGGGCACCACGTCCTCGCGGTCGCAGGCGAACGTCGTGCCCACCCGGCCCAGGCCCGACTGGATCTCGTCGGCGATGAACAGCACGTCGTGCTTCGTGCAGATCTCGCGGACCGCCCTCAGGTAGCCCTGCGGCGGGATGATGACGCCGGCCTCCCCCTGGATGGGCTCGATGAGCACGGCGGCGGTGTTCTCGTCGATCGCAGCCTCGATCGCGGCGGCGTCGCCGTACGGCACCGAGACGAACCCGGGCGTGAACGGACCGAAGTCGTCGCGCGCGGTGGGGTCGTCGCTGAAGCCCACGATCGTGGTGGTGCGTCCGTGGAAGTTCCCCTGTGCGACCACGATGGTCGCGGCATCCGCCGGCACGCCCTTCACCCGGTACGCCCACGCACGGGCGGCCTTGATGCCGGTCTCGACGGCCTCCGCGCCGGTGTTCATGGGCAGCACGAGGTCCTTGCCGCACAGGTCGGCCAGTGCGGTGCCGAACGCGCCGAGCCGGTCGTTGTGGAACGCGCGGCTGGTCAGCGTGAGCCGGCCCAGCTGCTCGGTGGCCGCGGCGATGAGCGCCGGATGCCGGTGCCCGAAGTTCAGCGCGGAATAGGCCGACAGCAGATCGAGGTAGCGTTTGCCCTCGACGTCGGTGACCCACGCGCCCTCGCCGGTGGCCACGACGACCGGCAGCGGTTCGTAGTTATGGGCGAGATGGTCGTCCTCGGTGCGGATGATGCGCACCGCCTTCGTGTCGAGAGTGGCCGTCATGGTCATCGTTGTCCTCCCCGCAGTTCGAGGGTGCAGCATTTGATCCCGCCGCCGCCGTGCAGCAGCTCCGAGAGGTCGACGTGCACCGGGTGGTAGCCGCGCTCGCGCAACTGGGCGTCGTACCCGGTCGCACGCGGCGAGATGAAGACATTGCGGCCATCGCTGGCCGAGTTCAGCCCGAACACCGCGCCGTCGGCGTCGGCGACCCGGATCGCGTCGGGGAAACGCTCCTGCAGGATGCCGCGGCTGGCGTCGTCGAACGCGCCGGGCAGGTAGGCGATGTTGGCCTTGTCCACGCCCCCGGAGCCCTCCACCGGGTCGAGCACGCTGATCGCGGTATCCAGGTGATAGAAGTCAGGGTTCACCAGGTGCAGCGAGACGACCTCGCGGCCGAACACGTCGGCGATCTCACGATGGCTCTCCAGCGACGAACGGAAGCCGTAGCCGGCAAGGATCGTGGAGCCCGCGAGCAGGATGTCGCCCTCGCCCTCCTGCACCGCCACGGGCTCGACGACCTCGAAGCCGTGCGCGGCGAACCAGTCCATGAACGGCCGTTCCTCGCCGCGCCGCTCGCCGACGCTGAATCGCACGCCCAGCGCCTTGCCGTCGATGATGAACCCGCCGTTGGCCGTGTAGACCATGTCGGGCAGCCCCTCGATGGGATCGATCAGCTCGATCTCGTGGCCGAGTGACAGGTAGGTGTCGTACAGCGTCTGCCATTGCCGCAGCGCGTTGGACGTGTCGGTCGGCTCGGCCTTGTGCATCCACGGGTTGATCTCGTAGCTGACCGTGAAGTACTGCGGCCTGCACATCAGATATCGCCGATGCTGCGCGACGCGTTCGGACGCCGTCGCCGCGCCGGTGGAGGGTACGGCGGTGTTCTGCAGGGACATATCGCTCCTCACTGAGTGTGGTGGCGGACGCTGTCCACAGGCCCGGCGGCACTTCGACCCACCGCGCGGCAGCGGGGAAGAGGCGACACGGGCACGCCGCATCCCATTGTCTCACTGCCGGCGCGATCCGCGCACACGCGCCCGAGTCCTGCGCCGCTCACGGCGCCGCAACGCTCGTCTCCCGCACGACAAGCCGGCTGGGGATCGCCGGCTCCGGCTGCTGCTGCTCGTCGGTGACCGCGCGCAGCAGCAGCCGGGCACTGCGCTGCCCCTGAATGTCCGGATGCCGGGCGAGAGCGGTGATCGAGGGCACCGAGATGTCGCACAGCATCGAGTCATCCCAGCTGACCAGGGCCACGTCCGGCCGACCCGCCACGATCAGCGACCGCAGGATGCCCAGCGCCATGACGTCGTTGGAGCTGATGACGGCCGTCGCCTCCGGCCACCCGGGCAGTCTCTCGGCAGCAAGCCGCTGCGCGCCCGCACGCGTGTAGTCGCCCTCCACGAAGGTGACCTGGATGCCGCGCACCGCCGCCTGCGCGGCCACGGCGGCCTGCCGCTCGACCTCGTGCGCGAGATTCAGCGGCCCGGTGACGTCGACGATGTCGGTGTGGCCGAGCTCGACGAGGTGATCAACGAGCACGCGGGCATCGTTGACGAGGTCCTCGACGACTTCGCGTGAGGTCACCGGGTCGATGCGCATCCCGTGCATGACGAACGGCATCCCCAGCGACCGCAGCAGCGTCGGCCGGGGATCCTCCACGAGCCGGTCGAGCACGATCACGCCGTCCACACGCCGCTCGGCGCTCCATTGCCGATACACGTCCAGGTCGCGGCCGGGCGCGGTGCCCACCATGCGGAGCATGAGCGACTGACCGGCGTCGGACAACACCGATTCCACTCCGCTGAGCAGGCTCATGTAATACGGCTCCTGGCCGAGGAGCTCGGGGTCGCGCCGCAACACCATGCCGATCGTGTCGGTGCGTGAGCGGGACAGCGCCCGGGCCGACGAGCTGGGATGCCAGTCGAGCTCCCGCGCCAGCGCGAGCACCCGCTCCCGCGTGGCCTCGCCGACACCGGCACGGCCATTGAGCGCATACGAGACCGAGGCGGCCGAGATCCCGAGCCGGCGGGCCATCTCGTGGATGGTCACGTGCGCGGTCGCCTTCTTCTTCCCATTCATCGATGACACTCTTCCATGCTGGCCGCCGACCGCACAGAACCTTCTCAGCGGATCTCGCATACCGCCGTGCCGTACGGATCCAAGGTGAGCTCGGGCGTGCGCTCACCGTCCAACCCGAAGAGGGCGCCGGATGCCAGGACCGGCCTCACGGTGCGGGGTTGGGCGTGCTGGCTGGCGAACACCGCGAACCGGCGTCCGTCGGCGTGCGCGAGCGTGTCGACGAGCACCGTCGGGTCGTCGAGCTCGATCGGGCGACGCACGCCGGCGCGCGCGGCCAGGGCGTCATACAGTCGCCAGGTGTCCTCCGGGTTCACGCGCGCGGACCGCGCAGCCAGGTACTCCAGCGGATACGTGCACAGCACCGCGTACCCGTCGCCGGGGTGCCGGCGGGCGATCAGCGCGGGCCTGCCATGCGCGTCGGTCGCGATCACCTCTCCGCTGGTGACCGTCACCGGCAGCCAGGCACGGGCGTCGGCGGTGCCGGCGGCATGCACCTGCAGCCGGTCGCCCGCGCGCAGAGTGCCGAGGTCCGCGGTCATCTCCAGGGTCACGATGTCGTCGTCGATGGGCTCGACGAGACCGTACGCGGTGTCGATCCGCACGCCGAACAGCTCCTCGGTGAACGCCCACCACGGCCCGCGCTGCTGGGGCGTCTCGCCCGGGCAGTACGACGCGTACACGACGGCACCGGCGTCGGCGAGCGCCGCCAGCTCACGCCACGTCGGCCCGCATAGCTGCTTGACCGACGGCAGCAGGTACAAGCGGTGGCCGGATGCCACGCCCCCGTCAGCGACCTCGCGCTCGACCGCGACCGGCACGTGCGCCTCGCGGGCTGCGATGTACGCCTGTTCGCCGACGGCGACGATGTGCGCACGCTCGGACTCCTGGCTGAACGGGTACCCCTCCGCCAGGTGCGACGGGATGACTAGGGCCGTATCGGCTCGCGGACGTTCGAGCCCGGCGGCATCCATCGCCTTGACGTCGGCGGCGAACCTCTCCAGTTCCCGGAGCGCGGGCTTGGGGGCGCCGGTGGCGTCGGTGATGCCGAAGTGCATCTCGAACGGGTGGTGGGAGTAGGGCCGTTCGGCGACGAGATCGTCGAAATCGGTGTTGTTCCAGGCGATCCACCCGCTCACCCCCGCCACCAGGGTGTTGTACAGCTGCTGCCGGTAGTAGGCGGCGGCGCCCTGCGCCGACACGTACGCGTCGGTCACGCCGAACTCCTCCAGCACCACCGGCAGCCCGCCGATGCGGCAGAGCTCCGCGACCCAGGCCGCCTTCAGGTTCTGGCGCACCTGGTCGGTCTCCATCCGGTAGACGTGCGGGCCCACGAACTGCGACAGCGGCGCGAGCTCACGCAGGCGGAAGCCGTTGTCGTGCCCCGTGGTCTCGATGCCCCACGCGCCGTCACCCGTCGAGACCGGCTGGGTCGCACCGGCCGCGTGCACGGCGTCGACGAGGATCTGCGCCCATGCCGTGACGACCTCGTGCGAGGCCTCGCCCCCGTAGATCGGCACCTCGTTGCTCAACAGCCAGCCGGCGATGGCCGGGTGACGGTGGAAGCGCGCGGTCAGCTCCCGCACGTACCACGCCTGCCGTGCCACGAACCACACGTCGCTGTACAGGTCTCGCCCGCCTCGCCAGGCAGGATCCCAGTTCTCCCCCGACATATGCCCGACGATGAACGTGGGGATCGTCGTCATGCCCGCTTCGACATGCGCGTCCAGGAAGTCCGCGAACCGACCGATGCAGTCCTCGTCGAGCCGGCCGGGCTCGGGATGGAAGTCCGGCCAGAAGAAGAACGAGCGCGTCATCGTCAGCCCGTGGTCGGCCAGCACCGCCAGCTCCTCGCGCACGACGACCCGGTCATAGCGGTCCGTCCACATCCGTGGGCCACCCGCACGCGACCAGAAGTTCGCTCCCAGCCAGGTCGGCAGCCCTCCAGTACCCGTCATTTCACCGCTCCCGCCGTAAGCCCCGCCACGAAGCTGCGCTGCAGCAGCAGGAAGGCGACCACGACCGGCACGCTGACGACGAGCGAGGCGGCCATGATCTGGTTCCAATACACGTTCACCTGCGTGGAGTACTGCTGCAGGCCGATCGCCAGGGTCTGGGTGGGCCCGTCGGTGAGCACCGAGGCGAACAGCAGCTCGCCCCAGCTGGTCATGAAGCTGTAGATGCCCACCGCC
>CALKHM010000162.1 GCA_937988695.1 uncultured Microbacterium sp. | reverse complement strand
GCAACCACATGCATGTGTCATCGCCGCGTCGCGTCGCCGTCACCGGTGCTGCCGGGAGCCTCGCCCGCGACATCCTTCCCGGGCTCGCCGCCCGAGGGCATGAGCTGGTAGGCATCGACCAGCACGCGCCCGCCTCGTTCGAGGGTGCACGCTGGGAGACGGGTTCGATCGCCGACCGTGCGTGGATGGCCGACGTGCTGCGTGGCTGCGACGCCGTCATCCATCTCGCCGGCATCCCGCTGGAGTCCGACTGGGAGTCGATGCTGCGGGTGAACATCGACGGCACACAGGCCGTGCTGGAGGCGGCCCGCGTCGCGGGCGTGTCCCGGGCCATCCTGGCCAGTTCGATACATGCCGCCGGCTTCGTGCCGGTCCCCTCCGCCGGATCGCTCGTCGGCGACGACGTCATCATCCGCCCCAACACGTTCTACGGCGTCAGCAAGGCCGCGGTCGAGGCCCTCGGCAGCCTCTATCACGATCGCTGGGGGCTCGAGGTGATTTGCGTGCGCATCGCGTCGCGATTCGCGCGTCCGCAAGATGAGCGGATGCTGAGCACCTGGCTGTCGCCGGCCGACGCCGTGCGGCTGTTCGAGGCCGCGCTGACCACGCCTGATCCGGGATACCGCGTGGTGTGGGGCGTCTCGGCGAACACGCGCGGGTTCCTGTCCCACGATGGGGGCGCGGCGATCGGGTTCGCGCCGCAGGACGACGCCGAGGCATACGCGCAGGACGTGGTCGACGACCCTCGAGCGGACGTGCATGCCACCGAGTGGGATCGCCGGTACCTCGGCGGCCGCTTCTGCTCGCCGACCCCGCCGATGTTCGCCGGCTGGCCGGAAGCAGGGGAGTGACGCATGGGTCGGGTGGTTCTGGTCACCGGCGCTGCCGGTGCGGTAGGACGCGGCATCGCCCGCCGCCTCGCGGCAGACGGATGGGCGCTCGTGCTGCTGGACACCGCCGAGACCGACGACCTCGCCGATGAGCTGCGCGGGCAGGCCGGTGCGGACGCGCTGTCGCTGCGCGTCGATCTGTCCTCGAGCGATGCGATAGCCGCAGGGGCTGCGCACGCGCTCGCGTGGCAGGGTCGTGTGGATGCGCTGGTGAACAACGCCGGGCTCCAGCTGCGCAGCGGCCTCCATGACATGGATCCGGATGCCTGGGACCGGGTGTTCTCGGTGAACGTGCGCGCGCCGATGCTGCTCGCCAAGGCACTGGAGGGCTCCTGGCGCGGGCAGGCGAAGGGAGGCAGCATCGTGAACATCGTCTCGCGCGACTGGATCGCGGGGGGGCCGCACGCCTACACCGCCTCCAAGTCTGGACTCGTCGGGCTGACACGCTCTCTGTCGGTCTCGCTGGGCCCCCTGGGCGTGCGAGTGAACGCAGTGGCGCCGAGCTTCATGCAGACGCCCTTCACGCAACGGGGTCGCAGCGACGACGCGACACTCGAGATCGTCGAGCGTTTCCGGCGGATGTCGCCGCTGGGACGTGTCGCGACGGTCGAGGACGTCGCCGGCGCCGTGTCGTTCCTCGTGTCGGACGATGCCTCGTTCATCACCGGTGAGGTCATCCACGTGTGCGGCGGCACTCAGCTCGCCGCTCACCCGTGAGGAAGGCGGCCAGGGCGGCATGAGATTCAGCGTCTACACGCTCAGCCTGCCCGGGTTCCCGCCCGAGGAGGGTGCGCGACGGATCGCGGCAGCGGGCTTCGCGGGGGTGGAATGGCGCTTGGCCGACGAGCCCGCCGCGTTCGCCGACGAGGCGCCAAGCTTCACCCGGAACAACCTCTGCACCCTCGGCACGACCGTCGCCGAGGGGGAACGCGGGGCGCGAGCCGCCGCTGCGGCGGGGCTTCGTGTGGTCGGTGTGGCACCGTATGTCGCGGTGGGTGACGTCGCGGCGTTCGAGCGCGCGGCCGCGGTGGCCGCGGCATCCGGCGCCTCTCTCGTACGGATGCGTGCACCCGAGCGGGACGGGCGGGGGTTTCGCGAGCTGTTCCAGGCGGGGCGGGCATTCGCCGAAGAGGCCGCCGAGGTCGCCGCGCGGCATGCCGTCACCGCGGTGCTGGAGATCCACCAGCGCACGCTGTGCCCGAGCGCGTCGCTCGGCGAGCAGCTGGTGCGCGGGCTGGACCCGCAGCACATCGGCATCATCTACGACGCCGGCAACCTCGTGATCGAGGGGTACGAGGACACTCGGATGGCGCTGGATCTGCTCGGCCCGTATCTGCGGCATGTGCATCTGAAGAACACCGGCTGGCGCCGCGTCGCAGACGGCTCGTGGGAGTGGTTCTGGGCTCCGCTGGACGAGGGGATCCTCGATGCGGGCGGCTTCCTCGACATCCTCGATGCGCGCGGCTACGACGGGTGGGTGTCGCTGGAAGACCTCAGCACGGCGCGCGACCCCGCGGCGACGCTGCAGTACAACGCCGATCTGCTGCGGGCGTGGGGCTGGATGGGAAAGGAGAGCCCCGTCAGCCAGTCGTGAGATCGATCACGGTGTCGTTGACGTCGGCGGCGTCGGCGTCCCACAGCTGGACGAATCGGTCGGCGAGGGCCTGCTCAAGACCGTCCAATGCCTTCACGCGGAAGATGACGGATGCCGCGCGCAGCGGCGCCTGACCGTCTCGGGCCGCCTTCGCGAAGCCCTGCGCGGCCGCACGCATCCATGCCTCGCTCGCGGCCTTGACGGCCGCGTAGTTCGCGCCGCCGGCCAGCGGGCGGGCGACCGACACCGACGACACCATGGCCAGGCGCGCGGCCTCCGACGCCCTCAGGTCGTCGTCGAACGCCCGCGTCACGAATCGCAGCGCGGTGAGCGACCTCTCGAGGAATCGGAAGTCGGTGTCGGTCTGGCCGGCCAGGCCGCCCCCGCCGCGCCACCCGCCGACGAGGTGCAGCACGCCGTCGACACGCACGCCGTCGGCGTGCAGTACGTCGGCGAGGGCGGCGATGGCCGGCTCGTCGGTGAGATCGGCGGACTCGACGCGCAGCGTGCCGGCAGGGCGGGGTGCGGCGGCGGGGCCGGGCGCTGGGGTGTGGCCCGGTGCGGGTGCGGAGGTGTGGCCGGGTGCGGGTGCGGGGCCGGGCGTTGGGGTGTGGCCGGGCGCTGGGGTGGGGCCGGGTGCGGCGGCGACCAGGGCTGCGAGCTTCGCCGGATCGTGCCCGACGGCGATGACGGAGGCTCCGGCATCCATCAGCGTCTGCACGGCCACACGTCCGCTCTCGCTGGTCGCACCGGCGACCAGCACCGTCCGCCCACTCAGGTCGGTCATCGCAGCCTCCGTCCTCTCCGTCCGGGCCTTTGTGGCGACCCGGCCTCCTCGCCCCGCGCTGTCGCGCCCGGTCCTCCTGCGCGCGCCTCGCACTTCACCGGTCACGCGTTGACCTTCCCAGGGCGTCGGGCCCGGGCCCGGTCATCGTGACCCGGCCCTTCTCATCCAATGCACATCAAACTTGCCACTTCACATCAAACTGTCGCCAGTTTGATGTGCATTCGCCAAATTCATGTGAATTTGGCGCACTGGCGCACTGGCGCAGGTGACCCGGCGGAGGTCAGTCGGTGCCGGTGATGCCGGTGGTCGAGGCGATCACGTCGCGCATCTTCTTCTCCAGCGCCTCGTAGAACATCGACAGCGGGAACTCGTCGTCCAGCACGGCGTCGGTGTATCCGCGGGGGGGCCCTGCGAGCACCTCGTCGTCGAGGCCTCGTGCCCACACCGAGGCGGGATGCGGCTCCACCACGGAGCGCACCAGCTCGTACGCCGCGAGCCAGTGCGCGGTCTTCGGGCGGTCGATCGAACGCCAGTACAGCTCGTCGATCGCGTCTCCGAGCGCGACCACGGCGGCGGGGACCTCGGGCCAATCGAACGCCAACTGCGTGTCGGTCCAGTGCAGCACGTTCCGCTGATGCAGCCAGGCGAACAGCAGCTGGCCGCCGAGCCCGTCGTAGTTGCGTACGCGCGACCCGGTCAGCGGGAACCGGAAGATCCGGTCGAAGATCACCGCGTACTGCACGAGGGCGGCGTGATCGAGGATCTGCTGCTCGACCTCGGTGAGCTCCTCCTGTGCGCCGAGCCGCTTCTGGATCGCGACCGCCTCGCGGAACGCGGTCATGTCACAGCGCATCTCCTCGAGTGAATACAGGAAGTACGGCATCCGCTGCTTGATCATGAAGGGGTCGAACGGCAGGTCGCCGCGCATGTGCGTGCGGTCGTGGATGATGTCCCAC
>CALKHM010000161.1 GCA_937988695.1 uncultured Microbacterium sp. | reverse complement strand
GATCGCGTTGTCGATGATCGCCGAACCGAACGACTCGACCACCGGGTACGTCCTCACCCGCCACGGCGGGGTCGAGACGCTGCGGCTGATCGAGTCCGACGATGAGGTGCCCGGCCTGGCACGCGCTGACGTGCTGATGTGGCGCGAACGGCTGGCGGCGCGTGTCATGCCCGGCCTGCCGGATCAGGTAGCGCAGGCGGAGCGGCACGGGTTCGGCACGCTCATCCCGGCCGACAAGGAATGGCCCGCCGGTCTGAACGACCTGGGCGAGCGTGCGCCGTACCTGCTGTGGACACGCGGCGCGGTCTCGTTCCTGACGACGCCGCTGAGCGATCGGGCCACGATCACCGGCTCACGCGCCGCGACCTCCTACGGCGAGCACGTCGCCGGCGAGCTGGCGACAGGTCTTGCCGATGAGGAACGAGTCGTCGTCTCCGGCGGCGCCTACGGGATCGAGGGGGCCGCGCACAAGAGCGTGCTCGCTGCGAGCGGACAGACGATCGCGGTCCTGGCGAACGGGTTGGATCGCCCCTACCCGGCCGGGCACAGCGAGCTGTTGAACCGTATCGGGGATGTCGGGTTGCTGGTGAGCGAGCTGCCGCCGGGCGCCGCGCCGACCAGGCATAGGTTCCTGGCTCGCAACCGTCTGATGGCGGCGCTCTCGGGTGCGACCGTTATCCCCGAAGCCGGTCCTCGGTCCGGGTCGATGACTACCGTCATTGCCGCACGCGAACTCGGCCGGGGCGTCGGCGCGGTGCCCGGCCCGGTGACCAGCGTGGCGAGCGCGGGGCCGAACGAACTCATCAAGCAAGGCTTCGCGTCGCTCGTCACCCGGCCCAGCGACGTGATCGACCTACTCGACGCCGACAGGACCCCGGACCGGACTGTGACGCGGCCCGAGGCCGGACGCGAGTTCGGGCACCGGCACCCGTCGCCGGGCACGCCGGGGCGCTCTCTCTGACGGCCGCCCGCGCTGGACGGGTTCACAAGCTCGGTGCGGGGCGTGATGTGGTCGCTGGCCGCATCGCATCAGCCGTCGCGCGTTCGTGAGCGATCGCCTGCGCGCGGTTGAAGGCGGCGCGGGCGCGGATGGCGTCGATCTTCTGGCTGGTGCTCTCCGGCGTCGGGCCGAGCGGGGTCCGGTCGTCGGTGATGCCGTAACGGTCGCGGTAGGCGGCGACGGTGCGGGCGGCACGCCACCACGCCGCCTTCTGCTTCTCGCCCCTCGGCTCCGCGCCGAGGTCGGCGGTCCACGGTTCCTCATCGGTGAGGGAGCCGCGGAGCACGGCGTCGGCGCGGGCCTCGATCAGGTCGCGGCGCTCGTCCAGGGCTTGCCGCATGTCCTCGGCCATCTGCCCGCCAGCGTGCGGGATCAGTCCGACGATCAGCCTCGGAGACTTGCGAGTGCGGCCTGATCCGGCGGGCCGAGCGGTGGCGCGCGCGACGCGGGCGTGGAGAACGGAGGCGATGTCGTCGGCATCGTTCAGACTCCGCGCGGCGACCAGCCGCGGGAGCAGCGCGTCGAGGTCGTGGTGATTGGCCTCGGCGTGACGCAGCTCGGCCGACAGCGCGCCGTAGGCGTCGGAGCCGAGCACGTCTTCGACCTGCTCGACGGTGACCCCGGACGCGGCGAGCAAGGTCGCCCAGCGGTCGTGCTGTGCGGCTTGCGCGATCGTGTCGTACTCGGCCGCGAGCTGCGCGATCGAGCCCCAGCGGTCCTGCTCGGCAGCGATCGTCTCGTGCGCAGACAGCTCGGCGCCGATGTGCTGCAACACGCCGTAGAGGATCGAGCGGGAGGTGACGTTCGGGTTGTCGCCGGGATGTGGCACCGCGTGTTCGGCATCTTCCCGGTCGACGGCGACATAGGCGTGGTTGCTGTGGGCGCCGCGGGTCATGGAGACGTAGAAGTTCTCCCGCGTCGTGGTGGCCGTGACGACCGCGTGCGCGGTGTCGGTGGTGACGCCCTGGGCGCGGTGCGCGGTGATCGCGTAGCCGAGGTCCAGGTGCTCGGCCACATAGTCGGCCGGCAGGACGATCCCGCCGCCGAACCTGCGCCCGGCCGGGCGGATGCTGACCGACCCATCCTCGCGAACCCCGGTGACGATCCAGCGGGAGCCGTTGCGGACCCACGTTCGGCCGTTGCGGAGCCGCCGGTCGTTCTCGCGGGTGATGACCAGATCGCCCTCCGAGACCGCGGTGCCGTCGCGCAGGGCGAGTTCGCGAGTGGGACTCACGGTGCCGTCGATGATCCGATCCGCCCGCGCCCTGGTGTTCAGCTCGATGACGGTCGCGTGGGTCTCGGTGACCAGGATCGACGCCCGCCCGGCGGCAAGATCACGCCGCCACGCGGTGTAGGCGGCGTCGACCATCGCTTCCTCATCGCCCCCGGTGATCCGGCCGTGCTCGATCAGAGTGTCGATCGCCTCAGCACGGCCGTGGCGGAGTTGCAGCGAGGTGGTCTTCTCCCACTCGTTGGTGAAGCGGTGCAGATCGGTCAACTCGGGAGCGTCATCGCGATCGTGCACGAGCATGGCGAAACTGCCGCCGGCGCCCGGTGATTGGAGCTGGCCCCAGTCGCCGACCAGGAGGGCTTTCGCGCCGGCCTTCTCGGCTTCACGGGTGAGCCGATCCAACGACATCGTGCCGGCCAGGCTCGCCTCGTCGATGATGACGAGCTGCCCGGCCGTGAACGTAGTCCCGTACATGATGTGGTTCTGCCACCACTTCGCCGTGTTCTCCGTGGCGATGCCGAGGTCATCGGCGAGGACCTGCGCGGCGACCGCCGAGGGGGCGAGCCCGATCACCGACCCTGTGCCGTGCTCCTTCTCCCACGCCCGGCGAAGCCCATTCATCGCCGTCGTCTTCCCGGCCCCGGCCGGGCCGACCAGCACGTCCACGACCCGCCCGGAGACCGCGATCGCGGCAAGGGCCGCGGCCTGATCCTCGCCGAGCACCCGGCCGCGGGCGTCGGGCTTGCGGGCGATCCTCTCGACCGTCTCCAACGGCACCACCGGCCCGGTCGTTGTGGCGGCGCGCGCCAGGAGTTGGTCTTCGGCGGCCAGCAGGACTTCGGATGAGAACAGGGTCGAGGCGTGCGGGCGGAACCGGGAGGTGCCGTCCACGCGGCGGAACTGCAACGGGCTCGACGCCAGCTCCGGCGGCGTCAGCCGCAGCGAAGCGTGCTCGGCGGCATCGACCACGAGCCCGGTGATCGCCTCCCGATCCTGGATGCTGGCGAACCGCCACCCCATCAACTGCCGGGATGCTTCGGCGTGCAGGTTCCAGCGGGTCCAGGTCGAACGCTTCTCACCGACCGTCTCCATCACAGTCTGCCCGACCTCGCGCACCACATCCAGCGGCACATCATCGGCGCGCAGCACCCGCCGTGGCGCCTGCGCGTTGGCCGTGGTGAGCGTGCGCGCCCAGCCGTTCGGGTCCCGGCGCAGCACCCGGCCGGCACGCTGGCGCCACTCGGCCGTGAGGTCGGCCAGCGACCGGACCTGCTTCTCCGGCCTCGTGGCGAGCGTCGCCTGCGCCCGCAGTTTCAGCACCGTTCGCGCGGAGGGCTGCCTACCGTGCTTGGCGACGTACCCGGCGATGAGGCGGTCTTTCTCGGCCTCGATGTGCCGGGACCGGGTGGAGAACTCGGCCACCAGCTCGTCGGGCACGCCCTCGATTTCCCATGCCGGGTTCCGATCCCTGCCACGTTCGCGCGCCTCCCACTCCACGCCGAGGACGCGGGTGAGCTGATCGGCCAGGGCCGCGTTGTAGAGCTCCGACGCGGCGACGACCACCGTGTGCATCGGCCGGCCGGCGAGGGTCCGCCAGCGGCCGTCCTGCACGGTCAGGACCTTGTTGCTGATGACGACGTGGGTGTGCAACTGCGGGTCGCCGGCGCGGCTGTCGTAGTGATCGAACGCCGCGGCCACGACGCCTGCGACATCGACGTGCGCAACCGCGCCATCCGGGCCGGTTGCACCGACCCGTGTTGCGGCAACCTCGCGTTCGAGGAACGCAACCAGCTCCGCAACCGCTGCGTGATGGGCGTCTGCGATCAGGGCTTGGGTGCCGGCGTCTGCAACCGCCCAGATCGTGGAGACCGACTTCGGCACGCTGAACGTAAAGTCGTAACCGGCTACCGCACGGCGGGTGTCGCGCTCGGCTTCCTCCGCCTCGATCGCAGCCACTTCCTGCGCTCGAGTCGCCGGCCCCAACTCGGCGTCGAGAGCGTCGACGCGCTGCTTGATCCGCTCAGCGACCGACGCGAACTGCTGGTAGGCGCGGCCCAGCGGCTCGCCCGTGATCGGGTCATGGCCCATCCCGACCAACAGCGCGAGCTGAGCTTCTGAGACCTGCGCTCCCTCGACCAGCTCGCCGTGCCCGAGACGACCCAGCCCCGAGCCCATCCAGAAGCCGGGCGGCGTTCCCGCCTCCGCGTAGTAGCGGGTCAACGGCGTGGACAGCGAGCGGTCGCCGTCGCCCGCGGCGATGGACTTTAACAGGTACTTGTACCCATCGCCCGCGCTCATCACGCGCATCGAAACCGTCACCTGGGCTGCTCCTTCCGCCGCCGTTCGGAGGGCAGGTGAGCCCGCGAGCCCGATCGCATCAGATGCGATAAATCCCGCTCGCGGGCTCGTCTGAAAGACGTGTGATGGCTCGGGGAGCCGGCGGCTGAGGACCGGCGGCGTCTGAGTCGCGGATTCCGAAGTGCGCCGGGGCGGTGTGCCGAGTGTGGGTCGGAGCATCGGCTTCCGGGCGTTGCCGCAGTTGTTCGAATGGTCGTGCACCTGGCTGATGACCAGCCCGGCAGCGACTTCGATGCGTGGAGTCCAGCCGGGATCACCTGTCAGCCCGGAGTCCACATGCACGATCCCAACGGCGACGGCCACCCGCTCAGAGCCGGATCACTGTTCTCGGGCTATGGCGGGCTCGACCTCGCTGTCGAACACGCCCTCGACGCCGAGACGATCTGGTTCTCCGAGAACAACGAACAAGTCTCGCGCATCTTCGCCCACCACTGGCCCGACGCCCCGAACCTGGGCGACATCACAACCATCGACTGGCGGGCCGTGCCTCCGGTCGACGTGCTCTGCGGAGGCTTCCCCTGCCAGGACGTTTCGACCGTGGGTAAGCGGGCCGGCCTCGCACCCGGAACCCGCTCCGGGCTCTGGTCGTATATGGCCGAAGCGATCGACGTGCTGCAACCCCAGATCGTCGTCATCGAGAACGTGCGCGGCCTGCTGTCCTCACCCGCCGTCCGCACAGCTTTGGAAGGAGACCACGATGCGCAACGCAACCCCGATCACGCAACCCCCGACGCTGCAACCCTTCGCGACCTGGAACCCGACCCGTGGGGTCTGGGAGACCTCGCAGCTCGACCTCTCCGGGCAGCCGGCGCCGTACTCGGCGATCTGGCCGACCTGCGGTATGACACGCAATGGCTCGGCCTACCAGCGTCCATTGTCGGCGCTCCTCCCCCCCGGCTTCGCATCTTCATCCTCGCGCACCGCCAAGACGCTGTTCCGGACGCCGCTGGCAACCGACTCGACCCGCGGTGGCGAGTCGTTAGAGCAGGTGCGAGCGCGCCACGGAACGATCGCGCTGTCCCATCAGATCGTCGATCTGGCGCTCAACGGGCCGACTGGCTTGCAGAGCAAGAGCAGCGAACCGGAGACACTGTGGTCGCTGATAGACGGAATCTTCACCGCTGGGGACGCTATGCCGATTCGATAGCCCGATGGGAGCACGTCATTGGCCGGGTCGCACCAAGCCCGGCAATTCTCAACGAGGCGTCGGGACCACGCCCGTCGGCCTCGTTTGTCGAATGGCTCATGGGATTGCCGACCGGCTGGGTTACGGATGCACGTCTTGGCCTCACCGGCAACCAGCAACTCGCTGCCCTTGGCAACGGCGTCCTTCCTCTCCAGGCGACCTCTGCGCTGCGTACTTGGCACAAATAGCGGCACAAGCTGCCTCCGCTCCCTCGCGCGATCGGCCACTGGCGTCAGGAAACCCGAAGGTGTTCAGCGACGCCCTCGGCCGAGAGCGGAGGGCGAGGAAGCTTATGGGGCATAGTCCAGTGGCTGCCGAGAGTGCGACCGCGATCGAGAGTGTTCCCACCGATATCGCTATGACCGGATCGCTCGGAAGCATCGATATGGCCAACGCGCTGAGGAAAATAGAAATACCACCTCGAAATAGACGTCCTGCGACGCCCACCGGACATGAGACGCTTGAGGCGGTGGATCGAGCAGTCATAAGCGGGTTCTCCTTCCAGCTGTTTAGGGCTTGCGGAATCGCTGAATGAGGCGCGATTCCCTTCGGGTCAGGGTCCGGCGGCAGATGCAATAAGTGGTGGGATTTCTTGTGTGAGCACCAAGATGCCCATCACGAGGACAAAAAAGCCGAATCCCTTGCGCAGGGTGTGTCCAGGGATTCGCTTGGCAAGTGCGAGACCTGCGAACGAGCCTGCGATAGCAATCACTGTGAACGCGAGGACGACTGGCCAGTCGAGTGTGACCGTGAGCATCGTCCCTCCGAACCCTGCGGCAGAGTTCAACGCGATCACTAGGAGTGAGGTGCCGACCGCAGTCGCCATCGGGAGTCCTGTGAACAGAACAAGCGCGGGCACGATTAGGAACCCGCCACCGACTCCGACGAGGCCGGTCATGATTCCTACGACGGTGCCGCTGACAATCATCTGTAGAGTGCGAGCTCGCTGAGAAGCTCGTCTGTCTTCTCCGCGCGAGGACTTGCGTCCGCGGATCATCGCGGCGGCGGCCAGGAGCATCACGACTGCGAAAATGATCATCAACACCGCGCTCGGGATGATCGCACCGAGCTGAGCTCCGACAAAGGCACCGACCATTCCCGCAGCGCCGAACTCGGCCCCGGACCTCCATTTCACCTTTCCAGAGCGGGCGTGTCCCACCATAGCGGCGATACTGGTAACACCCACGATGAACAGTGACGCGGAGATCGCCTCATGGGTGCTCATTCCCAGCACGTACGTGAGGATCGGGACAGTCAAAATCGAGCCGCCGCCGCCCAG
>CALKHM010000160.1 GCA_937988695.1 uncultured Microbacterium sp. | reverse complement strand
GCGCCAGGATGCCGGATCAGCTCGTCCTGACGGGGCAAGACGACGACGAGCTGCGCCGCGGCCTCGCCAGCGCGCTCGGCAAGGACGGCCCCACAGCGATCATCGCCTGCAGCACACCGCTCGCAGTGGCCGCCCTGCGCGGGCTGGAGGACGCAGCCCTGACGACGCCGCGCGACGTCGCGTTCGCCACTTTCGACGGATTCACCTACCCGGATCTGTTCCATCCACAGCTGACCACCGTCCGCCAACCAGCGTTCGACATGGGCGTGGCCGCCGTGCAGCTGCTCGTGGAGCGCCTCGACCAGCCCGGCGCCAGCCCACGCACGGTGCGACTGCGACAGTCGATCGAACTGCGTGAGACGACAGAGGGCAACCGTGCCGGCTAAGCGCGGTTGACAGCGGCAAGGTGTGCGCCTACTGTGATAAAAACGTTTCTCGCAAACGTTTCGATACTGACCCGAAAACCCGCTCCGGCGGATGACCCATCAAAGGAGATGACCGTGCGACGCACAGCACCCACGCCGCCCCTACGGCGGATCGCGCTCGGCCTCGTGGCCGTCACGGCGGCCGCCCTCGCACTGACCGCCTGCGGCCCCTCCGGCTCGACGGCCGGTGGCAAGACCGAGATCACGCTGTCGATGCAGAATCCCGACGTCAAGACCGCCGACCCCGCAACCTGGGCCATTGTCCAAGCCTTCGAGAAGGCAAACCCCGACATCACGGTCACCGTGTCCGGGGAGGCCGTAGCCGACCACCTGCAGAAGCTCTCGATCGCCGCGCAGAGCGACACGCTGCCGGACATCTTCTGGGTGTACAAGTCGACCGCTGAGGACATGCAGAAGGCCGGCAAGCTCCTCGACCTCGCCCCGGTCCTGAAGGACCTGAACCTCATGGACAAGTTCCCCGAGAGCACCGTGAAGAACTTCTCGACCGGCGACGTCGTCTACGGCGTCCCCTACCAGGGGCTGCTCACAGGGCTGTGGGTCAACAAGAAGATCCTCTCCGAGAACGGCATCGCCATGCCGAAGACGTTCGACGATCTCGTGGCGGCTGCCAAGACGCTCAAGGCGAAGGGCATCCCCACCATCTCAGATGGCGCGAACCAATCGTCGTTCAGCGTGTGGAGCTTCCTCACTGACCTCGATCGCTTCGGCTTCGAAGACAAGGTGAGCGGCCTCCTCGACGGTTCGGTGAAGTACACGAACGACGATTTCCTCCGCCTTTATACGCACATCGACCAGCTGCGCAAGGCCGGCGCGTTCCCCACAAACGTGTCCACGCAGACCTACCAGCAGGCGGTCGACCAGTTCACGAACGGAAAGGCGGCCATGCTGGATGCCGGCGTGTGGGCGTCCAGCGCCATCCAGGGCTCGAGCATCGCGGCGGACATCGACTTCTGGAAGGGGCCGGAGTTCAGCGACGGCGTCGGCGAGCAGAACATCATCATGAACGTCGCGTCCGCGCCCTTCGCCGTCGACCACAAGGTGGCCAACGACAGCAAGAAGCTCGCCGCCGTCAAGAAGTTCATCGGCTTCTACTACAGCGACCAGGCACAGCAGATCCTCGTCGACAACGGCCAGCCGCCAGTGACCACCTATCAGGCGAAGGTCGACGCCGACAAGCAGAGCGCACTGAAGGCGGCGCTGGATGCCTCCACGGCCGACGGAGTCACCAGTCCCCAGTCGCAGCCCGACCTGCTGGTGCCGACGGCCGTCGCCAACGCGATGTACGACAGCATCTACGGCGTGATCCAGGGTCAGCTGACCCCGAGCGCGGCCCTGGACCTCGTCCAGAAGGCACTGGACAGCAACCGCAAGTAGCCGACTGATCGTGGGTGGGGTCGCCTCGTGGCCCCACCCACGACGTGAGGAGTGTCAATGGTCTGGGTGAGCACGCGGTGGAAGATTCTGCTGATGCTGGCTCCGACGCTCATCGTGTTCACGATGTTCGTCATCTACCCGCTGGTGTACTCCGGGATGTTCAGCTTCACGAAGTTCCAGGGCTTCGGGAATCCGAGCTGGATCGGCTTCGACAACTACGTCGGCCTGTTCACAGACCCCTTCTTCTGGCAGGCGCTGCAGAACACCGTCGTGATCCTCGTCGTGAGCATCGCGATCCTCATCCCCGCAGCCTTCGCGCTCGCGCTGCTCCTGCGTCGCGCGATCCCCGCCGGTGGCGTTCTGCGCGCCCTCGTGTTCGGCCCGGCGATCATCGCCCCGATCCTCGTGGGCCTGATCTGGGTGTTCATCCTCGACCCGAAGATCGGCCTGCTCAACCGCGTGCTGGGGGATCTCGGCATCCCCTCCCTCCAGTGGATCGGCGGCAACTACCTGACGCCGATCTCGGTGTCAGCGGTCTTCATCTGGAGCAGCGTCGGCTTTGCGATGACGATCTTCTATGCGGGCCTCCAGCTGCTCCCTGCGGATGTGATGGAGGCGAGCAGCCTGGATGGGGCAACAGGCTGGCAGCAGCTCCGGTTCGTCACGATCCCGATGATGCGCGAGACCTTCGCCATCGTCACCATCCTCATGATCACCAACGTGTTCAAGATCTTCGAACTCGTCTACATGCTCACCGGCGGGGGCCCCGTCCACCGATCGGAGACCCTCGTCAGCTACATGTACTTCATCACATTCACCAATCAGCAGTATGGCTACGGGATGGCGCTGGCGGTCGTCATCACGGTCCTCGGCGCGATCATCTCGGTCGGCTATCTCGCCGCCGTCCGTCGGAAGGAGGCGAAGGCATGAGCATGAGCACGAGCATCAACACCGCCCTCGACCGCGAACGTGTCGCGACGCCCCCTGGCCCCTGGACGCGTCCCGCATCTGGCGGTCGAAAGCGGCGCGGGCGCACCGTGGCGTTCGCCATCGGCGTGGTCGCTTACCTCGTGACGTTCCTCATCATCCTTCCGCTGCTGTGGATCGTCCTGCTCTCGTTCCAGCCCAGCGGCAACATCCTGTCGAATCCGTTCTCGTTCACGCACCTCACGTTCGACAACTACGTCAACGCCATCGCATCGCTGCCACTCTTGCGGATGTACGGCAACACGATCCTCATCGCGGTCGTCTCGGTGGTCATCGGCACGGCGATCTCCTTCATGTCGGCGTTCGCGTTGACGCGGATGGTGTTCCGCCGCCGCCGTGCGCAGTCGGCTGTGCGGTTCTACCTGCTCGCGGGCCTTGCAATCCCGGTGTACATCCTGCTGTTCCCCGTGTACCGGCTCGATCTCGCACTCGGCATCTTCGGCACCTACGCGGCGCTGATCGTGCCGTACATCGCCGTGACCATCCCGTTCAACACACTCCTGATGACCGGGTTCCTCCGCGAGTTCCCCGGTGAGATCGAAGAGGCGGCGATCATCGACGGTGTTGGACTGTGGCGCCTGTGCTGGTCGGTCGTCTTGCCGCTCATGCGCCCGGTCATCGCGACCATCCTCATCTTCAACGTCGTCTACGTCTTCAACGAGTTCCCATTCGCGTCGATCCTCATCAACAACCCCGACATGGTCACCGTCTCGCTCGCGGTGTCGCGCTTCCAAGGGCAGTTCACGGTCGATTACGGCGGGATGATGGCATCAGCGACCCTGGTGCTGCTTCCGCAGCTGATCATCTACGCGATCTTCCAGCGGCAGGTGATCGCGGGAATGACGGTCGGCGCGGTGAAGGGTTAGCGTCTGACTGCCGCGGCTCACGCGTCGGCGAACTCGTCGGGGCTCCACTCGTCCCGCCAGTCGATGAGCGGCCGGTCGCCGTCGAAGCGGATCGGCAGCCAGACATAGTCTGCGATCGAGGTGTCGACCTCCGCAAGCTCCGCCATGGGAGCGTCGCCGTCCCGTCCGGGAGCGAAGTGCGCGACGAACGCCTCGTGGGCCTGCGCGCCGTGTGCGAGATACCGCGGAAGCCAGCGATCGGCCAGCGCGATGTAGAGGTCCTTCTTGAGCGGATGGTGGAACACCGACGAGATCTGGGAGTGGAACGACGTGCGTGAGGAGTCCGACGGGTGCACATCGCCGAGAACCTCGAACGGGCCGTGGTACGACGCCGCCATGGCCGCTTCCGAGGGGTTCGGATAGTACCCGGTGGTCCCCGAGGTCAGAAGGTAGTGTCGCCTGTTCCGGTGGAAATAGGCAGGCGCTTCGCGTACGAACGGCGGCTGCGGCTGCGGGAAGTGCGTCGAGTAGTACCCCGTGACGTCGGTGAAGTCGGCGGTCAGGTCGGCGCAGATCATCTCCGAGTGGACGCGTTCGAAGTAGTAGTACCCCTTGCCATCGTGCGGATCCACGACCAGATCGAAGTCGCCCGCGCTCATCTCGAGCGGCCGCAGCCAGCTGCGCACGATCCGGAACGGCCCGAGGACGTCGTCGGCGACGAGGACCGTGGACCGCTGCACCGACCCCTTGGTCATGACCTTGATCCAGCAGACGTACCGGCGGGTCGTCGGGTTGTAGACGATGTGGGGCCGGTCCAGCAGTTGCGCGGGATGCAGCGGGGAGTCGGCGTCGTCCTGATCCGGCGGGATGATCAGCCCGCGATCCTCCCACGTGCACAGATCCGTCGACGAGTAGCAGCGGACGCCCCAGTGCCAGATGCCACTGCCCGGAGTCGAGAACTCCTTGTTCTCGCCGTACCAGTAGAAGACCCCGTCCACCATGATGACGGAGCCTGCGTGCGCATGGATGCGCTCCCCCTTCGTGTCGAACCATGGCCGACCGGGTGCGATCGTCGCGGTCATCGGGCTTCTCCTCCTGTGCGCATCGATGGATCAGACGTCGGCGGCGGCACGGCGCCACCCGATCGTCGGGGGCTCGGGGTCGTCGGCTGCCGCACGGAAGCGGGTATGGACCACGTGTGCACCGGGTCCGACCGTCAGTTCGTCTCCGGTGCCAGGCAGCACGACGACTCCGGTCGAGCCGGCGGGGACCTCGACCTCGATCGTGAGGTCGTCCCCTTCGCGATGCCACGCGATGCTCGCGGTCCCCCGCACGCTGTCGTAGCGGGCGGAGGCGTGCGTGAGCCCGCCCCCCGGGATCGGCGCGAACCGGACACGCTCCCAACCCGGCCTGTCGGAGGCGAGGCCGGCCACGGTCCGGTGCAGGAAGTCGGCGACGGCCCCGAGTGCGTAATGGTTGAAGGATGTCATGTCGCCAGGATTGATGGATCCGTCCGGCAGCATGCTGTCCCAGCGCTCCCAGATCGTCGTCGCGCCCATGGAGACCGGGTACAGCCACGACGGAAGCTCCTGCTGCAACAGCAGGTGGTAGGCGTAGTCGGCGTCCCCTGCTGCCACGAGCGCGTCGCAGATGATCGGCGTGCCCACGAAGCCGGTGCTGATCTTGAACCCGTTGTGCATGACGAGATGCCGCAGCCGCGCCCCGGCATGCGCGGCCTGCTCCGCGGTACGGAACAGGCCGAAGACCAGCGCCACGGCGATCGAGGTGGGGGTGTCGCTGACGACCCGGCCCGACGGGCTGAGGAACTCGTTCTGGAACGCGGCCGTGGCACGCGCAGCGAGTTCGCGGTAGCGATCCGCGTCGTCGGCACGCCCGAGCAGCCGCGCGGTCTCTGCCACGATGCGCGTCGTCTTGACATGGTAGGCGGTCGCGACGAGGTATCGGTCGGTATGCGAGTCGCCGGGGCTGTCCGGGGGTGCTGCCGGATCCAGCCAGTCGCCCAGCTGGAAGCCCTCGTTCCACAGACCGGTGTGGCCGGTGAGGCGATCGACGAGATCGACCCACGCGGTCATGCTGTCGTACTGCGCGGTCAGCACCCGCGTGTCGCCGTCGTTCTGATACATCTCCCACGGAACGATGACGGCGGCATCGCCCCACGCCGCGGTGGGCAGGTTCGGGAATCCGCACTCCACCCACGGAACGAACTGGGGAACGTGCCCGTCGGGCCACTGCTCGGCGGCAAGGTCCCGCAGCCATCCGGTGAGGGTGCCGTGAGCGGCGAACAGCCGGAGGGCGGTGGGCGCGAACACCTGGATGTCCCCGGTCCAGCCCACCCGCTCGTCGCGTTGCGGGCAATCGGTGGGCAGATCGACGAAGTTGTCGCGCATGCTCCAGACGACGTTGGAGTGCAGTCGATCGAGCCGGGGATCGGATGCCGCGAACCAGCCGGTGCGCTGCATCCCGGTATGGATCACGACCGCCTCGACGTCCCCCTCCTCGAGCCGTCCCGGCCAGTTCTCGAGCTCCGCATACTGGAACCCGTGGATCGTGAAGCGCGGGGCGTACTCCTCTCCCGGCTCCCCGCTGCAGGTGTAGGCGTCGATCGACCTCGCCGTGCGCAGGGGCCTCGTGCCGAGCTCGCCGTTCTCGATCACCTCGGCGTGGTGCATCCGGATCTGTCGCCCCCGCTCGCCCCGCGGCCGGATCCGGAGGACGCCG
This sequence comes from uncultured Microbacterium sp., assembly GCA_937988695.1. Classification (GTDB taxonomy): domain Bacteria; phylum Actinomycetota; class Actinomycetes; order Actinomycetales; family Microbacteriaceae; genus Microbacterium. The sequence goes on along the minus strand of CALKHM010000160.1, from coordinate 672 downwards.
GAGATGTTCTGCCCGAAGTCGAGCCGGATGCGTCCATCGCCCCGCACCGTCACCTGCACCGGCGCCAGGGTCTCGATCTCCTCGACCGGTCGTGACGTCGGGGCCTCGATGACGGCAGGGAACGCGTCGCGGTCCAGCCGGACCGCCGGCATCCACTCCTGGCTGTCATCGGTGGACGACGACCAGTCGGAGGCGTGCAAGCGCCCGTCGAAGTCCTCTCCCTCGTACAGCCCCACCGAGGTGATCGGCGACGGATGCCACTGCCAGTCCAGCGGGACGACCAGACGCCGCCCGTCCCGCAACGTGAGCTCCAGCTGGGCCAGAAGCGCGACGTCTGTGCCGTAGATGTCCCACCGACCGCCGTCGAACCCGATGTGGCCGCGGTACCAGCCGTCTGCGATCCAGGCGCCCACGACGTTGCGGCCGTCGTTCAGCAGCGGGGTGACGTCATGGGTCTGGTACCGCAGCCGGTGACGATAGCTCGTCCATCCCGGTGACAGCCGGGCTCGGGACGGCGCCGTGCCGTTGATCTCCAGCTCGTACACGCCGTGCGCGGTGGAATACAGTCGTGCCCGTGTCACGTCGACGGGGGCGACGCCCGTCTCGGCGAGGTCGAACGAGGCACGCAGCAGGTATGCCGGACGCGGTGCTCCGAGGGGAGCCGACACCGAC
>CALKHM010000159.1 GCA_937988695.1 uncultured Microbacterium sp. | reverse complement strand
ACTCCATCCTGGCCGACACGATGGAGGCCGTGATCGGCGCCACCCATCTGTCGGCGGGACAGGATGCCGCCGCGGGCCTCGTGCGCCGGCTCGTGGAGCCACTGCTGGCCGACCCCGACCGCTACGGCGCCGCCGTCGACCCGAAGACGAGCCTGCAGGAGCTGGCCGCGCGCTTGGGCATGGCCCCGCCGGTCTACAGCGTGAAAGCCACGGGCCCCGACCACGACCGGCTGTTCACGGCCACGGTCAGCGTCGCCGACGCCTCGGCTACCGGAACCGGCACCAGCAAGAAGCACTCCGAGATGTCGGCTGCGCTGCAGTTGTGGCACACGCTGTCGCAGCGGGACTGACGGCGTGCCCGAGCTCCCCGAGGTGGAGGTCGTGCGACGCGGGCTCGCCCCGGCCGTGACCGGCGCGCGCGTCGTGGCCGTCACCGTGCACGACGACCGGTCGCTCACGCGTCATCCCGCCGGGGCGATCGACTTCGAGACGCGGCTCGTGGACGCGGTTCTCGTGGCCGCGGTGCGGCGTGGCAAGTTCCTCTGGATGCCCGTCGCGGGCACCGGCGAGGCGCTCGTCGGCCACCTCGGGATGAGCGGCCAGCTGCTGCTGCGCGAGCCCGGGGCGGCGGGTGAACGCTTCGAGCGCATCCGGCTGGACATCGCCCATCCCGTCCACGGCGAGCTGGCCGTGGTCTTCGCCGATCAACGCACGTTCGGCTCGCTCGCGATCGACCGGCTCGTGCCCACGACCGACGGCGCACCGGGCGGGCTCGGCGCGTCCACACCGCTGGTGCCGGCACAGGTCGCGCACATCGCGCGGGACGTGCTCGATCCGGCGTTCGACGACGAGGACTTCCGCCGCACGCTCGCTCGCAAGGACTCGGCCGTCAAGCGGGTTCTGCTGGACCAGACTGTCGCCAGTGGAATCGGGAACATCTACGCCGATGAGGCGCTGTGGGCGGCGCGGATCCATCCGGAGACTCCGGCGCGGGCACTGACCACACGGGCGGTCCGTGCGCTGCTGGCCCAGTTGCGGCTCGTGCTCGAGAAGGCTCTCGCCGAGGGCGGCACGAGCTTCGACGCGCAGTACGTGAACGTGAACGGCCAGGCCGGCTACTTCGCGCACTCGTTGAACGCCTACGGACGCGCGGGACTGCCCTGCGCGCGCTGCGGCGGACCGATCCGCCGCGAGGCGTTCATGAACCGCTCGTCGCACTTCTGCCCGCGGTGCCAGCGACCACGGTGACGCCAAGCGCCGGTCGGGCGGGATAGGCTGCGGCAGTGGATCACAGCATGCCCAGTGAAACAGCCGACCCGGCAGAAGCGACAGTCGTCGCGTTGACGCCGATGACCGCAGAGCACCTTCGGTCGTACCTCGACCTGCGCCTGAGCGCCGAGGGCACCGGACAGTTCCAATGGTTCGGCTTCAAGAGCCCGGCCGCCATGCGGCGCCGTTTCGAGGAGGACGGCTGCATCGGTCCCGATGGCGGGCTGCTGTCGGTCATGCTGGCCGCGGAGTGGGCCGGCACGGTGGAGTGGTTCCCTGGCCTCTGGGGGCCGGCTGCGACCTCACGCTGCTGGACGATCGCGATCGGCATTGTCCCGGCGTTGCGCGGCAGGGGGATCGGTACGCAGGCGCAGCGGCTCCTCGCCCGGTATCTGTTCGACCACACCCGGGCAGAGCGCATCCAGGCATGGACGGACGTGGCGAACCTCGCCGAGCAGAGATCCCTGTCGAGGGCAGGCTTCCACGAGGAGGGAACCCTCCGGCGAGCGCAGTGGCGCGGCGGTGCCTGGCACGATCAGAAGATCTATTCGCGGCTGCGCGAGGACTGATCCTTCTTCCACGCGCCGTTGTATGAGACCGGCACGAAGCCGATCCGCTCGTTGATGTCCAGCATCGGACGGTTCTCCTCCGCATTGTAAGTGAGCACACGCGGCGACCGAGGCGCGAAGCAGTGCCACTCGCGCAATGCGGCGCACTTGACCAGCATCCCGAGCCGATGACCGCGATGGGATGCCAGCACCAGCGTGTCCTCCTGGCCGGTGGCGCGGGTGCGGTCGGCACCGATCGAGAGCTCGTTGAACGCCGCCAGCTCGCCGGTGGCGATGTGCTGGGCGGCGGTGACGTGCAGAGTGCGGCCGGACTGGAGATACGGTCGTTCGTGCTCGGCCACGCGGGCGGCATCCCACACCTCCTCGTCGAACTCCATGCCGGCCGCGGGAGCGTCGGTGATCATGCGCGACTTCATCCAGGCGTAGCCGTCGACATACTCCGCGGGCGTGGGCGCATTCCACTGCACGACGCGGTAGCCGGCCGCAGCGGCGCGGGCCTGGGTCAGCAGGTCGTCGACGTGCGCGAACGTGTCGCCGGTCAGTGCCAAGGCGCTCTTGCGCTCGATCTGCTCGAGCCGGTATCCGCGCCTGCGCAGAAAGCGTGCGGCATGATCCAGCGGGATCTCGCCGAAGCCCGTGGGCGCGGGAACCCGTTCACCGCCGACGCCTCCACGCCCGTCGGTGCGGCGGTGGGTCGCCCAGGTCTGCAGCACGGTGCGTCCCTCGCGCGCGGCGGTCCGCTCGAGCAGGTCCGCGGCGGCGGTGCCGATCCCGCGGCCCCATGCCCGGCGCAGCAGCTCGATGGTGACGTACGCCACGCGCGATCCGGCTTCCAGGGGCAGCGTGAGGATGGCACGACCGACCACGTCGCCGTGGTCGCGCACGACCCACAGCAGATTGCGCTCGTACTTCTCGTCCTGGTAGCGGGGCAAGAGCTCGCCCGGGGGGTTGCTTTCGTCGTCGTCGCCGTTGATCTCTCGGTAGACGGCGTTGCGCACGTCGACCATGGCCACGAAGTCGGCCGCGTCGGCGGCATCCAGCGATCGCGGGATGACCAGCCGACGCAGCTCGACTCCGGCCGGAGCGTCGATGTCGCCTGCGATGTCAGTCACGGGCGTCCTCCTTCTCAGCGGTACTGCATCAGGGTGGCCGCGCGTACCAGGGCGGCTTCGCGCTCGGAACGGGCACGCTCGTCGCGTGCCACCGCGCGTAGCGCTCGTCGATCCCGCTCGGGGCGGGACGCGGCCCGACGCTCGGCGCGCAGCAGCAGCCATAGGCCCAAGCGCAGGGAGAGCCGGTCGAACGTGGACACACGGGTGTCACGGGTCAGGTCGGTGAGAGTGTCGAGGCGGTCCTGGTCACGGGGATCCGTCGCGGACAGCAAGGTATTCATGAGGGCTCTTTCAGAGTCGTCATCGAGATCCGGCAGGAAGGCCGGGCAGAGGCCGCGCGAGGCGGCGGGGGCATGGACGCAGAGGCCATGCGCAGACCGTCGAAGACGGTGCGGAGTGCGGAGGGGGCGGAAGCGATGCGCTCCCAGCCGCCCGCTAGCAGACCGTGGGAAGTGGCGTGGCGAAGGAGGCAGTCGCCGGGTGCGCGTGCGTGTGCACAACGCCCGCGAACGCAGTGTTCTCGGTGATCATCATCGGCGGCCTCCTCTCAGAATCAGACGCGGTTAGCGACGTTAGCGTGCGCAAAGGGACCGCGTCAAGCATTTCCCCAGAAACGGCGACGCGTCGGCGTGTCGCGCCTGTTGGGATCGGCGTGCTCCGGCTCGTCGCACGGCGGCAGGCAGCGGCATCCGGTAGCGTGTTCCGGTGATCGTAGGAGGGGCCGGGACATGCACCTGAAGAGCGTGACGCTCAAGGGTTTCAAGTCGTTCGCCCAGTCCACCACCTTCGTGCTCGAGCCCGGTGTCACCGCGATCGTCGGCCCGAACGGCTCGGGCAAGTCGAACATCGTCGACGCGCTGGCCTGGGTCATGGGGGAGCAGGGTGCCAAGACGCTGCGCGGCGGCAAGATGGAGGACGTCATCTTCGCCGGCACGTCCACGCGTGGACCGCTGGGACGTGCCGAGGTGCAGCTCACGATCGACAATGCGGATGGCGCGCTGCCGATCGAGTACGCCGAGGTGACGATCAGCCGCACGCTGTTTCGCAACGGCGCCAGCGAGTACGCGATCAACGGCCAGAGCTGCCGGCTGCTGGACGTGCAGGAGCTGCTGAGCGACTCGGGCCTGGGCCGCGAGATGCACGTCATCGTCGGACAGGGACGCCTGGACACCGTGCTGCAGGCAAGCCCCGAGGAGCGGCGCGGCTTCATCGAGGAGGCCGCAGGAATCCTCAAGCACCGGCGGCGCAAGGAGAAGACCGTCCGCAAGCTCGAGGCGATGGAGGCCAACCTCACGCGTCTGAACGACCTGGCCGGCGAGCTGCGGCGGCAGTTGAAGCCGTTGGGACGTCAGGCCGAGATCGCTCGAGAGGCGGCAACGATCGCCGCCGTGGTGCGCGATGCGAAGGCGCGGCTGTTCGCCGACGAGCTCGTGGGGCTGCGTACAGAGCTGGCCGCGGCCGCCGCCAGCGAGCAGGAGCGGCACGCTGAGCG
>CALKHM010000158.1 GCA_937988695.1 uncultured Microbacterium sp. | reverse complement strand
CGCACGAGCTCCTGCGCCATCCGCTCCTCGAGCACCTTGACGAGCGAGTACACCGACTCGGGGCGCGGCTCGTACTCCTCGTCCACGGGCACGTACGGCGGCGGCACGTCGAACGGCAGCCCCAGCACGGTCTCGCTGGACGCGTAGACGATGCGCTGGATGCCGAGCCTGGCCGCCGCCCAGAACGTGTTGAAGGTCGCCACGATGTTGTTGTGGAACGTCGCCACGTCGCTGCGGATCCCCGGCGCGGGGATCGCCGCCAGGTGCACGAGCGCGTCGACCCCGTCATGCTGGTCGCCCACCGCGGTCAGGGCATCCACCACCTGCCCGTAGTCGGTGAGCTCCACCTGCACGAAGCCGGGGCCGCGCGTGCCGGCGACATCCAGTCCGATGACCTCGTGCCCGGCCGTGCGCAGCTCCCGCGCGACGACGGAGCCGAGCTTTCCCGATGATCCGGTGACAGCGATACGCATGTGATCAGCCTTCCACGGCTCAGGCGGTCGGGATCCACACGCGCATCGTCGAGGGCCCTCGATTGCCCCAGGAGTGATAGGGCACCAGCGGGACTTCGACAGCGGCGCCGGAGGCTTCGACAGCGGCGCCGGACGCTTCGACGGCGGCGCCGGAGGCTTCGACAGCGGGGTCGGATGCTCCACGGGCGGGGTCGGATACTCCACGGCCGGCGCCGGACGTCCGACGGACGTCGCCGGATGCCGCGACCGCACCGCCCTCGTAGGGCCAGCCGTCGGCGTGCTCGGTGCGGCGGTGCACGGCGAGCCACACGCGCCCGTCGCGATCGACCGGTGCGACGGGAAGGCCGGCGACGGCATCCTCGACATCGTCCATCTGCGCCGCCCCGAGGTCGACCGACTCGAGCGCCAGCACCTCCGGCCCGCGCTCGATCGCGATGCAGCCGCGGGCCGCATCGATGCGCGGGTCGGCGCGAGTCACCCGGGGAACCAGCGGCAGGGTCAGCTCCACGGTGTCGCCGCTGCGGAACGCACGCCGAATCTCGAACAGTCCGGGCGGCGCCGGCTGCACCGAGGTCCGGCCGTCGGCGCCCGTCACGCGCGCGCTGGCGCCGATCGCCCACGCGGGCACGCGCAGGCCGAGCACGAACTCGGCATCCGTGGCGATCCGCACCTGCACGGTCCCGTCGGCCGGGTAGCGGGTATCGACCTCGAGCGCCACCTCGGCCCCCGACGGCAGGGTCGTGCGGATGCTGCTGGGGGCGTACTGGAGCAGACGGATGCCGACGTCCGTCGCCGTCGCGACGTAGGCGTCCAGGCTCGCCAGTGTGCGCGCCACGTTGGGAGGACAGCACGACACCTCGAACCATGGCGCGCGCAGCGACGACGACGCCCGCGGCGAGGTCGCCGCGGGATCGGGAATGACGCCGGGAACACGCTGGTGCAGCGTGTTGGCGTAGAAGAACGAGCGACCGTCGTCGGCGGGGGAGGTGGCCACCACGTTGTAGAGGGTGCGTTCGATGAGGTCCGCGTACCGCATGTCGCCGTCAGCCAGCAGCATCCGCCACGCGAACATGATCGAGCCCACGCCCGCGCACGTCTCCGAGTACGCCCGATCGCCCGGCAGCTCGAAGTCCCGGCCGAACGCCTCGTCCTGATGATGCGATCCCTGGCCGCCGGTGAGGTAGGTGCGCCGGGCGACGGTGCGCTCCCATTGCCCGCGCAGCGCGTCGAGCAGCTCGCGGTCGCCGCGCTCGACCGCGACATCGGCCGCCCCGGCGGCGAGGTAGTTCGCGCGCACCACGTGGCCGCGCAGCACGGTGGCCTCGCGCACCGGGACGTCGTCCTGGAAGTATTCGCGCCCCCACTCGACGTCGCCGAGCACGCCGTGGCCACGGCGCTCGACGAACAGCGCGGCCTGGTCGATGTAGCCCGGCACGCCGAGGGCACGCCCGAGCTCGGCCAGACCGACCTCGACCTCGGCGTGCCCGCACACCCCCTGGTTCCCGTCCACACCGAACGTCGCGCAGACGAGGTCGGCGGCGTGACGGGCGACCTCGACGAGGCCGTCGTCGGCGCCGGGCCTCGTGCGATGGCGGGCGACCGCGGCTTGGAACAGGTGTCCGAGGCAGTAGAGCTCGTGCCCCCATGCCAGCTGTGACCAGCGCGGATGCTGGCCGGGCCGGCCGAACATCGTGTTCAGGTAGCCGTCGGGCTCTTGTGCGGCCGCGATGCGCGCGACCGTCGCACGCAGCCGCAGGTCGAGGGATGCATCGCCGGACCGGCCGATCTCCCAGGCCAGGGCCTCGAGGTACTTGTAGACCTCGGAGTCGGAAAACTCGCGCCCGCGCCGCCCGTCGGGCAGCCGGCCCTGCGCGGCCAGGTCGAAGTTGGCCAGCCATCCCTCGGACTCCAGGCGCGCGCCGATGTGCGCGAGCGTCGCCTGTGCGTTCACGCGCTGTCGTCGCGCCCAGAATCCGCCGGTGATCTGGACCTCGTCCAGGCCCAGAGGACGTTGTGCACCGGCCGTGGGTGCGACGGGGGCGACGGGAGCGGGTCGATTCATGGTCATCCTTTGAACGCGCCCGACATGAAGCCACGGACGTAGTGACGTTGGAGCAGGAGGAACAGCAGGATGCACGGCAGCGCGAGCACGACGACGCCGGCCTCGGTGGCGCCGTAGTCGATCACGCCCTGCACCTGCACACGCAGGTTGGCGACGGCCAGCGGCAGCGTCATCCGGTTCGTGTCGGTGATGAGGATCAGCGGAGCCATGAAGTCGTTCCACGCGGCCAGGAACGCGAACAGTCCGACCGTCACGAGGCCCGGCTTGACCGCCGGCAGCAGCACCCGCCGCAGGGCCGCGAACGTGGAGCATCCATCGACCATCGCCGCCTCGTCGAGCTCACGGGGGATCGACTCGAACGAGATCCGCATCATGAACGTCGAGAACGGCAGCTGGAACATCGTGAGCACGATCCCGACGCCCACGAGCGAGTTGCTCAGCCCGACGGCGTTCAAGATCACGTACAGCGGGATCAGCAGCGTCGCGTAGGGCACCATGAGGATCGCCAGCGTCACCAGGAACAGCACGTTCTTGCCCGGGAACGAGAAGCGTGCGAAGGCGTAGCCGCCCAGCAGCGACACGACGAGGGTGAGCAGCACGGTCAGCAGCGAGACGAACAGGGAGTTGCCCAGGTACACCCAGACGCCGGCCTGGTAGTGCGCGAGCGCCGCGTAGTTGCCGAGGCCCCATCCATGCACCTGGCTCGTGCCGGCCTTCGGGGCGACCGATGAGACCGCGGTCCACACCAGCGGGTACAGGAAGACGATCGCCAGCGCGGTGGTGAGCACCCACGACGGCATCGTGGCGGTCAGCCGTGACCAGCCCGAGCGCTGCGAGCGGCGCGGAGGCTCGACGCGCAGCAGGTCGGTGGCGGGCAGTGTCTGCGTGGTCATGTGCTTAGCTCTCGTCGGGGCGGCGGAACGCGCGCAGCTGGAAGATGTTGATGACGATCAGGGCCAGCAGCACGATCACCGAGAGGGCGGCGGCGATGCCGAGGTCGTTCTGCCCCTGGAACGCGATGTTGTAGATCAGCTGCACGACGGTCATGGTGCTGTTGTCGGGTCCGCCCTTGGTGAGGATGTAGAACTGCTCGAACGCGAGCAGCGACCCGGTCACGCACATCACCGTCGTCAGGGCGAACGTCGGTCGCAGCAGAGGGACCGTGATGCTGCGGAAGGTCTGCCATCGGCCGGCGCCGTCGATGCGGGCGGCCTCGTACACGTCGTCGGGGATGCCCTGCAGGCCGACGAGCATGAGCAGCATGTAGAAGCCCGCGTACCGCCAGACGATGAGGAAGACCGTCGAGAACAGCGCGCCCTGCGGCGTGCCCAGGAACGTGAAGCCCCACGAGGCCATGAGATCGGCGAAAGGTCCGGCGTACGGCGAGTAGAGCACGTAGAACAACAGGGATGCCGAGGCCAGGCCGAGCGCGCTGGGGATGAGGAACGCGGTGCGCAGCACGGACTTCCAGCGCGTGGACTCCTGCACGAGCAGAGCCAGGGCGAGCCCCAGTCCGATGAGCACGATCGTGGTGATCACGGTGTAGGTGATCGTGAACCCGATCGAGTTCCAGAACAGGCGGTGCAGGGCGGCCTTCTCATAGTTCTGCGGGAAGTTCACCCCCTGGTTGCCGCCGAGCAACGGCCAGTTCGATCCCGACATCTGCAGCACGAGCAGCAGCGGCAGGATGAAGACGAACAGCACGAACGCGGCGGTCGGCGCGGCGTATCCCCAGCCGCGCAGCGCGTCGCGGCGTGCGCGAGGGGAGTGCCGTCGAGCGCGGGCGAATGGTCGCGAGACGGTCGTGGTCATGGTTCTCCGGAGGTCGTCGGTCGGCGGGATGCGGGAGGGGCGCGGTGCGCCGGGTGTGCCGGCGATGCGGGGTGTCGGTGCGCGTGTGCCGTGCGCGTGTGCCGTGCCCCTCCCTGCCCGGCTACTGCTTCAGGATCTGCGTGATCGCGTCGTTGTCGGCGTCCACGCTGTTCTTCCCGTTCAGGACGGCGTTGCGCACCAGGGTCACCCACGGGCTGCCGGGGGCGTTGAACGCCTGCTGGAAGTTCATCGCGACCGGGGTGTCGCCCTGGCCGGCGACCTTGTTGATCGTCACCAGGCGCGGATCCTTGGCGGCGTACTCGTTCTCGGCGAGGTCCGACCGCGACACGACATCCTGGTCCTTGGCGAGGACGCCCACCTGCGCGTCCTCAGACATCATCCAGTTCAGGAAGTTCCACGCCTGGGCGGCCTTCTTCGAGTCCTTCGAGATGCCGATGCCGTCGCCGCCCACGAACGTCGACGCGCCTCCGGTCGGGCCCGGGATGCCAGCGACGCCGGCGTCGAACGGCGTCGACGACAGCAGGGTGGCGGGGTAGAACATCAGCCCGACCTTGCCCTCGGTGAACGCCGCGGTCCACGTCGCGCCGGATTCGTCCTTGGAGCTGGGCAGCACCGCGCCCGACTTCCACAGGTCCGCCCACATCGCGTAGACGTCCTTGGCCGTCGCACTGTTCAACTGGGATGTCGTACCGTCGTCGGCGAGCACCTGGCCGCCGTCGGCCCAGATCGTCGGGAACCACGTGAACACGAGGCATCCGCCGCAGTTCAGGCCCGTGGCGGTGCCGTACACGCCCTTCTTCCCGAGCGCCTGGATCTTCTTCGCGTCGGCGGCGAACTCGGTGAGGTTCGCCGGTGCGGTGTCGGGGTCGAGCCCGGCCTCACGGAACAGCTCCTTGTTCCAGAACATCATCGACAGGTCCAGCACGAACGGCAGCACGTGCTCCTTGCCGTCGAGGGTGCCCGCCGCCAGGTGCCCCTTGTTGATCGCGTCCTTGTATGACAGGCCGTCGATCTGCTTTGAGATGTCCTGGAAGAGCCCCTGCTTGACCCAGTTGGGCACATAGACGATGTCGGCTGCGAACAGGTCGGGAAGTCCGCCCGAGCCCGCGGCGGCGCCGACCTTGGCCACATAGTCGTCGTTGGGGACCACGGTCAGCTCGACCTGGTTCTTGTGGGTCTTGTTGTATTCGGCGACCAGCAGCTTCGCCTGCTTCTCCAGCGGTGCCCGGGTCCACAGGGTCAGGCTCGTGCCGTCGTCAGTCCCGTTGGCGGGGATGGATGCGGCCGGGGCAGGTGAGCCGCCGCCGGAGCATGCGGCCAGGGTCGCCATGAGTGCGCTCGCCGCGAAGATCGCGGTCGCTGCGCGCCAGCGGCGTCTGGTTCGGGTCATTGCTTTCTCCTCTTGCTCGACGTTGAGTAGCGCTTCGAAACTTCCGAAACCCCTTTCGGGAAGGTATCGTCAGGGAAGTCCGACTGTCAAGGGCGAGGTCCGATAACGTTTGAGTAACACGGAGGTGGCATGCACGACGGGGCCGAGGGCGCGCGGACGGCGACGTTGAGCGATGTCGCGCGGCGTGCCGGCGTGTCGATCGCGACGGCGTCGAAGGCCGTCAACGGTCGCAGCGACGTCGCCGCGACCACGCGCACGCGCGTGCTGGCAGCCGCCGAAGAGCTCAGCTTCACGCCCAATGCGATGGCCCGGGGACTGCTGGCCGGCCGCACCGGCACGGTGGGACTGCTGACCGGAGACCTCGAGGGTCGCTTCGTCATCCCCATCCTGATGGGCGCCGAGGACGCCTTCGGTGCGGGACAGGTCAACGTCTTCCTCTGCGACGCACGCGGTGATGCGATCCGCGAGCAGCACCAGCTGAAGGCGCTGCTGAGCCGCCGCGTCGACGGGATCATCGTCGTGGGCCGGCAGACCGATCCGCGCCCGTCGCTCGGGCAGGACGTGCCGGTGCCCGTGGTGTACGCATACGCGCCGTCCGATGATCCTCGCGACGTCTCGCTGACGCCCGACAACGTCGCCGGGGGACGCATGGCGATCGAACACCTCATCTCCTGCGGGCGCACGCGGATCGCCCACATCAGCGGAGACCCGGCATATGCCGCCGCGCAGGACCGACTGGCCGGTGCCCGTGCGGCGTTGGCCGGGGCCGGCCTCGGCCTCGTGGGCGACCCGATGTTCTCGGCGTGGTCGGAGCATTGGGGGCGGGATGCCGCCGCGCTGCTGCTGCAGCGGCATCCGGAGATCGACGCGATCTTCTGCGGATCGGACCAGATTGCGCGCGGCGTGCTGGACACCGCCCGCGATCTCGGCCGCGACGTGCCCGACGACCTCGCCGTCATGGGATACGACAACTGGTCGGCGCTCGCGGAGAACTCGCGGCCGGAGCTGACGAGCATCGACGCGAACCTGCAGCAGCTGGGGCGCCGGGCGGCGCAGTGTGTGTTCGATGCGATCGACGGAGAGACGACGGGCGTGGGCACGCATCACCTGCCGGTCCGGCTCGTCATCCGCGGGTCGACGATCGCGCGGAGATGAGCCATGCGTGCCGGCCGTCCCGCCCCTCGCCTGCGCCAAATTCACATGAATTCGGCGAGTGCACATCATCCTGCCGGCGGTTTGATGTGCATTCGGCCACTTCATGTGAATTTGACGCACACGGGCGGGAGAGCGCGTTGGCGGAAACGTTGTGTGACCGGTAACATAGCGAGGACACGAAACCGATGGAGGCAATGGTGACAGACATCGACGAGGCCGTCGCGCGCGTGCGCGCCGACGTCGCGCGACTGCACGGCGAACTGGTGCGCTACGGGTTGGTGGTGTGGACCGGCGGCAACGTGTCGGGGCGAGTGCGCACCGGCGGGGATCCGAGCGCCGATCTGTTCGTGATCAAGCCGTCGGGTGTGTCCTACGACGACCTGGCGCCGGCCAACATGATCCTGTGCGACCTCGACGGCAACGTCGTGGCGGGCACGCCCGGCAGCGACCGCAGTCCGTCCAGCGACACCGCCGCGCACGCGTACGTGTATCGGAACATGCCCGAGGTCGGCGGCGTCGTGCACACGCATTCGACGTACGCGGTGGCGTGGGCCGCGCGCGGCGAGGAGATCCCCTGCGTGATCACGGCGATGGCCGACGAGTTCGGCGGGCCGATCCCGGTCGGGCCG
>CALKHM010000157.1 GCA_937988695.1 uncultured Microbacterium sp. | reverse complement strand
CGACTTCCGCTCCGCCATCGCGCAGGCCGAGCTCGAGGACCGCGAGCAGCAGGCGTCATATCACCGCGTGGCCTTCCACCGCACCGACGGCGCCGGCGACGTGCTCATCGAGACCACCCGCCCCGAGCTGTTGCCGGCATGCGTGGCGCTCGTGGCCAACCCCGACGACGAGCGCTACCAGGCGCTGTTCGGCACGACCGTGCGCACGCCCCTGTTCGACGTCGAGGTGCCGGTGCTCGCGCATCCCCTCGCCCAGCAGGACAAGGGCTCCGGCATCGCGATGATCTGCACGTTCGGCGACGTGACCGACATCGTCTGGTGGCGCGAGCTGCAGCTGCCCAACCGCACGATCCTCGGCAAGGACGGCCGGGTGTTGGCCGACGCCCCCGACGTGATGACGACGGATGCCGCTCGCGCGGCGTACGCGGAGCTGGCGGGCAAGACCGTGTTCAGCGCCAAGAAGCGCATCGTCGAGCTGCTGGCCGAGTCCGGCGACCTCAAGGGGGTCTCGGCGCCCTTCAGCCACCCGGTGAAGTTCTACGAGAAAGGCGACCGGCCGCTGGAGATCGTCTCTACCCGTCAGTGGTACCTCGGCAACGGCGCCCGCGACGAGGCGCTGCGCGACAAGCTGATCTCCCTGGGCCAGGCCATGTCGTGGCACCCCGACTTCATGCGCGTGCGCTACGAGAACTGGACGAACGGCCTGACCGGCGACTGGCTCGTCTCGCGCCAGCGCTTCTTCGGCGTGCCGATCCCGGTGTGGTACGCACTCGACGAGAACGGCGAGCGCGACTACGGCCGGGTGCTCACACCCGATGCCGCACGGCTGCCGATCGACCCCACGACCGACGTGCCCGAGGGCTACACCGAGAGTCAGCGCGGGGTGCCCGGCGGATTCGAGGCCGAGCAGGACATCTTCGACACCTGGGCGACTTCATCCCTGACCCCGCAGCTGGCCGGCGGCTGGCAGCGTGATGATGAGCTGTGGCGCCTGGTGGCCCCGTTCGACCTGCGTCCGCAGGGTCAGGACATCATCCGCACCTGGCTGTTCTCGACCATGGTGCGAAGCGCCCTGGAAGACGATCGCGCACCGTGGACGGATGCCGCGATCTCGGGCTTCATCGTCGACCCCGACCGCAAGAAGATGTCGAAGTCGAAGGGCAACGTGGTGACCCCCGCCGACATCCTCGACAAGCACGGCACCGACGCGGTGCGCTACTGGTCGGCCTCCAGCCGCCTCGGCGCCGATGCGGCGTTCGACCCGCAGAACCCCACGCAGGTCAAGATCGGGCGCCGTCTGGCGATCAAGGTGCTCAACGCGGCCAAGTTCGTGCTCTCGTTCCCGGTGCCCTCGGGCGCTCAGGTCACGCATGCGCTGGATGCCTCGATGCTGGCCACTCTCGACGACGTGGTGCGCGAGGCCACCAGGGCGTTCGCGGCATACGATCACGCCCGGGCACTGGAGGTCGTCGAGGCCTTCTTCTGGACGTTCTGCGACGACTACCTCGAGCTCGTCAAGGAACGCGCATACGACCGCAGCGACGTGGGTCAGGCCTCGGCCGCTCTCGCTTTGCGGCTCGCGCTGTCGACACTGCTGCGCCTGCTCGCTCCGGTGCTGGCGTTCGCGACCGAAGAGGCATGGTCGTGGTTCGAGCAGGGCTCGGTTCACCGCGCGGCCTGGCCGGAGCCGTTGGAGATCGCCGGCGATACCGCCGTGCTCGCCAGTGTGGGCGCCGCCCTCGTGGGCATCCGTCGCGCCAAGACCGAGGCGAAGGCGTCGCAGAAGACCCCGATCGCACACGCCACGATCGCCGGTCCTGCCGACGTGGTCGCCGCGATCCGCCTCGCCGAGGGCGATCTGAAGGCCGTGGGCCGGATCGCGGAGATCTCGTACGCCGAGGCCGGCGAGCTCGCCGTCAGCGACGTCGAGCTGGGCGCGGCGGAGGCGTGAGATGCAGCTGGGCACCCGCTGGGCCGCCGGCGCCGAGCCGCCGGCCCGTCTGACACCGGAGTTCGTCACGCAGCTGCGTGCCGTCGAGGCGGATCTTCCTCCGGACGAGGAGGGCGTCGCGTATTGGACCCTCACCTGGCTCGAGGGCCGGCCGGTGGCCGAGCTCGACACCGGCGTCATCGTCGCTGTCGACCACGCCGGCCGGGTGACCGTGCGGCACGACGACGAAGACGAGTTCGGCTGACCTCGCAGGCGCCTTACCGCAGGCTCGTCCGACGGTAGGCGTCCACAGCGTGAGCGCGTCGTTGCTCGTCCGGGTCGACGGCGCCGGCGGCGATGCGCTCGGCCAGCGCCTGCCGACGGGCCATCCGGCGGTGGGCGGACGCCTCCAGCGCGTGTGCGGCGGCCAGCAGCATCCGCTCGGTAACAGTGGGCGGTGCGAACCACTGGCGGGCCGGGACGGTCCGCGTCGTCATGGCGGTCATCTCAACGCTCCTCATCGGGGATCGGGAAGACATCGGCGCGGATCGTCACCGCACGCACGGCATCCCCCTGCTGATCCCGGTAGTTCTCCACGAACTCGTCGACGATCGCCGACAGGCGCGCCGTGAGCTCGCCCATCTGCTCCGGGGTGAGCCATGCGGTGGCCGTCGTGATGAAGCCGTGGTCGTCATCGG
Organism: uncultured Microbacterium sp.; assembly: GCA_937988695.1. Lineage (GTDB taxonomy): Bacteria > Actinomycetota > Actinomycetes > Actinomycetales > Microbacteriaceae > Microbacterium. Next base: position 2,237 of record CALKHM010000157.1, on the reverse strand, counting down.
AGCCATCGGGATTGCGAATGCCGCCCACGAGGTAGCGCATCAACTGCTGATGACGGCGGTTGAAGAACTCGGTCATGACGAACTCGGTGGCCGCACGCCCGGCCGGGGTCTTCATGCCGTCCGCGCTGCCGAACGACACCGATCCACGGGGGCGCTCCCACCAGCGTTCCCGGCCGCTTCCACGACCTGCGACCTCGCGGATCAGGTCGTGCTTCGCGAGAGCGCGCAGGTGATAGCTCGTGGCACCGGATGACTCCCCCGTGAGCGCTGCCAGACTGCTCGCGGTCTGCGGCCCGCGCTGGGACAGGATGTCGAAGATCTGCACGCGCAACGGGTGCGCGAGCGCACGGAGGGCACCTCCGTCGATGTGTCGTTGCTCACGCGGGTCATCGACCGGGCGCGTGCTCTCCTCGCTCATATTCCAAAGATACCTTTGCATTGCGATATTTGCAAGTACTTCTTTGCAATTAAACCTTTGCGATTCACCGCTACGCTGGAACCATGACGGATGCCTCGGCCAACCCTCTGCTGTCCCCCAGCCCGCTCCCCTATCAGCTGCCGCCGTATGCCAGCATCCGGCCCGAGCACTACCTGCCGGCGTTCGAGCTCGCCTTCGAGGAGCAGCTGCAGGAGGTCGCAGCCATCACGCGGGTGCGTTCGATGCCCACCTTCGAGAACACCATGGTGCCGCTGGAGAGCAGCGGCCGGCTGCTCGGCGACGTGGCGCGCGCGTTCTATACCGTGTCGTCGGCCGATGCGACCGACGCCATCCAGGAGGTAGAGGAGCGGCTCGCCCCGCTCATGGCCGCGCACGAGGACGCGATCCAGCTCGACGGCCAGCTGTACTGGCGCATCACGGCCCTGCACGACCAGCTCGACGCGCTCGATCTCGATCCCGAGCAGCGCTATCTCGTGCAGCGCTGGCATCGAGAGATGACCCACGCCGGTGCCGGCCTCGACGATGAGGCGAAGCGGCGCCTCACCGAGCTGAACACGCGGCTGTCGACGCTGACGACGAGCTTCGACAAGCACCTGCTCACCGACACCAACGAGCTGGCGGTCGTCTTCGACGACGCCGCCGAGCTCGACGGCCTCAGCGCCGGCGAGCTGTCAGCCGCGGCTCAGGCTGCCACTGACCGAGGACTGGACGGCAAGCTGCTGATCACGCTGGTGCTGCCCACCGGCCATCCCTCCCTCGGGGCGCTGCGCAACCGGGAGGCCCGCGCACGGATCATGACGGCATCCCGTGCCCGCGCCGCCCGCGGCAACGACGACGACAACCGTGCGGTGCTGCTGCAGATCGTGCGGCTGCGCGCCGAGCGCGCGGCGCTTCTCGGGTACGCCTCGCACGCCGCCTACGTCACCGCCGACGAGACCGCCGGCACTCCCGAGGCCGTGCGCGACCTGCTGCGCCGGCTGGCCGCCCCGGCCGCTCGTAACGCCGCGCGCGAGCAGGCCGCGCTGCAGGCCATGATCGACCGCGACGGCGAGACGTTCGAACTGGCCGCGCACGACTGGGCGCTGTACACCGAGAAGGTCCGCCAGGCCGAGTACGCGATCGACACCGCCGCCCTGCGTCCCTGGTTCGAGGCCGAGCGCGTGCTCCACGACGGCGTGTTCTGGGCGGCGACCCAGCTGTACGGCGTGACCTTCACCGAGCGCGACGACCTGAATGCGTACCACCCCGACGCGCGGGTCTTCGAGGTGCACAACGAGGACGGCACACCCCAGGGGCTGTACGTGCTCGACCTCTACACCCGCGACACCAAGCGCGGCGGCGCCTGGATGAACTCCATCGTCGACCAGTCCTCGCTGCGCGGCACGAAGGCGGTCGTGGTCAACAACCTCAACGTGTCAAAGCCGGCGGCTGGCCCGACGCTGCTGACCTTCGACGAGGTCAGCACTCTGTTCCATGAGTTCGGGCACGCGCTGCACGGGCTGTTCGCCACCGTCACGTATCCGCACTTCGCGGGTACCGATGTGTTCCGCGACTTCGTCGAGTTCCCCAGCCAGGTCAACGAGATGTGGATGCTGTGGCCCGAGGTGCTCGACAACTATGCGCGCCACATCGACACCGGGGAGCCGTTGCCTGCCGACATCGTCCAGAGGCTACGTGCGTCGGAGTCGTTCAACCAGGGCTTCCAGACCAGCGAGTACCTCGCCGCCGCCTGGCTTGACCAGGCCTGGCACGGCCTGGGGCCTGCGCAGGCCGCTGCCGCGTCGGATGTCGCCGAGTT
>CALKHM010000156.1 GCA_937988695.1 uncultured Microbacterium sp. | reverse complement strand
CCGCCACGTCGCGATCTTTCAGACGACGAACGACGGCGAAGAGCCGATCGACCTCTGCGGTTCCCAGCGACGCCGTGGGCTCATCCATGATCACGAGCCGTGCGTCGATCGAGACCGCGCGCACGATCTCGATCAGCTCGCGTTCGGCCACGGTCAAAGTGCGGCCCTCCCGCCGCGGGTCCAGATCGATGCCGAGCTCCTCCAGCGCGCGTCTCGCCGCTGCTACCGCCGCCCTCCGGTCGAGGAAGCCCCAACGCTTCGGCTCCCGACGCAGCGTCAGATATTCGGCGACCGTGAGGTCCTCCGGAACGTTCAGCTGCTGGAACATCGTCGCGATGCCGAGCGTCATGGCGTCGGCCACCGATCGGACCGTGACCTCGTCGCCGTCCCAGTGCATCTCCCCCGAGTTCGCGCGGTAGACACCCGTGATGATCTTGATGAGGGTGGACTTGCCCGCGCCGTTGGCTCCGAGCAGTGCGACGACCTCCCCGGGGCGGATGTCCAGATCCACCCCGGAGAGCGCTGCTTCACCACCGAAATGCTTGCTGACTCCATGAACACTCAGCAGTGCAGACGGCATGACGTTGCCTTTCGTCTTCGTCAGCGGCAGGCGACCGACGTGCCGTACTGTTCCTCGAGGAACGCATTCGCCTTCGCGCAGTCCGGCTCGATGAAGGTGTCCGTCAGGTGTGCTGTGAAGGAGTTGTCGATCTTGCCGCGCGCAAGATCCACGGCCGCGTCCAGCAGCACACGCACGTTGTCACGCGGCGCGAGCGCAAGAGTCTGCATGAGCGGTGAGCTCGGGTCAAGCAGGTACTCGATCTCCGCCGACGTGCCGTCGACCGAGAACAGGTACTCCGATGCAGGCACCTTGTCCACGGCCTTTCCGCGACCTGCAGCTCGCAGCGCGAGAAGGCCTCCGATCGTGCTCTCGCCGTTGCATCCTGTCACGATGTTGAAGTCGACCCCGCTCTGGATGATGTCGGACATCGCCTCCTGGGACACGACGCGCTGCCCGCCGCCGTTCGGCTTCGCCGCCACCTTGGTCGCCGGGTTCGCATCCTTTGCCCCGGCGATGAACCCGTTCTCCCGGTTCTCACAGTTCGTGTTCTTCGGGACTCCGAGATCGACGATCATCGGGTCCTGGTGCAGATGCTCCTTGACCCACTTCGCCGCTGTGCTTCCCGCTTCGAAAGCCTGCTTGTACTCAGCGAGGTCGATCCAGGGCACCTGCACTCCCGGGACCGGTCCCACCGCCCAGGTGATCACACCCACGCCAGCGGCCTGGGCCTGTTTGACCATCGCAGTCGCTGCCGCCGGATCGATCGGCTGCATGACGATCGCGTCGACGCCAGCCGAGATCAGATCCTGGATGCACTTGTTCTGCGTGCTCACCTCGTTCTTCGAATTGCACGTGCGCACGGTGACCCCGATCGACGCCCCGTACTTCTCCATCGCCTTGCCGTGCGCGGTCTGATAGCCGTCGACGCCGTACAGCACCGATCCGACCACAAGAGGAGCCTCCTTCTTGTTCTTCGGCGCCGCATCAGTGGAGCAACCGGCAAGCGCGAAGACCATGGCGAAGGCCGCGACGGTGACGGCGCCCAACCTGGTGAACCGACGTATGGACATGAGAACTCCCTCGTTCTGTGCGTGATCCGCCCGTACGTGAGTCGGTCGGATGTGATTGATACGTTTCAGATGCATCGCTGGGACTATGTCATCCCTTTTGCGAGTACGCAACCTTGAGGGGCGACCGCGAGAAGCCAACCGCTCCTACGAACGAACCACTGAAAGGCTTCTCTGAACGAAGTCAGCAGCGGCCACGTGAGACAAACCGGCGCAGCCGCGCCGGGGGCGCCTGTGATCTGCGTGTCACACGCCGAGCCGTCCGCTGCACCAAGGACTGCTTCACAAAGCCCAGGATCCGTGTCATGACGTCCATGATCGTCGGACGCACTGACATGCCATCGAAGTTATCCACAGGCGCACCCTCTGTCTCTCACCGCCTACCGCGGATTTGACATGCTCATGGCAGGGAGAGAGCCGGAAGCCACGCCGGACCGATGGCCTACTTCCCTTGCGTGGGTATGTTCTCGCGTATATAGTCAGCCTGAAACGTCTCAGATCCATCAAAGAGGACCGTCTGCTGCTCCCTGCAGCCACGACCGATCGACCACAAGAGGAAACAATGTCGTCTCATCCCTTCCCCGTCGTCGCCCCCGCCCCGCTCACGCGTGTCTCATACGCACCGTCTCGCATCGCGTTGGTCTCCGGAGGACTCGGAGTGTACTGGGGCCAGTTCGCGGGGCTTCTCGAGACGGTTCAGCGCTCTGCCGCTCAGATCGCCGATCGCATGACGAGGATCGGTGCTGACGTCACCGATCACGGCGTCGTGTCAGACCCGGTCGACGGTGCGCGCGTGGCGGATGACATCAGACGATCCGACGCGGATCTGATCGTGCTGTTCGTCTCGACGTACATGACCAGCGCACAGGTTCTGCCGATCTTCAAATACGGTGGCGCCCCGATCCTGCTGGTCTGTCTGCAGCCGAGCCGGAGTATGGACCACGAGACTTTCGGAACGGGCGATTGGCTCGGCTACGCCGGATCGGCCGGCCTGCCGGAGATGTGCGTCGCACTCGAACGGCTCGGTAAGCCCGCGCGGAGTGTGTCTGGACATCTCGACGATGAGCGTGCCTGGGCGAAGATCGGGCGGTACGTCCGTGCCGCAGGTGTGGTCGCGAACTTGCGGCGGGGGCGATACGGGCTGCTCGGGCATCTGTATCCGGGCATGTTCGACATCGCGTCCAACATCACGTCCGCATACTCGAGTTTCGGCGGTCACGTGGAGATCCTCGAGCTCGATGACCTGAGGCGCCTCTACGACACCGTCGCCGACGCCGAGATCACGCAGAAGCTCGACGTCGTAGAGCAGGTCTTCTCCATCGCGGCCGGTTCTGACCGCGACAACATGCGCTTTCAGGCACGGGTGGCGGTCGCGTTGGACAGGCTGGTCGAAGAGTATGACCTTGACACACTGGCGTACTTTCACATGGGCAACTCCGACGACGTCTACAGCCGACTGGCAACCGGATTCCCGATCGGTGCCACCCTCCTCTCGTCGCGCGGGATCCCGACCGTCACAGAGTTCGAGCTGCGGGCGGGGATCGCGATGTTCATCAGCGGGCAGCTCGGGGGCGGCGGGACCTTCACCGAAGGACAAGCGCTCGACTTCGACCGTGGCCACGTGGAGCTCGGTCACAACGACGCCGCCGATGCGTCGATCACAAGCGATCGGCCGGTCATCCGCAGCCTCGAGGTCTTCCACGGCAAGTCCGGTGGGGGCGCGTCGGTCGAGGCGACTGTTCGGCCAGGTCCGGTGACGCAGTTCTCGATCGGAGAGCTCCACGACGGTCGCCTTCGTTTCATCGCCTCCGAGGGCACCGCCGTCGCCGGGCCCGGCATCAAGATCGGCAACACGACGACTCGGATCGACTTCGGCTGCGACCCCGGCGACTGGACCGACGCCTGGGCACAGTCCGGTTCCACCCATCACTGGTCGATGGCCGCAGGCCATCTCGCGGACGACATCAAGACCGTCGCCGATCTGCTCGGCCTGGAATACGTGCGCATCCAGCCCTAGGAAGATCACCGATCAGCCGCCCCGACATCCCCTTCCTACATCTCGACTTCAGGAGATCACCATGACCGACGTTCGTCGTGCCCGCATCGCCGAATTGCTCCCCCGCAGATCCCGCCGAAAAACCCGAATCGGCCTGGTCGCCGGGGGGCTGGGCGCATACTGGCCGCAGTTCCCCGACCTCCTTCCGCAGCTGCAGAGCTCGTCTCGTTACGTCTCGGAGCGTTTCCGGAACCTGGATGCCGACGTGATCGACGCTGGATTCATCTCCGATCCGCAGGATGCCGCCGCGGCGGCCGAGCAGCTACGGCTCTGCGACCCGGACCTCATCGTCGTCTTCCTCACGACCTACCTGACGGCGTCGATGGTCCTGCCCATCGCGCAGCGCACGGGCGCTCCGGTACTGGTCATCGACCTCCAGCCGACCGAGTCGATGGATCATGCCACCTTCGATACCGGACAGTGGCTCGCCTACTGCGGTCAGTGCGCCGTCCCCGAGGTCGGGAACGTCTTCCGCCGCGGCGGGATCGAGTTCCGCTCGGTGTCAGGGCACCTGCGCGATGAGAGCGCCTGGGCACGGATCGAGCGATGGGTCTCGGCCGCTCACGTGCGCGCGACCCTCCGTCACGCCCGCCACGGGCTGATGGGTCACCTCTATCCGGGGATGCTGGACGTATCGACCGATCTGACCTCGGTCTCCACGCAATTCGGCTCGCATGTCGAGGTGCTCGAGTTCGACGACCTCCGCGTGCGCGTCGAGCAGGTCTCCGACGATGAGACCGCGGAACGTGTCGCGCTGGCCAAGGAGGTCTTCACCCTCGACCCCACCACCGTCAACGAGGAGGACCTCGCGTGGGGCGCCAAGGTGTCCGTCGGGCTCGACCGCCTCGTCGAAGACTTCGAGCTCGACTCGATCGCCTACTACCACCGCGGCCTCAACGGCGAACAGCACGAGCGCCTCGGCGCGGGCATGATCCTGGGCTCTTCGCTGCTGACGGCTCGGGGCATCCCGATGGCCGGTGAGTACGAGCTGCGCAACAGCATCGCGATGCTCGTCTCCGACACCCTCGGCGCAGGCGGCTCCTTCACCGAGATCCAGGCGCTGAACTTCCTCGACAACGTCGTGGAGATGGGACACGACGGGCCCGCGCACCTCGGCATCAGCCAACACGATCCGCTTCTTCGGGGCCTCGGAATCTACCACGGCAAGCGCGGCTGGGGAGTCAGCGTCGAGTTCGATGTGCGCGAGGGTCCCGTCACGACGTTCGGGATCGGCCAGGAGCGTGACGGCAGCTACGTCTTCGTCGCATCCGAGGGCGAGGTCGTCCCCGGCCCGCTGCTGCAGATCGGCAACACGACCTCTCGCGTCGACTTTGGATGTCACCCGGGTGAATGGGTGGATGCATGGAGCGCGAGCGGCATCGACCATCACTGGGCCTTGTCGACAGGGCACCGTGCGGCGGAGTACGCGGCGGCCGCGAACCTCCTCGGCGTCGAGTTCCGCGAGGTCACCGTCCGCACGATGACGCGCTAGGGTCGCCGGGCGTTCAGGCGGAGGTCGATTCCCGAACGATCAGATACGGCTCGAAGATCTGGGCCGAGTGTGTGTGCTCTGCGCCGGCTTCGAGCTCATCAAGCAGAAGCTCGACCGCGCGCTCCCCCAGCGCATGCTTGGGCTGCCCGATGGTCGATAGCGCATGGCGCCCGTCCAGGCCCAGATCGCCATACCCGATCACGCGAGCGGCATCGGGAACCGTGACGCCCCTGCGCGAAAACCCCTCGAGTACACCGGTGGCGAGTTGATCGTTGATGCAGAACACCCGCCGCGGTCCGCCGCGGTCCAAGATCTCGAAGGCGGCACGAACGCCGGCAGCCACCGTCATCTCATCGACGGTGATCTCCATCAGGTCGTCCTCCGAGCCCCCTGCGGCGCGGAGCGCCGCTACGGATCCGCTCCATCGATCCTCGCACTGCAGGATGGAGTGCGGCCCGTTCACCAGAGCGATCCCCCGACCCGGTGTCGACAGCAGGTGGTCGACAGCCAAGAACCCGCCCCGGACGTCGTCGACCGCGACCGAGCACCCACGTTCGACATCCAGATGCCGGTCGATCAGCACGATCCGCGTGCCTATGCTCTGCAGCCTCGCCAGACGCTCCCCTTCCAGGGTGATCGGTGCGATCAGAGCACCGGCCGCACGCTGCTGCGCAAGAAGCTCGAAATGCCGTCGCTCCCGCGCCGGGTCCTCATGGCTCACGCACAAGGAGACGGCGTATCCCTGCCGGTCGGCAGCGTCACTGACGGCATCCACGATCGCCGCATAGAAGGCGTTCGTCACCTCGGGGATGATGAGGCCGAGCACGCGACTGGCGCCTCCGCGCCGCAAGGTCGCCGCCGACCTGTTCGGGACGTAGCCGAGTTCATCGATGGCCGCCTGAACCCGCTCACGCATGCGTTCCGAGACCATGTCCGGCCGGTTGATGGTCGTCGACACGCTTCCCACTGAGACACCGGCGAGTCGCGCGACGTCGATCTGGTCCGGCTGGCGTCCGTTCGGCATCTTCTCTCCCACCTGCGAGGGGTCAGCGCGACCACCGATGTTCTCAACCTATCGCCGCGCTCACAAGAACCGCGGGCCCGATCGGCACATCCAGCGCGTCGTTCTCTCGATTCCGCGGCCGATCTGCGTTAGACTCACCGTGTACTCGTCTGGGGCGAGTGCATTCGGCCAGGGGTGGCCGTGATTTCGCCTACTGGGGAGGCAAGCGATGTTTCGCAAATCGATGGCGGCCGTAGCTGTGGCCGTGCTTCTGACGCTCGGCGGCGCCACTGCGGCGTTCGCGAACGACACCGGCTATACGCCGCACACTCCGACGACACCAACGCTGGCCGGATCCAGCGCGGCTGCTGTCTGCGTGGGCGACGTGCCGTGGATCACCTACAGCATCGTCATGACCGATCCTGACAACGTGGCGAAGGATCATAGCGCACGGCTGATCCTCACCAAGGGATCGCACTCGATCACGCTCGCGCTGGGCACGCTCGTGGACAACAAGCTGTCGGGTCGTGTGCTGTGGCCGGGAGCCAAGGTCGACGCCGCAGGTCACGCCGTGTCGTGGCCGGGTTGGATCACGCAGAACGGCAAGCTCGTGCACACCAACGGCAACTTCGCCTGGACCCGCGGGTCGGGTGTGAGCGCCGTGCTCGAGGTGAACCCGTCGCTGAGTGTGCCGGTGTCGTACCCGCAGCCGACGGCCGCCTGTGCGAACCCGGTGGTCGGCGAGGTCTCGTCGGCGACGATCCTTCCGGTGACGGGACTGAACGTCCCGGTCATTCCGATCGCCATCGGCGGCGGCATCGTGCTGCTCCTGGGTGCCGGGCTCCTGCTGGCACGGCGCGCACGCCGCAGCTGACCTCCCGCACCCCCGACCGTCTGGCGGTGGCGTCCTCAGTCCTTCTGGGCCGTGGGCGCCACCTTCAGATCCAGCGGGAAGTCGATCGGGAAGTCACCGAACAACAGCCGCCCCGCGGATGCCGCAGCTGAGCGCACGATCGCTGCCGCGGCATCGGCATGCCGCACCGGCGTGTGCACGATGAGCTCGTCGTGCAAGAAGAACGCGAGGTGGGCACGATCGCCGAGCGCCGGACCCGAGCGGGGTGCGGACTCCTCGGGCGGGACGGCGCCCAGCCCGTCCAGACGCGCACGCACCTCCCCCAGCCATGCCAGGGCCCACTCCGCCGCCGTGCCCTGCACCACGAAGTTGCGGGTGAACCTGCCGCGATCGCCGGCAGCCCGACGCGCACGATCGCGATCGGCCGCCGTTCCCGTCTCGCCGGCAGCCTGCTGCTGGGCACGCAGCCAGCGCGGCGACGCGGGCGGACACGATCTGCCAAGCCACGTCGAGACCACCCCGCCGCGCTCCCCGGTACGTGCGGCCTCGTCGACGAGAGCCATCGCACGCGGATAGGCGAGCCGTAGCCGCGGCACGAGCCGGCCGCTCTCTCCGGTCGTGGCTCCGTACATCGCGCCGAGCATCGCGACCTTCGCCTCGGCTCGATGCGCCACCGCGCCGCTGTCCACGATGCCGACGTAGAGGTCCCGTCCACGCGCGGCGCGGGCAAGCGCGAGGTCGCTGGACATGCCCGCGAGCACGCGGGGCTCCAGCTGCGCGACGTCGGCCACCACGAACGTCCACCCGTCGTCGGCGCGCACGGCCTCCCGCAGCATCCGGGGAATCTGCAGTGCGCCGCCCCCTGACGACGCCCAGCGCCCTGTCACCACGCCGGCCGGGACGTAGACCGGACGGAACCTCCCGTCGCGCACCCACTCCTCCAGCCAGGTCCAACCGTTCGCAGCCAGCAGACGGCTGTACCGCTTATACGTGAGCAACGGCTCGATCACGGGATGCTCGAACCCGCCGAGCTCCCATCTCGCCGTCGACTGCGCCGGCACGCCGACCCGGTGCAGGCTGCGCAGCAGCTTCGCCGGGGAGTCGAGGTTCGCGTGCGGGTCGTCGAGGTGAGTGCGCACCTCGGCAGCAGCCGCAGCCATGCGTTCGGGGACGCCGCCGGTCGCCGGTCTGCGACCGAGGACGTCCTCCAGGATCCGCTCGTGCGTGGGCACGTCCCAGGGCAGCCCCGCCGCCCGCAGCTCGGCAGCCACCAGCGCACCGGCCGACTCCGCCGCGCATAGCAGCTCGAGCCGGCCGCGTTCGCCCGAGGAAGCGATCGCGGCGCGCTGACGGGCGAGCTCGGCCAGCGCCGCATCGATGCCGTCCGGCGGACCCGCGGGCG
>CALKHM010000155.1 GCA_937988695.1 uncultured Microbacterium sp. | reverse complement strand
CATCCCATCCCCGCGGCAGACGCGGGTCGAAGCTGAGTTCGCCGGCATGGTCGCGCATCCCCCCGAAGCCGGAGACCAACGCCGTCCACACCCCGCCCGCCGAGGCCACATGCACGCCGTCGGACGCGTTGTGGTGCAGATCGGCCAGGTCTACGAACAGCGCGTGCTCGAAGTAGCTGTGGGCGAGGTCCTGGTAGCCGACCTCCGCCGACAGGATCGCCTGCACGATCGCGGAGAGCGTCGAGTCGCCCGTGGTCAGCGGGTCGTAGTACTCGAAATCGGCGAGCTTCTCCTCCGCGGTGAAGTGATCGCCCTGCAGGAACAGCGCCAGCACCACGTCGGCCTGCTTGAGCACCTGGTAGCGGTAGATCACCAGCGGATGGAAGTGCAGCAGCAGCGGCCGCTGCTCCGGCGGAGTGTGCTCGAGGTCCCAGACCTCCTTCTCCAGGAACACCTCGTCCTGGGGATGGATGCCCAGCTGCGCGCTGTACGGGATGTGCATGGCGTCGGCGGCCCGGTCCCAGGCATCCGGCTCCGCGGGATCGAGGTTCAGCCGTTCCTGCATCCGGCGGAACACCTCGCCGTCCTTCTCGGCCATCGCGCGCACGGTCTGCGCGGCAAAGCGCAGGTTGAACCGCGCCATCACGTTCGTGAACAGGTTGTCGTTGACGACGGTGGTGTACTCGTCGGGACCCGTCACGCCGTGGATGTGGAACTCCTCCGCGCCGTCGTGCGCGCGCCAGAATCCGAGCGTTGCCCACAGCCGCGCGGTCTCTACGGCGATGTCCACGCCCTCCCGCCAGAGGAAGTCGTCGTCACCGGTGGCCAGAACGTACTTGGCCAGCGCGAAGCAGACGTCGGCGTTGATGTGGTACTGCGCGGTCCCGGCCGCGTAGTAGGCGGATGCCTCTTCTCCGTTGATCGTGCGCCAGGGATAGAGCGCTCCGGCCTCGGTGAGCTGGTGCGCGCGGCGTCTGGCGGCGGGAAGCATGAGCGAGCGCATCCGCAGCGCGTTCAGCGCCCACTGGGGGGTGGTGTACGCGAGGAACGGCAGGACGTAGACCTCGGTGTCCCAGAAGTAGTGCCCGCTGTAGCCCGAGCCGGTCAAGCCCTTGGCGGGAATGCCCAGGCCGTCGGCTCGCGCCGAGGCCTGCGCGAGCTGGAACAGGCACCACCGCACGGCCTGCTGCAGGTCGGCACGTCCGCCGATGCGCACGTCGGAGCGTTCCCAGAACGCGTCCATCCAGGCGCGCTGAGCGGCGAAGTGCGTGGTCAGATCCGCGCTCATCGCACGGTCCAGCGTGCGCCGGCAGCGGTCTACGAGCTCGCGCGCGGGCACCCCGGTCGACGAGGTGTGGTAGCTGGCGAGCTTGACGACGCGGATCGGCACGCCTGCCTTGGCCTGCACGCGGAACACGTTCTTGGCGATATCGGGCTCGACGAGTGTGCGTTGCGTATACGGGTTCTCCGTCTCGATGATGTGGTCGGCAGCCACCGCGAGCGTCATCCGGGAGTGTGCGACGGTGTAGCTGAGCATGGCGCGCAGCTTGTCCTGCCAGTACTCCTCGGGCAGCAGCACGCGCTCGGCGAAGCGCTCGGTCCTGCGCGGATCGAACCCGGCCCGGCGCGGCGCGATCGGGGTGCCGCCGTACACGTCCTCGCCGTCCTGGCGGTTCACGATCTGGCAGCTGATCGTGACCGGGGCGTCCTCGTTCTCGACGGTGACGTCCACCGTCATGACCGCCAGGTGGCGCTCTTCGAACGAGACCATGCGCTCGACGTCCAGGCGCACCCGCTTGCCGCTGGGCGTGACCCACAGCAGGCGCCGGCGCAGCACTCCGTCGCGCATGTCGAGCACGCGCTCGTATTCGCGCACGTCGGCCAGCCCGAAGGCGAGCGGCTCGTCGTCCACGTACACGCGCATCACCTTCGCGTCGGGCGCGTTGATGATGGTCTGGCCCACCTCGGCGAACCCGTACGCCTGCTCGGCGTGGCGGATCGGGAACGTCTCGTGGAACCCGTTGATGAAGGTGCCCTGCTCGTTTGCGTGGCGTCCTTCCGGATGGTTGCCGCGCAGGCCGAGATAGCCGTTGCCCACGGCGAACAACGACTCGGTGACACCGGCGTCGTCGATGTCGAAGTCGGTCTCGATCAGCCGCCAGGGATCGACGGGGAAGCGGTCGCGATTGATCATTCGAATCCTCTCTCGGGGAGGCCCGCCCTCCCGAGTCTAGGAACGATGCGATCCGGTTTCGACCAGGTCGGCGAGATCGTCGACGACGGCATCGGCTCCGGCGGCGCGCAGCGCATCGGCGCCCACCCCGCGGTCGACGCCGATGACAAGGCCGAAGCCTCCGGCAGCCGCCGAGCGCACCCCGCTGAGGGCGTCCTCCACGGCGGCTGCCCGATCCGGCTCGACCTGCAGCATCCGCGCCGCGGCCAGGAACATGTCCGGTGCGGGCTTGGAGGCGAGGTCCTCGCGCTCGGCGACGACCCCGTCGACGACCACGCCGAAACGGTCGCGGATACCGGCTGTGCGCAGCACCTCGTCGGCGTTCTTCGAGCTGGAGACCACCGCGACGGGCGTTCCGGCCTCGCGCAGCAGGTCGAGCACGCGCAGCGAGCCCGGGTAGGGGGCGATGCCGTCGGTGCGCAGCGCGCTCTCGAAGTAGCCGTTCTTGCGGTTGCCGATGCCGCACACCGTGTCGGCCTCCGGCGGATCCGACGGATCGCCCCACTTCACCTCGACCGAGCGGCTGCGCAGCACGGCCGCCACCCCGTCGTAGCGCTTCTTGCCGTCGACGTGCTCGTAGTAGTCGCGCTCGGTGTAGGCCGGCGTGATGTCCCATGCCGCGAACAGGCCGTCGAACAGGCTCTGCCAGGCGTGCATGTGCACCTGCGCGGTGGGGGTGAGCACACCGTCGAGGTCGAAGAGCACGGCGTCGTACGCGGTCAGGTCGATGCGGGTCTTGCGGGTATCGGATGCGCTCATGCTCCTGCCACCTCCAGGGTCTGACGGGCGATCTCCAGCTCCTCGTTGGTCGGCACGACCAGCACGGTCACGGCCGAGTCGTCTGCCGAGATGACCCGGATGCCACGACCACGCGCCGCGTTGCGCTCGAGGTCGACACGCACCCCGGCGAAGCCGAGGGTCTCCAGCGCGCCGGCGCGCACGTCGGGCGCGTTCTCGCCCACTCCGGCCGTGAACGAGATGACGTCCACACCGCCGAGCTGCGCGAGGTACGCACCGGCATACGCCCGCAGGCGATGGACGTACACGTCGAACGCGAGAGCGGATGCGGCATCCCCCCTGTCCCGGCCCGCCAGCACGTCGCGCATGTCGGAGTGCCCGGTCATGCCTTTCAGCCCGCTGCGCTTGTTCAGCAGCTCGTCGAGGTCGTCGACGGTGTAGCCGGCGCGGCGCCCCAGCTGGAACAGCGCGGCCGGGTCGACGTCGCCGGAACGGGTGCCCATCACCAGGCCTTCAAGCGGCGTGAAGCCCATCGAGGTCTCCACCGACCGGCCGCCGTCGACGGCGGTGACCGAGGCCCCGTTGCCGAGATGGAAGACGATCTGCTTCAACTCCGCCAGGGGTCGGCCGAGAAAGTTCGCGGCGGCCTCGCTGACGAACTTGTGCGACGTGCCGTGGAACCCGTAGCGGCGGATGCGGTGATGCGCGGCGAGCCCGGCATCGATCGCGTAGGTGTACGCGGCCGGCGGCAGCGTCTGGTGGAAGGCCGTGTCGAACACCGCCACGTGCGGCACATCGGGGAACGCGCGCTTGGCGGCGACGATGCCGGCGAGGTTGGCCGGATTGTGCAGCGGCGCGAGCACCGAGAGCTCCTCGATGTTGATCTCCACGAGCGGGGTGATCGGCGTCGGCTCGAAGAACCGCGCACCGCCGTGTACGACGCGGTGTCCGACCGCGGCCGGCGGATGGTCCTCGAGGCTCGGGCCATGCGCGGCGAAGTCCTCGAGCATCGCGGCGAATCCGGCGAAGTGATCGGGGATGGGCAGCTCACGCTCGGAGGTGGCATCCAGCATCGTGGGCGCCGCCTCGCCGGGAGGCGTGGGCGTGACGTGCACGGTGTGCCGGCACCGGCCGATCTCCTGACCGATGCGCTCGACGAGGCCCGAGGCCAGCACGCTTTGCGAGGTCATGTCCAGCAGCTGGTACTTGAACGAGCTGGAGCCGCTGTTGACGACGAGGACGATGCTCATGCCGATGCCTCCGTGCGGGTGCCGGATGCCGCGCCCTGGGCCTGGATCGCGGTGATGGCGATCGTGTTGACGATGTCATCGACCAGCGCCCCGCGGGAGAGGTCGTTGATGGGTTTGTTCAGCCCCTGCAGCACCGGGCCGATCGCGACCGCACCGGCGGAGCGCTGCACGGCCTTGTACGTGTTGTTGCCGGTGTTCAGATCGGGGAAGATGAACACCGTCGCGCGCCCGGCGACCGCGGAGCCGGGCATCTTGGCGGCGGCCACGGCCGCGTCGGCCGCGGCATCGTACTGGATCGGGCCCTCCACCAGAAGCTGCGGGGCGCGCTCGCGCACGAGCGCAGTGGCGGCGCGCACCTTCTCCACGTCCTCCCCCGCGCCGGACTCGCCCGTGGAATACGACAGCATCGCCACCCGCGGATCGATGCCGAACTGCGCGGCCGTGGCCGCCGAGGAGACGGCGATGTCGGCGAGCTGCCCGGCGGTCGGATCCGGGATCACCGCGCAGTCGCCGTACACCAGGACGCGGTCGGCCAGCGCCATCAGGAAGACGCTGGAGACCACCGAGACGCCGGGTCTGGTCTTGATGATCTCGAACGCCGGACGGATCGTGTGTGCGGTGGTGTGCGCGGCCCCCGACACCATCCCGTCGGCAAGGCCCAGGTGCACCATGAGCGTGCCGAAGTACGACACGTCGGTGACGGTATCGGCGGCACGGTCGTAGGTCATGCCCTTGTGCGCGCGCAGCCGTTCGTACTCGCGGGCGAACCGGTCCACGTGCACGGCATCGAAAGGGCTGAGCACCTCGGCGGCGCCGATGTCGATGCCCAGCTCGATGGCGCGGCCGCGCACCTCGATGGGCTCGCCCAGGATCGTGATGTCGGCGATGCCACGCGCCAGCACCGTCGCCGCCGCACGCAGCACCCGATCGTCGCCGCCCTCGGGCAGCACGATGCGCTTGCGGTCCGCGCGGGCACGTTCGACCAGCTGATAGCCGAACATGAGCGGGGTCACCACCGTGGAGCGGGCAAGACCCAGTGCCCGGGTGAGCTCGTCGACGTCGACGTGCTGCTCGAACATCGCCAGGGCGGTGTCATAGCGACGCTGCGAGTCGGCGGCCAGACGGCCGCGCGTGCGCATGATGCGCACGGCGGTCTCGTAGGTGCCGTATCCGGTACTGATGATCGGCAGCGACGAGCCGAGCCCGTCGATGAGCCGCTCGATGGCGGCCGGCAGCGGGAACGGCCCGTTCAGCGCGATGCCGGCCAGCGACGGGAACGTTCCGGACGCGTTGGCCAGCAGGGTCGCCAGCAGTACGTCGGTACGGTCGGCGGCCACGACGACGACCGCGCTCTCCTCCAGCCGCGGCAGCACGTTGTCCATCGACATCCCGGCGACCACCACGTCGAGCACCTCACGGGTGAGCAGCTCGGGGTCGCCCTTGAGCAGCGTGGCATCCAGCGAGCGCATCACGCCGCGCATCGACGGGGCGACCAGGAACCGGTCTTCGGGCAGCGCCCACACCGGGATGCCGGAGCCGAACGGCGAGGCATCCACCACCGCGGTCACCGCCGCGACGGTCTCGGTCAGCGACGCGGGATCGGCACGGTTGGCCACGACGGCGAGCAGGTCGGCGCGGCCGTGCACGAGCTCGGCGAGCGCGAGAGCCGTGATCTTGCCCATCTGCGCGGGCGTGCGCGCCTGCGTGGCACCCAGGTGCTCGCCCAGCCCCTCCTGCGACCGGCCGCCCAGCACCAGCAGCAGCGGCGCGCCGAGGTTCGCCGCGATGCGGGCGTTGTAGCCGAGCTCGGCAGGACTGCCGACATCGGTGAAGTCGCTGCCGAGGATGACCACCGCGTCGCACTGCATCTCGACGGCCTTGTAGCGCTCGACGATGACGCCCAGCGCCGCCTCGGCGTCGGCGCGCACGTCATCGTAGGTGACGCCGATGCACTCCTCGTAGTCGAGATCGACGCCGTCGTGCTCGAGCAGCATCTCGAGCACGTAGTCGCGCTCCTCGGTGGAGCGCGCGATGGAGCGGAACACCCCCACGCGCGGCGTCGCGTGGCTGAGCGCATCGAGCACTCCCAGAGCGATCGACGACTTGCCGGAATGGCCTTCCGCGGACGTGATGAAGATGCTCTGCGCCACCCCTCCACCCTATGCACGGACACACCGTGCCGGGCGGGATGCCGGCAACGAAAAGACTCTCCGCGAACCCGGCAGAGCCCGGTTACCCTTGCTACGTTTCCGTCCTGGGGGAATTGGCCTGGATGCCGCCTCGCGGAGAGCTGCTGCCAGTCTAACCGACGGCGGCGCACGGTATGCGCGGCCGGTTCCCAGAGACCCGGATCCGCTGCCGGGTTACGATCGGAGCAGAGGGGCGACGGCGCCCGTATCCGACTCGAGAAGGACTGCCGATGCAGCAGACGACGACATCCTCCCCGACGGCTCCGCAGATGGGCCCTTCGGAGTTCGCGGCGACCACCGAGCGCATCGTCGCCGAGGTCTCCCGCGTGATCGACGGCAAGCCCGACGCCGTGCGCAGCGCCCTGGTGACGCTGCTGGCGGAGGGACACCTGCTCATCGAGGACGTCCCTGGCGTCGGCAAGACGATGCTCGCGCGGGCCCTGGCCGCCACCGTCGACGCCACGGTGCGCCGCATCCAGTTCACGCCCGACCTGCTGCCCAGCGACGTGACCGGCGTCTCGGTGTTCAACCCCGGCGAGCGCGAGTTCGAGTTCAAACCGGGTGCCGTGTTCGCGAACATCGTGATCGCCGACGAGATCAACCGCTCCTCCCCGAAGACCCAGTCCGCACTGCTGGAGGCGATGGAGGAGGGACAGGTCACCGTCGACGGCCGCACGCATCCGCTGCCCGACCCGTTCCTGGTCGTAGCGACCCAGAACCCGCTGGAGATGGAGGGCACCTATGCGCTGCCCGAGGCGCAGCGCGACCGGTTCATGATGCGGATCTCGATGGGATATCCGGATGCCACGGCCGAGGCGCAGATGCTGCGCGAGCGCGACACGGCCAACCCGCTGACGACGGTCTCCGCCGTCGCCGACGCCACGGCCGTGAGAGCGCTGATCGGCTGGGCGCGGCGCGTGCACGTCTCGGCGGCGATCGAGCAGTACGCCGTGGCGCTGGCTCAGGCCACGCGTGCCCACCCCGACCTGCGTCTGGGCGCGAGTCCTCGCGCCACCCTGCAGCTCGTGCGGGCGGCGAAGGTCTGGGCGGCGCTGGAGGGTCGGGCCTTCGTCATCCCCGACGACGTCACCGCGCTGCTGATCCCGGTGTTCGCGCACCGGCTCATCCCCGCGCGCGCCACGAGCGTACGCGGCCGTGGCGGCCCCGACGCGGTGATCTCGATCCTGCAGCGGCTGATCTCGACGGTTCCGGTGCCGCTGGTCCCGAGGTCGTGACATGAGACGCGCCTGGCCGCTCACCGTCCGCGGCACCGCCGCCGGCGCACTGGCCCTCGCGTGCTTCATCGCCTCCGCCCAGTTCGGATCGGTGCAGCTGCTCGCGTTCGGGGTGTTCCTGGTGGCGCTCGTGGTCGTGAGCCTGATCGCCCTGCACATCACGCGCCGTGACGTGTCGCTCAGCCGGTCATCGTCCCCGGCCACCGTGCCGGTCGGCGCCGACACCCGCGTCACGGTGCGCGTGAGCGTGCGCACGGCACTGCCCACCACACCGGGCACGTGGGCCGACCAGGTGCCCGACGGCCTCGAGGGCCGGTCCGACGGACGTTTCCCCGCGCTCGGGTCGGGACTGCGCGGCGGCGACCGCGCCGTGGACCTCGTCTATGACCTGCACGCCACGCGGCGCGGCGTGCACTGGCTCGGGCCGCTGGACCTGACCATCCGCGACCCGTTCGGCATCGCGCGCCGCGTGGCCGAGATCGGCGGAACGACTCGCCTGATCGTCACCCCCGAGTGCATCGACCTGCCGCCGCTGACCGCCTTCGCCGGCGCGACCGGCGGCGTGCTGCAGGCGACCACGACCCGGCTCGGGCAGGGCACCGACAACCTCATCGCGCGCCCATATCAGCCCGGGGACTCGATGCGGCGCATCCACTGGCGTGCCACCGCACACCGCGACATGCTCATGGTGCGCGAGGAGGAGCAGGAGTCGACGCCCGAGGCGACCGTGGTGCTCGACCGCTCCGCGATCCGGTGGAGCGAGGATGCCGCTCGGCAGCCGGGCATGGACCCGGCGTTCGAAGCGGCGATCGACGCCTGCGTGTCGGCGGTGAACGCGCTCGTGCGCGACGGCTACGCGGTGCAGGTGATCGACGTGGACGGCACCCCGCTGTCCGAAGTGGTGCCCGGCGGCGAGCAGTCGGCGGTCGCGGTGCTGGTGGCAAGGTTCGCCACCGTCACCGCGACCGGCTCGCTGCGACTGGATGCGCTCACCCGGCTGTGGGCGGGGTCGACGACGGGACCGCTGGTGGTCGTCGCCGGCGCGCTCACGCCGGCGGACATCGACGCGCTGGCGCCCGTGCCCGCACACAGCGTGCATCCCGTGCTGCTGTCGGCGGCTCCCCGCATGGACGCGATCGAACGCGCGGCCGCGACCGGCTGGTACGCGGCATCCATCGTTCCCGGCACGTCGCTGCGCGACGCGTGGCTGCGGGTGTCGCACACCGACCTCGCGGCGGCGGGGGCGACATCGTGAGCGCGCCCGGCGTCGTGGGAGGGCCCACGGTGGTGAGCGCGCCCAAGCGCCGTCGCGGCGCCTATCCGTCGCTGTCCATCGGCTCCTGGGTGGCGTTGCTGGCAGCGCTCGTGCCGCTGCTGGGGGTGATCGCGCCGGGCGCGTGGATCGCCGGGGCGATGATCGTGTCGGCGGCGGTGTTCGCCGCCGGCTTCATCGGGCGCCGATACGGCCTGCCGGCGCCGGTCGTCTCGCTCATCGAGGCGGCGGTGTGGGTGGGTCTTATCACCGGGATCTTCCTGCGTGACGCCGCGATCGTCTTCGTCGTGCCGACGCTGCATGCGTTCCGCACCGTTCCGGTGCTGATCCGCGACGCGATGGAGCAGATCCAGACCGGCATCGCGCCGCTGCCGGAGACGGCGGCGCTCGGGTTCTGCATCCTCGCCGCGACCGGGCTCATCGCGATCGTCGTCGATCACATCGTGGTGACGGCACGGATGCCGCTGGCGGCGGCGATCGCCTTGATCACGGTGTCGCTGATCCCGTCGCTGGCCGTTCCCGGCCCGTTCGACGTGTTCGGGTTCGTCGTGCTGGCCGCCGCGATCCTGTTCCTGCTGCGTGCCGAGACGCGGACCCGGTATCAACCGCCGCGCACGGTCTCGACGGCGCCCAGCAGCACCTCGGCGATCGCCGCGTCGATCGGGCTGGTCGCGGTGTTGGTCGCGGTCGCCGCCACTCCCCTGCTGCCCACACCGCCCAGCCGGGCCGTGGGCGGTGCCGGTGGCAGCACGATCAACGCGAATCTCGACCTCGGGCGCGATCTGCGTCGTCCGGATCCGGTGAACGTGCTGACCCTCACGACGACCTCGGTGGGCGCCCCCTATCTGCGCGTGGCGACCCTGTCGACGTTCACCGCCGACGTGTGGAAGCCCGATGTCGACTCTTCGACACCGGTCGCCGATGGCGACGTGTTCGGCGCACTGGATGCCCGTCCTGGCATCCCGGTGCAGAAGACGACGACGAAGATCCACATCGAGCGGCTCAACGCCCGCTATCTGCCGGTGCCGTACCCGGCCACCGAGGTGACCGGTGCCGGTGAGGACTGGCAGGCGATGAGCTCGAACCGGACGGTCGTCAGCGACGGCACCGTCATCACCGCGTCGGGCGAGGACTACACCGTGGCCTCGAGCGTGCCGCAGCCGACGCTCGAGCAGATCGAGGCCAGCACCGCACACGGGGGTCCGGCCGACGCGATGGGACTGCAGACGGCGATCCCGTCGATCATCACGCGCGATGCGCACGAGATCACGAAGGACGCCGAGACCGACTACGACGCGCTCATCGCCCTGCAGAACTGGTTCCGCGGCCCGGAGTTCCAGTACTCGCTGACCGCACCCGTGCAGGAGGGCTTCGACGGGTCGGGCGTCTCGGCGATCGCCGGCTTCCTGCGCGAGAAGAAGGGGTACTGCATCCACTTCGCATCCGCGTTCGCGGTGATGGCGCGCGTGCTGGGGATGTCGTCGAGGATCGTGGTCGGCTATCTGCCGGGCACCCCCGATACGTCGGGGATCGCCGAGAACGGCGACGTCGTCTATACGGTCTCCAGCGCGCAGCTGCACGCGTGGCCCGAGGTGTACTTCTCCGACATCGGCTGGGTGGCGTTCGATCCCACCAAGAGCCTCGGCACCCCGACCGGCTTCCTGCCGGCAGCGGCGGGCGGCAACAACGACATCACCACGCCCGACTCCCCGTCGCAGTCGCCGACCACCAGTCCGCGCACGCAGAACGAGAAGGACCCCGGGGCCCTGAACCCCGACAACGGGAACGTCACGGCCGGCGCCGGTGCAAACGTCGATCTGCTGCCGTGGGCGCTGGGCGCGGCGGGCGTCGTGCTGCTGCTTCTGGTGCCCTACGCGCTGGGTGCGCTGCGTCGGCGGCGCAAGGATGCCGCAG
>CALKHM010000154.1 GCA_937988695.1 uncultured Microbacterium sp. | reverse complement strand
GGTCCACGAAGATGACAACCAGCAGGCACGCCGGCTTCTGACCGATGCCGGTCTTGCCCTGCACTGCGGCGACGACGGCGTCCGTCGCCGTCTGCAGGGTCTTCGAGTCAGGGGCGGTCACGTCGATCTCGACGTCGCTCGAGCCGAAGCCGCCCCCGGATGCCGAGATCGTGATGGTCCCGGCATCCTTCACCTTCGCCACCGCGCTGTGCACGTCGGCACGCACCCGCTCCTGATCGGCGTCGGCGTCGGTGGTGATCGAATAGGTGACCCCGCTGCCCCCGCCCGCGAACGCGTCGCGCAACGACGATCCGCTCGACCCGATGGAGACCTGCACGGAGTCGATGCCGTTCACGCCGGCGATGGCATCCTCGACCTTCTTCGCCGCGGCATTCTCGGAGTCGAGGGATGCCGCGGGCCCGAGGTCCTGCGTCATGGTGAATGTGTTCTGTCCCGAGTCGCCGAGGAAGTTCGTCTTCATGTGCGGCGCGAGGGCGACGGTACCGCCCATGACCAGCACTGCCAGCAGCACGGTGACCCAGGAGTGCTTCAGCGTCCAGTGCAGGATCGGCAAGTACGCCCGCTGCAGGCGTGAGGGCGGCGCCTGCGGCGCCTCGGGATCGACGATGACGCCCTCGGCCGTGCGCAGCTGCTTGCCGGGCCGGAGGAACCAGTACGCCAGCACGGGCACGATGGTCAAGGCGACCACGAGCGAGGCCACCATCGCGATGGTGACGGTCAGCGCGAACGGCCGGAACAGCTCGCCGGTCATGTCGCCGACGAACGCGATCGGCAGGAAGACCGCGACCGTGGTGATGGTCGACGCCGACACCGCCATCGCGACCTCGCGCACGGCTCGGGTGATCGCCTGCAGCTTGTCGGTGCCGGCGACGTAATGCCGTTTGATGTTCTCGATCACCACGATGGAGTCGTCGACGACGCGCCCGATCGCGATCGTCAGCGCGCCCAGGGTGAGGATGTTCAGCGAGTACCCGAAGGCCTGGATGCCGATGAACGTGATGAGCACGCTCGTCGGGATCGAGATCGCGGTGACCAGCGTGGAACGCACCGACAGCAGGAAGATCAGGATGATGATGACGGCGAACAAGAGGCCGAGCAGGCCCTCCTGCGCGAGCGAGTCGATCGACTGCTGGATGTAGGGCGCCTGGTCGAACACGACGGTGAAGCGCGCCCCGTCCAGCTGCCTCTCCAGGTGCGGCAGCGCGTCGCGCACGGCGGTGGACACGTCCACGGTGTTCGCCGAGGGCAGCTTGGTGATCGCCAGGGTCAGGGCATCCTTGCCGTTCACTCGCGAGATCGTGGTGACCGGATCGCGCTCGAGTGTCACATCGGCGACGTCACCGACCGTGGATGTGCCCGTGGCAGCGGCCCCCGCGCCGCCGGCCTGGGCCCCCGCGCCGCCGGCCTGGGCCCCCGCGCCCGGCGACGCGCTCGAACGCACGAGCGGGAGATCCTTGATCTGATCGACGGAGTCGAGCTTGGCGCCGGTCTGCACGGTGAGGGTCTGATCGCCCTGGCTGATGTCGCCGCCGGGGAAGAGCAGCCCGTTCTGCGAGAGCGCGTCGCGGATCGCCTGCGTGGTGAAGCCGGCTGCGGCGAGCTTGTCGGCATCGGGGGTGATCGTCACCCGCCGTGCGCGCCCGCCCACGATCTGCGCGGCGTTGACCCCGGCGATGTCCTCGAGATCGGGCACGACCGTGTTCTGCAGCCGCGACTGCACGGTCTGCTCGTCGGTGTAGCCCGTGACCGCCAGCTGGATGACCGGGAAGTCGTCGATCGAGGCGGAGATGACGTTGGGGTCGACCCCGTCGGGCAGGGTGGTCTTGATCCGGTTGATAGCCAGGCTGATCTTCTGCTCGGCGGTGGCCAGATCGGTTCCATACGTGAACTGCGCCTGCACCACCGACGAGTTCGTCGTGCTGGTAGCGCTGGTCTGCTCCAGACCCGGCACGCCCTGGATCGCCTGCTCGATCGGCGTGGACACGTCGTTCTCGACGACCTCCGGGGAGGCTCCGGGATAGCTGGAGACCACCACCAGCTGCGGGAACTCGATCGAGGGGATGAGCTCCTGCTTGAGGTTCACCAGTGCGATCGACCCGAACACCGCCGCGATGATCGTGACGAGGGCGATCAGCGCGCGATTGCGCAGGCTGAGGACGGCGAGCTTCGACACGGATGCCCTTCGAGCGACGGGTGGAGCACGGCCGTGCAGGACCGCACGGCGCTCAGTATTCCATGTCGCCGTGTGCGTTCTCCCCGAGGAGTAGGCGGAACTGCGTCAGTGGTTGCGCAGCAGGTCGATGAGCTCGGACTTCCGTTTGCCGGAGTACCCGTGCAGGCCAAGCTCCTTGGCCCGTGCCTTCAGCTCGTCGACGGTGCGATCCTCGTAGTCCGTGGCCTTTCCACCGCGACGCCCGACTGTGCCGGCGCCTTCGCGGGCCGTGGCGTTCGAGATGCGCGCCGCTTTCTGTTCGGATGCCCCCTGCTTGCGCAGCTCGTCGTAGAGGTCCGGATTCTTCAGGCTGGTGGATGCGCGTCCTCTGGGCATGTCCCCTCCTTCTCCCCTCCTTCGCGCGTGGATGCTCGTCCTTCGCGCATGGGTGCTTGTTCCACGGTAACCGGCGTCGGCAGGCGCGTCGAGGGGGTTGGACACCTCGCGGGGGACCTCGCGGGGAGACCTCGCGCAGAGCCTCGCCGCGGAGCCTCACGGGGGGAGCCTTCGGGGAGACCTCGCGGTGGAGCCTCGACTCATGGGGGAGCGATGCCACGGGTGGAGGCCGTGGAGACCGTCTCGCGACGTCGGGACGATCGCATCGATTCGGTCGGGCGCCGGCGCGGGCATAGCCTGAACCCATGTCCTCCGCGCTGTCGCCCGTGCACCGCGACCGCGCCGCACGTACCGCCCTCATGCTCGCGGGCGTCCTGCTGCTGGCGGCGAACCTGCGTGCCGGCATCACGTCGGTCGGCCCCGTGCTGGGCGACATCCGCGCGGATCTCGGCATCGGCGGGGCCGCCGCATCCTTCCTCGTGGCCCTGCCCGTGATCGGCTTCGCCGTCATCTCGCCGATCGCGCCGGCGGTGGCCCGCAGGATCGGGCTGGAATGGTCGCTGGGCAGCTCGCTGCTGCTGCTGGCCGTGGCCATCGTCGGCCGATCGCTGCCGATCCCGGGAGCGATCTGGGTGGGCACCGCGCTGCTGGGTGCCGCCGTCGCGATGCTGAACGTGCTGATCCCCGCCCTGATCAAGCGCGAATACCCGTCGCGGGTGGGACAGATGACGGGGATCTACTCGGCCGTGCAGAGCGGGATGGCCGCGGTGGCCGCCGGCCTCGCCGTGCCGATCGCCGGTTTCACGGATGCCGGATGGCGGCTCTCGCTCGGCATCTGGGCGGCGCTCGCGCTCATCGGGTTCGGGGTCTTCCTGCCGCAGCTGCGAAGCCGGCACTCGGTCGCGCAGACGGCGGTCGACGCCGGAGCCGTCGCCGACACGGATGCCCCTGCCGCCCCCGGCCGCGTTGGACCGATGTGGCGCTCGGCGTTGGCCTGGCAGGTGACGCTCTATCTCGGCCTGCAGTCGACGATCTACTACACGGCCATCACCTGGTGGCCGGCGATCGAGCACAGCGACGGCCTGTCGGTCTCGCTGGCGGGGTGGCACCAGTTCGTGTTCCAGGGCTTCGGCATCGTCGGAAGTCTCGCGGCTGCCGCGCTGCTGCACCGGATGCGCGCGCAGAGCGGACTGGCGGCGGCGGCCGCCGTGCTGGCGTTCATCGGCATCGGCGGGCAGCTGCTGTGGCCTGCCCTCGGCATCGTGTGGGTGATCTTCGTCGGCACGTCGGGTGGAGCGTCGATCAGCATCGCCCTGTCGCTGTTCGGCTTCCGCACGCGCAATCACGTGCAGGCGGCGTCGCTGTCGGGCATGGGCCAGTCGGTGGGGTACCTGCTGGCGGCGTTCGGCCCGATCCTCGTGGGCGTGCTGCACGATGCGACCGGGTCATGGGAGGGTCCGCTGCTGCTTCTGCTCGCGGTGACGGTGGGCATCTTCGTTACCGGATGCCTCGCCGGCCGCGCGCGCTTCGTCGGCGACCGCGCCTGACGCCCCACGCCCCACGCCCATCCAGTGCGCCAAATTCACATGAATTTGATGAATGCACATGAAACTTCCGGCGGTTTGATGTGCGTTCGCCAAATTCATGTGAATTTGGCGAACGGGCGGGGGTCAGCGGGGGCGGCGCGGCGGAGGCGGGGGGACGCGGATCGCGTGTGTGACGACGTCCAGCGGCACGGTCACCAGGCCGCGCCGCGTCTCGACCACGCACGCGTCGGCCGAGACCTCGCGCAGGTAGCCGAGCGCGTCGGACCAGCCGCCGTCGACCCGACGACGCACGGTCACACGCGTGCCGGTCGGACAGGAGCGCAAGAACGCGACGGGGTCGCCGGGCATGCCGCCAGCCTATGCCGCGGCAGATGCCTCGGGTCGTGTGCACCCGACCCGAGGGCCGCTACAGCCGCGCCTCGGCGTAGATGCGCAACGCGTCGCGCACGAACGCAGCGCCGTCGGCCCCGCCGTAGTTCGCGCCGAACCGCGGGTCGGCGACGTACATCTCACCAAGCCCCGACACGTATCCCTTCACATCGGCGCCGGATGCCGCCGGCGTGCCCGGGATGCCGGTCAGCCACTGCACGTGACGCCCGGCCAGGGCCTGCGCCTCGTCGGAGTCGGCGGCGACGCCGCGGGATGCGGCATCCTGCCAGTCCCGGTTGAGATCGGCGACCTGCCGCTGCCAGTCCGCGCGCTCGTCGGCGCTCAAGCCGCGCCACCACGTGTCACCGCGCGCGTACGCCTCGGCGCCCCAGCGCTCGGTGACCTCGTCCTCATATCGGGTGTGGTCGAAGCCGTCGAACATGTTCTCCACCATGGGTTTCTCACCCCCTTCCAGTGCGTCGATGGTGGCCGAGACGGCGGTGACCTGCCGGCCGAGGCGCTGCTGCTCGCGGCGGAGCAGCTCCAGATGCGTGCGCAGGGCACGCACCTCGGACGTCTCGCGGCCGAGGATCTCGGCGATCTGCGGCAACGGGAGCCCGAGCTCGCGCAACAGCAGGATGCGCTGCAGTCGCACGAGCGCGGCCTCGTCGTACCGTCGATAGCCGTTCGCGCCGATGCGGGTGGGCGCCAGCAGCCCGATCGCGTCGTAATGACGCAGCGTCCTGCTGGTCGTGCCCGCGAGCTTCGCGACCTCGTGGATCGACCGGTCCATCCCGTCCTCCTTCCACGCCCCACGCTAGAGGTTGACGTTGCGTCAATGTCAAGCGTGCGGGATCGCGATCACCGCGTCGATACCGATCGGCCCCCTCAGCCCAGCGTGTCGAGGATCTCGATCAGCTTCTCGTACGTCGTCAACGGGCTGATGATCGCGAAGCGCAGCACCGGCTCACCGGCGTGCGAGCTGGGGACGACGAACCCGATCTGCTCGTCGAGCAGCCGATCCGACCAGGCCTTGTACTCAGCCGCGCTCCATCCCTCCCGGCGAAAGACCACGACCGACAGCTGCGGGTCGCGCACGAGCGAGAGACCGGGACGCGCCTGGATCTCGTCGGCGATGCGACGCGCCAGATCGATGCCGTATTCGATGGCCGCGCGGTACTGCGCGGCTCCGTGCGTGGCCAGGGAGAACCAGAGCGGGATGCCTCGGGCGCGGCGGGGGAGCTGGATCGCCAGATCCGACGGGTTCCAGTCCGCGCCGTCGGTGAGCGTATCGAGGTACTCCGCGTGCTGCGTGTGCGCGAGGCGCGCGCCCGCGGGGTCGCGGTAGATCAGTGCGCATGCGTCGAACGGCGCGAACAGCCACTTGTGCGGATCGACGATGACCGAGTCCGCCCGTTCGACCCCCGCGAACACCGGTCGCACCTTCTCCACGAGCATCGCCGCCAGGCCGTATGCCCCGTCGATGTGCAGCCACACGCCCCGGGCGCTGGTCACCTCGGCGATGGAGGCGATGTCGTCCACGATCCCGAAGTTCGTGGTGCCGCCGGTCGCGACGACCGCGAAGACCGCGTCGCCGTGCTCATCCAGCGCCGTAGCCACGGCGTCGCCGTGCAGGCGTCCGTCGCGCCCAGTCGCCACCCCGACGGCGTCGACATCCATGATGGATGCCGCCGAGCCCACCGACGAGTGCGCCTCGGCGCTGCACACGACCACCCAGCGCGTCGGGTCGGCGCGTCCCTCGGCCCGGCGTCGACGCCGGGCCGCGTCGCGGGCGGCGACCAGCGCGGAGAGGTTGCCGATCGTGCCGCCCTGCACGAACACGCCACCGGCACCCTCGGGCAGGCCGAACTCGCCGGCCAGCCACCGCAGCACCTCGTTCTCGGCGTACACGACGCCGGCGCCCTCCTGCCATGACCCGCCGTACACCGACGAGGCCGACACGATCACGTCGAACGCGGTAGCGGCCTTGCTGGGCGCCGAGGGGATGAACGAGAGGTAGCCGGGGTGGTCGGTGGACAGGCATGCGGGCGCCAGCACGTTCTCGAAGAGGCCGGCCGCGCGCCGGGCGCCGATGCCGCTCTCGGTGATCGTGCCCGAGGCGAGCCGGACCAGCTCGCGCTGCGTGAGGGGCTTGTCCAGCGGCACCCCTTCGTACAGCTCACGACGGCGCGCATAGTCGAGCACGTCGTCGACGATCGCAATGGTGGCGGGCGAGAGCGCGTGCATACGGGCGGGATCGATCATCGCGACCTTCCGTGAAGGAGAAGAGAACGGGATGCCACAACAGTACGAAGCCGCCGCGTATCCCTTCAATGACCAGAGTGCGTCACTTTGGCGAGGCAACGTGGATTCTGCCCACCACTGGCATACATTGTGCTCATGAATCGTGATCTCGACGATCTCGACCGCCGACTCGTCTCCCGGCTGCGCGCGAACGGGCGCGAGTCTGTGGCTCGCCTCGCCGAGGCGCTCGGGGTCACTCGCACGACGGTGGCCAAACGCATCGAGCGTCTCGTGGACACCGGCGTGATCGTCGGGTTCTCGGTGCGCGTGCACGACGACGCTGCGGCCACCGCGGTCCGCGCGATCACGATGGTCGCCGTCGAGGGGCGCGATGCTCGCGACGTCGTCGCCGGGCTGCGCGGCATCCCCGAGATCGCCGCCCTGCACACGACCAACGGCCGCTGGGACCTCGTCGCTGAGCTCAGCTGCGACAGCCTCGCAAGTCTCGACGGCGTTCTGAATGCGCTGCGCACGCTCGACGGCATCCGCGACAGCGAGACGAGCATCCTGCTGAGCTCGGCGTCCCTCGCCTGAGGTTCTGCGTCTGGGCGGCGGCGGCGTCGTTTCGACTCGCTGCGCTCGCTCAACGACCGGAGGGACCGCAGCGCTCGCTCAACGACCGGAGGTTGGTTGTGGCGTCGTCGTTTCGACTCGCTGCGCTCGCTCAACGACCGGGGGGACCGCTGCGCTCGCTCAACGACCGGGGGGACCGCAGCGCTCGCTCAACGACCGGGGGGATCGCTGCGGCTCAACGACCGGGGGTTGACCGAGACGCGATATATCGTGTTATAGTCCCATAACGCGATATATCGCGACTATGTCTCACATTGGAGCAACACATGACCCTGGAGAAGTGGCTCGTCCAACCGGGCCAGACGCGCGTCATCGACATCGAAGACGTCCGCAGACTCAAGATCGGCCTCATCGCCGGCCAGGTCGACGTCGTCGCGCACGACGAGCCGAACCTGCGCATCGAGGTGCACGCGGTGTCGGGCAAAGACCTGCGGATCGAGGCCGTCGACGGCGCGGTCGAGATCGACCACCCGCAGCTGGGCTGGGACAACTTCCTCGAGGTGTTCCGGCATTTCGGCCCGAACGGCCCGAAGGCCGAGATCAGCGTCGCCGTCCCCCGGGAGATCGCGCTGACTCTCGGCGTCGTCAGCGCCAGCGCGTTGGTGAGCGGCCTACGCAGCGACGCACGACTGAACACCGTCTCCGGCGACATCCTCGTCGACGGCCTGACCGGCGACCTCACCGTCAACGCCGTCTCCGGCGACGTGCAGGTCCGCGGACTCGTGGGGGCGCTCCTTGCCAACAGCGTCTCGGGAGATGTCACGGCCGCCGGATCGGTCCGCAAGGCCGTCGTCGACACGGTCTCCGGGCCCGTGCTCATCGACAGCACCGGAGACGTCGACCGCATCTCCCTGAACACCGTCAGCGCCAACGTCACGATCCGGCTCGATGAGGGCCTGGCGGCCAACTACGTCATCCGCACCGTGAGCGGCCACGCGCTGGTCGATGGCGTCGTCCGCACCGGCCGCGGCGGCCCGGGCAGCTCTTACACGGGCACGACGGGCCAGCTGTCGGGCAGCTTCGCCGATGTCCGCACGAACACCGTCTCCGGTGACGTCACGGTGCTGCGACGCGCGGCGCCGGCTCCGGCGACGGATGCCGCACCCGGCCCCGACGAGGAGGAATGGTGATGAGCCCCGTCTTCTCGCACGGCGATCTGCGCCTGTACCTGTTGAAGCTGCTCGACGAGCAGCCGCGTCACGGCTACGACCTCATCCAGGCTTTGACCGATCGCACCGGCGGCACCTACACCCCGAGCGCGGGCACGATCTATCCGCGACTGGCCAAGCTTGAAGAGGAGGGCCTGGTCACCAAGACCGTCGACGGCCGCAAGACGATCTACGCGATCACCGACGCCGGCCGCGCCGAGGTCGCCGCCCGGGCCGGAGAGTTCGACGGCATCGAGGCGGGGCTGGCCGACTCGGTGCGGCTCATCGCCGACGAGGTGCGCGGCAGCGTGCGCGAGGCGATGAAGAGCCTGCGCGCCGATCTCGCCGCCGCCGCGCACGACGAGCGTCGCGCCGCGCCGCACGACACGTCCCGTACCGACGACCCGCGCGTGCGCAGTCGCGAGCAGTTGCAGCGGGCCGACACCGCCATCAACGCCTTCCGCGCGCAGGTGCGCACGGATCTGCGTACGCACGTCGCCCGCGGGGGAACCCTCGAGGCAGCGCTCGTCGACGACCTCGGTCGCGCGCTCGACGACGCCGCGCGGGCGGTCACCCGCGCGCTGCACCCCTGATCGGGCTCACCACGTGAAGTCCTCGTCGTCGTCGAGGATCTCGCCGATCGGCACGACCAGCACGGGACGGGTCTGGCGGTGCGCGAGCCGCACGGCGACAGAACCGGTGAAGAACTCGCGGATCGACTCACTGAGTCCCTGCTTGCGCGTGCCCACGACGATCAGCCGGGCATGCACCTCGTCGGCGAGCTTCTTCATCGCCAGTGCCGGGTCGCCCACGAGCCACCGCAGCGTCCAGTCCACGCTGCAGCCGCCCAGCGCAGCCGTGGTCTCCTCGGTCACCTGCGCGACCTCGTTCTCGCGGCCGACGGCGGCTAGGTCGATCGCGGCCGTCTGCACGGCTCCCCCGGGATCCTCGTATGCGACGAAGCGGGTGACGTCGACGTTGGCCACCAGCAGCGGCACGCCGAACGCCTTCGCGTATCGTGCGGCCTCCTT
>CALKHM010000153.1 GCA_937988695.1 uncultured Microbacterium sp. | reverse complement strand
GGCATCCAGGCGTTCGAGCCGCAGCTCGTCGAGGGCAAGGCCATCCAGCTGCACCCGCTGGTGTGCGCGGCGTTCAACGCCGACTTCGACGGCGACCAGATGGCCGTGCACCTGCCGTTGTCGGTCGAGGCGCAGGCCGAGGCCCGCATCCTGATGCTGGCGTCGAACAACATCCTCAAGCCGTCCGACGGACGCCCGGTGACCCTGCCCTCGCAGGACATGATCATCGGCTTGCACTACCTGACCACCCTCAAGGAGGGGGCAAGCGGTGAGGGCCGTGTGTTCGGCTCGGTGGGCGAGGCCATCCTCGCTCGCGACGAGGGCACGCTCGACCTGCAGGCGAAGGTGCGCATCCGCATCCCGGGGCTGACGTTCCTGGAGGGCGAGTCGCCCGAGGGCTACGAGACCCACGGTCTGGTGGACACCTCGCTCGGACAGGCGATCTTCAACGACGCGCTGCCCAAGGGCTATCCGTTCGTGCGCGAGCAGGCCGACAAGGGCAAGCTCAGCCAGATCGTGAACAAGCTGGCCGAGGAATACCCGAAGGTCACGGTCGCGGCGGCATTGGACGCGATCAAGGACGCCGGCTTCTACTGGGCCACCCGGTCGGGTGTGACCGTCGCGATGAGTGACATCCTCACCCCGCCGAACAAGGCCGACATCATCAGCGAGCACGAGAAGCGCGCGGCCAAGGTGCAGGGTCAGTACGAGAAGGGTCTGACGACCGACGCCGAGCGTCGTCAGGAGCTCATCAAGATCTGGACCGAGGCCACCGACGAGGTCCAGAAGGCGATGCGGGACAACTTCCCGGCCGACAACACCATCAACCGCATGGTCTCGTCGGGCGCCCGAGGGAACTGGCTGCAGATCCGCAACATCGCGGGTATGCGCGGTCTCGTGAACAACCCGAAGGGCGAGATCATCCCGCGTCCGATCATCTCCTCGTATCGCGAGGGGCTGAGCGTTGCGGAGTACTTCATCGCCACGCACGGCGCGCGCAAGGGTCTGGCCGACACCGCGCTGCGCACGGCCGACTCGGGGTACCTCACCCGCCGCCTGGTCGACGTCTCGCAGGACGTCATCATCCGTGAGGACGACTGCGGCACGAACAAGGGGCTCGAGCTGCCGATCGCCGCGGCCGGCGCGGACGGCAAGCTCGTGCGCGACGCGAACGTCGAGAACTCGGTGTTCGCCCGCACCCTGGCCACCGACGTCGTCTCGGAGTCCGGAGAAGTGCTCGCTGCGGCAGGCGACGACGTCGGCGACGTGCTGATCAACCGCCTCGTCGAGGCGGGCGTCACCAGCATCAAGGTGCGTTCGGTGCTGACCTGCGACTCCGCCGTCGGCGTGTGCGCACAGTGCTACGGCCGATCGCTTGCCACCGGCAAGCTCGTCGACATCGGCGAGGCGGTCGGCATCATCGCCGCCCAGTCGATCGGTGAGCCCGGCACGCAGCTGACCATGCGCACGTTCCACACCGGTGGTTCGGCCTCCGCCGATGACATCACCCAGGGTCTGCCGCGTGTCACTGAGCTGTTCGAGGCGCGCACCCCGAAGGGTGCGTCGCCGATCGCCGAGGCCGACGGCCGCGTCACGATCGACGAGACGGAGAAGACCCGCAAGGTCATCCTCACGCCCGACAATGGCGACGAGCCGCACGTGTACCCGGTGCTCAAGCGCGCGACCCTGCTCGTGGAGGACGGCCAGCACGTGTCGGTCGGCCAGCCGCTGCAGGTGGGCACGCTCGACCCGAAGGAGATCATGCGCGTGCAAGGCGCCCGCGAGGTGCAGAAGTACCTCGTCGGCGGCGTGCAGGGCGTGTACCGCTCGCAGGGCGTGCCGATCCACGACAAGCACATCGAGGTCATCGTGCGCCAGATGCTGCGCAAGGTCACCGTCGTCGATCACGGCGAGACCACGCTGCTGCCCGGCGAGCTGGTGGACTCGCGCCGGTTCATCGACATCAACCGGGCGTCGGTGGGCGAGGGCAAGCGCCCCGCCTCAGGCCGTCCCGAGCTGATGGGCATCACGAAGGCGTCGCTGGCGACCGAGTCGTGGCTGTCGGCCGCGTCGTTCCAGGAGACGACGCGCGTGCTGACGCAGGCCGCGATGGAGGGCAGGAGCGACCCGCTCGTGGGTCTGAAGGAGAACGTGATCATCGGAAAGCTGATCCCCGCCGGAACCGGACTGCCCAAGTACCGGAGCGTGGTGGTGGAGGCGACCGAAGAGGCCAAGAGCGAGCGGTACCCCAACCGCATCTTCGCCTCAGATGGCGCCTACAGCGATGCCGACCTGAGTTACGTCGACTTCGACAGTTTCTCGACGGACGACTACACGCCCGGGTCGTACAACTGACACGGGTTCCGAGCTGGGCTGCCTCCGGGCGCCCGGCTCGGAACCAGACATGAGGAGGGCCTTCGGCATCGCGCCGGAGGCCCTCCTCATGTCGGCCGGTGCGGTCAGGGAGCACGCAGCAGGTGCGGGCGAGGCCCCTCCAACCGAGCCACCGAGATCTTCACCTCGACGAGCTCGCCGCGCAGCTGCGCCATCTCGCCCGTGATCTGCTCGAACCGCTTGTCGACTTGATCGAATCGCTTGTCGACCTGCTCGAATCGCTTGTCGACTTGTTCGAACCGCTTGTCGACCTGCTCGAACCGCTTGTCAACTTGTTCGAACTGCTTGTCTACGTGCTCGAATCGCTTGTCGACCTGCTCGAACCGGTTGTCGACCTGTTCGAACCGCCTGTCGACGTGTGTGAACCTGTCATCCATGCGCGTCTGCAGACGTCGCTCGACGTTGTGCATCGTGCGGCTCAGGATGCCGACGACCGTCGCCACACCCACGACGATTGTGACCATCGTCGTGAGAGTCTCCAGGCTCACGGTCATACCCTCGATTCTCGTCGCTTCTGGTCGGGATGTCACCCACTGTACGGCGCGGCACGGGCCGCGGCGGGCGTCGTCGCCCGATCTGTGCACAACGCGTGAGAACCCCACTCTGTGGAGGACTCGCCGCGCCGTGGCGGGTGTCCGCCATCCGCGGGGGCGCCCCGTACCGTGGAAGAAGGGAGGGAGCGATGATCGGCGGACGCAGCGGCTGGATCGCCTGGCCGGTGGGCGTGCTGTGCATCGGCGTGGTCGGCGGGCTCGTCTGGCTGGCGGCGCCCGGCATACCCGCAGCCGTGCAGCTGGTCGGCGACGTGCTGCGCAGCGGCAGCGCGCAGAACGACCGCCCCGCCGCCACACCACGGCCCATCGAGAGCATCGGCACGGCGCTGACTGACGACTGCCGGTCGCTGTATCCCGACGGATTGTGGGCGTCGTTGACCTGGCAGCAGCACGTCGTGCTCGATCAGAGTCAGAGTGCTCCGCAGACCTCGGCGACGACGGTGCGCGACGCCCTGAACCCCGAGGTGCTGATGACGTGCGCGTGGCGCGATGGGAAGGGTGGCACAGTGACCACGACGCTGTCGCGGGTGGATGCCGCCACCGCCGCCATCGCCGGCTCGGGCTTCGCCAGCTCGGGCTTCGCGTGCACGCCGATGAGCGCGGCGGGCGTGCGGTGCACGAAGACGACCGGCGGCACCTCCGAAGAGGAGATCGTCGACGGCGAGATGTGGTTGACGACCACCGAGAAGGACTGGCACCCCGATGGCTACACCGACCAGCTCGTGCGCCGGCTCTGGCCGTGACCGGGCGGCGTCATCGCCTCGGTCCGGGGACCTCCCACGTGTGCACGGGAGCGTTCGCGTGCATCCCCTCCATGTACAGCCGCAGCATCTCGCTTAGCGCCTGGTCGCGATCCAGGCCTCGCTCCTCGAACGCGCGCACCGTGGCGACCTGCCACGACGAGCCGTTGACGCGCTGCTTGCAACGCTCCTCGATGATCGACAGGTACCGGTCGCGCACGGCGGCTGAGACATCCCATCGCTGCAGCCCCTCATGCGCGAGCGGCAGCAGCAGGCGCAGCACGAGCTCGTCCCAGGGGACGGCGCCCATCGCCGGCCAGTAGAACGTCGCATCGATGCCGCGCCGTGCGCCCTCGGCGAAGTTGGCCCGTGCGGCGTCGAAGCTCATCTTCGTCCACATCGGGCGCTCCTGCTCGGCCAGCATCCGCACCGCGCCGTAGTAGAAGGCGGCGTTGGCCATCACGTCGGCCACCGTCGGGCCGGCCGGGAGCACGCGGTTCTCCACGCGCAGGTGCGGGGCGCCGTCGACGACGTCGTAGACCGGGCGGTTCCACCGGTAGACCGTGCCGTTGTGCAGCCGCAGCTCCTGCAGCCGGGGGGCTCGTCCGGCGGCGAGCTCCGCCTCGGGGTCCTCGTCGGTGGTCTCCGGCAGCAGCGCCGGGAAGTACCGGACGTTCTCCTCGAACAGGTCGAAGATCGAGGTCACCCAGCGCTCGCCGAAGAACACCGGCGGTCGCACGCCCTGGTTGCGCAGCTCGGGGGAGCGGGTGTCGGTGGCCTGCAGGAACAGCTCGGTGCGCGTCTCCGCCCACAGCTGCCTGCCGAACAGGAACGGGGAGTTGGCGCCCAGCGCCAGCTGGGGGCCCGCCAGGGTCTGCGCGGCGTTCCAGTGCGCGGCGAACGCGGCGGGCGATACCTGCAGGTGCAGCTGCACGGAGGTGCACGCCGACTCGGGGGCGATGGTGGGCGAGTACATCCGCAGCGACTCGGTGCCGACGATGTTCAGCTCGAGGTCCTCACGGCGCGCGGCGAACACCGCCTCATCGAGTGCGGCGTAGCGCGGATTGGCGCTCATCCACTCGCCCTCCAGATGCTCGGGTCGCAGCGTCGGCAGGATGCCGATCATCACGATCCGCGTCCCGGACTGCGTCGCCCGCTCCTCCGCATGGTTCATCGACCAGCGCAGCAGCTCCTCCAGATCGAGCGCGGAGTCACCGGGCAGCGGTCGCGGCGGCACGTTCAGCTCGATGTTGTACCGGCCAAGCTCCGTCTGGAAGGCGGGATCGGCGATCGCCCCCAGCACCTGCGCGTTGGCCATCGCCGGGCGGCCATCGCCGTCGACGAGGTTCAGCTCGATCTCCAACCCCGTCATCGGCCGTTCGAACTCGAAGACCTGATCGCGCAGCATCTGCTCGAACACATCGAGGCAGCGCTGTACCTTCGCGCGGTACGCGGTGCGTTGTTCCCGCGTGAACACGGGCGAGGTGATGTCGTCACCCATGGCGACGAGCATGGCACATGTCGGAGCCGCTGTCGCGTCTACGCTGGGAAGACGTCTACCGAGGAGGCGAGGCACACCATGACGGCGGCGGATGACGCGGCCGGCGACATCGCACATGCGCCGGCCGGGACAGCCGACCCTGGCCGCGGCCGTGGCCCCGCCTGGTTGGACGGCCTGCTGGCCGCACAGCTTCCCGAGCTGGTGCGGCTGCGCCGCCGCGTGCACGCGCACCCCGAGCTGTCCTGGCACGAGAGTCGCACGACCCAGCTGCTGCACGACGTACTGGCGGCAGCCGGCATCCCCGCCCAGGTGCTGCCCGGGGGCACCGGACTGGTCGCCGAGATCGATGGCGGCAAGCCCGGCCCGGTCATCGGCCTGCGCGCCGACCTGGATGCGCTGCCGGTCGCCGAGGCGAGCGGTCTGCCGTTCGCCTCCACGGTGCGCGGCGTCGCCCACGCCTGCGGGCACGATGTACACACCACGGTGCTGCTGGGCGCGGCGCTGGCCCTGCAGGCTGCGCCCGGGTTCGCCGGCCGGGCGCGAGTGCTGTTCCAGGCGGCCGAGGAAGTCATGCCAGGCGGCTCGCATCAGCTGGTGGCCTCCGGTGCGCTGACCGGTGTGGATCGCGTGTTCGCGTTGCACTGCGATCCGCGAGTACCTGCCGGGCGGGTGGGACTGCGCGTCGGGCCGATCACGTCGGCATGCGACATGATCGAGCTCGAGGTCAGCGGGCCCGGCGGTCACACCTCGCGCCCGCACCTGACCGTCGACGTCGTCGGCGCGCTGACGGCGGTCGCCGCACGACTGCCGCTGCTGGTAAGCCGACGCCTGGACCCGCGCGCGGGTGCGCTCCTAGTCTGGGGCGCGATCGGCGCGGGCGAGGCATCCAACGTCATCCCCCGACAGGGGACGCTGCGCGGCACGCTGCGGATCATGGATCGTGCGGCGTGGGAGCTCGCCGAGCCGGTGGTCACCGAGCTCGTCGAGCAGCTGCTGGCGCCCAGCGGGGCCGCGCATCGGCTGACATACGTGCGAGGCGTGCCGCCCGTGGTCAACGACGCCCGTTCGGTGGCGATGATGCGCGAGGCCGTCACCCGTGCGATCGGACCGGACGCCGTCGTCGCCGTCGAGCAGTCCGCCGGCGCGGAGGACTTCGCCGTGCTGCTCGAGCATGCCCCGGGCGCTCTTGCCCGACTGGGGGTGTGGGACGGCCTGGAGCCGCAGGTCGACCTGCACTCCACGGGATTCCGCGCGGACGAACGTGCCATCCCGGTCGGCGTGCGCACGCTCGTGCACACGGTGCTGACGGCGCTCGCCGGATGATCGCCGCTGCCGGTCAGCCGTACACGTGCGCGACGATGCTCGAGGTGTAACCCGTGGGTGCGAGGTTCGAATACTGGGTATCGATCAACACGCCCGCGCGCCAGAACATCGTGCGACCGTCGGTGACCGGGTATCGCTTGTTCTGCCACGTCTGCTCGCAGCGGGTCCCGTTCTCCGGCGTATAGCAGGTGGCGCCCTTGTCGCGGAACGCGTTGAGCTGGTCGAGCGCGGGGCCGCGGTTCACGCGTGAGATCTTCGTCACAAGGCTCGTGGTGTCGGCGTTCGGCGAACCCCACACGCATAGCAGCGAGCCGTCGGCCTGTACGCCGCTGGGTCCGAAGGCCGGATCGTTCAGCGGCACGTCCTTCAGCTGTGCGAGCACGTCCGCCGACAGGATCGCGCGACAGTCGGACGGCAGCCTCGCCACGGTCTGCTCGGTCGGAGCCGGCGCCGGCGTTGCCGAGGCCGGGGCGGACGGTGTCGGGGCGGACGGTGGCGGGCTCGTCGGTGGCGGGCTCGACGGCGCTGCCGTCGTCGGGCTCGGTGCACATGCCGCCAGAGCGGTCACCAGGACGAGGGATGCCACGGCCACGGCCGTCTGCGTGATCCGACGCATCCCCTCACTGTAGGTATCGACGTCGCCTCCTGCTCGTCCGACACACGTCGGCATGCCTCCTCGACCGCTTCAGGGCGCGGCGGTAGCCTCACAGGATGGGGACCGTCCCCTGTGTGAGGAGTCCTGCGATGAGTGATCCCCAGGAGCCCGTCGGCGAGCCCGTCGAGGATCCGGAATCCGTCGACGATGTGGTGGGCCGAGCGCACGAGGGCCTCGCCGAGGCCGAGGCTGCCGGACGCAGCGCGACCGATCCCGCCGAGACCGACCCCGCCGGAGCCGAGCCGTCGGCAGCGGAGCCCGCCGGAGCCGAGTCGACCGGCGAAGAGCCGGCGTTCACCACCCCAGAGCTCAACCAGACGCACGCCCAGACGGCCGCGGACGATCGCCCCGCCGATATCCCCGCTGTCGCGCCGGAGCCGGCATCCGAGCCCACGCCCGTCTTCGACACCACGGCTGCGACCTCGGCGCTCGCGCCCGAGCCGGCCGCATCCGAGCCCGTGGCATCCGAGCCGGTCGCGCCGCAGCCGGTGGCATCCGAGCCCGTCGCGCCGCAGCCGATCTTCGTGCAGGCCCCGGAGGAACCGCGGCCGCGGGGCAATCGCGCCGCCGCCGGCGGCATCGGCCTGATCGCCGCCGTCTGCTTCGCCGTGCTCTACCTGGCGGCCGGCCTCGTGATCGGTCTGGTGTCCGGTCATGTCGTGGCCGCCGAGGCGGGCACGTGGCTGATCGCGCAGCTGACGACGTGGGGCCTGTGGGTGCCCACGGCGGTGTTCTTCATCGCGTTCTGGCTGTTGGGCGGGATCATCAACCGCAGCCGCTGGGGTGCATGGGTGATCTTCGGCCTGCTGGTCGGTGCCGCCGCGTGGGGCGGGCACCTGCTCGGCCAGCTGTTCGAGGCGCCGTTCTGGCAGATCACGTCGTCGCAGGGAGCCGACATCGTGAACGCGCAGCTGTTCGCGCCGCTCGCGATCGCCGCGTTCATCATCGGTCGCGAGCTCACGATCTGGTTCGGCGCGTGGGTCGCCGCCCGGGGCAGGCGCATGACCGAGCTGAACGTCGAGGCGCGCCGCGAGTACGAGCGCACTCTCGAGGCGGGTCCGCAGCTGGGCCGCTGACGCATGTCCGACGCACCGGGCGGATCGGGTCACGGCACCGCCGGCGGCTCGGTCCGTCCAGTCGTGGCGTGGGCGTTCTCGACCGTTCTGTTCGTCGCGCTCATGGTCGGCGGCCTCGGAGTGGTGAGTCTGGTCACCGCGCAGGACGTCGTGGCCGTCCCCGGGTTCGGCGACGCGCCGGGCATGGCGGGTGCGATCTTCGGCGCACTCGCGTTCGCAGGCGTGCTGTGGATGCTGCTGCGCCGCCCCCGGCCGTCGCTGTGGGGTGCGGTGGGCACGGCTGTGGCGGCGTTTCTCGTCTATCTCGCGGCGGTCTGGCTCGGCGGTGCCGTGCACACCGGCGACATCGTGCTGGCGGCATCCGTGACCGGACGGCTGGTCACCGGCGGCTTCGCGTTCGTGGTCGCCGGGGCGGGACTGGTCGCCGGGTGGGGCGGCATCCTGCTCGTGCGTGCCCGCGGTGGCCGGCCGCGTTGGCCCTGGGAGCGCCGCGACGAGCCGTAGGCGGCGTCGCACGTTACGGTGGAGTCGTGGAGCGCTCCCTGGAAACCCAGGTCAGCCAGGCAGTCGACGCGTGGCTGCGCTGGCTGCCGCGTTGGGAGCCGGCCACGCACCGCGGTCGTGTCGCGGTCTGCCGGCGCTGCTTCGGGTCGCCGGTGCTGTCGGCAGCCGGGCTCGGGGCCGACGTCCCGCACGGCGTGCAGCACGGGCTGTCCACTCGGGTCAAGGCCATCGTCGACCACGCTGTGGCCGAGTACACCTCGCGGAACCTGCCGATGCTGCAGGCCGAGCTCGACCAGCAGGCCGAACGCAACCGGGCGCGCAGCTACCGGCCGGGCGAGGGTCTGGCGCCGGAGTTCGAGGGGATGCCGCTGGATCCGGACCCGGTGCCGGGTGCGCCGTTCCTGTTCACGCTGGCCGGCATGGCCGACGAGGCTGACTCCCAGGTTCCGGCGCTGCCGCCGCTGAGCGACGACGCCAAGGCGGCGTTGCGCCAGGAGGTGGGACTGGCCGACGAGTACGCGAACATGATCGGCCGTGAGGTGTGCGCAATCCTGCTCGGCCACCGGCTGCGCATCCAGGCCGGCATCGCCGAGTACGTCGAGCCGCAGGTCGCGGCCCTGCTCGACGAGCTCACCCGGTCGCTGGACGCTCCGTTCGACCCCACCGACTGACGCCGCCCGATTCGCACAGAGGCGGCGGGCGCGCGGCGCGCACACGGGCGGATTCAGGCCGATTTGCTACGATGGCCGGGCCCGACCGCCGTCTGCGCGCATCGCGGACGGAGCGGCCGGGGCGCGCGCTGTGCACACGGGAGGGATCGGGATGCCCAAGCGTCTCCCCTCGGACCCTCCGGTGCTGCCCGGCCTGACCTATATGCGCCCGCTCGGGTCCGGCGGTTTCGCCGACGTCTTCCTGTACGCGCAGGACATGCCCCGGCGTCAGGTCGCGGTGAAGGTGCTGCCCTCGGGCATCCACGACGCCGAGCTGCTGCGCATGTTCAACGCCGAGGCCGACATCCTCGCCCACCTGTCCGCGCACCCGTCCATCGTCACCGTCTACCAGGCCGGGATCTCGGCCGACGGCCGCCCCTACATCGTCATGGAGTACTGCCCCGGCTCGCTCGCCCAGCGCTACCGGCGCGAGCGGCTGCCGCTGGACGAGGTGCTCACGATCGCGGTGAAGATGGCCAGCGCCGTCGAGACGGCGCACCGGGCCGGGCTCGTGCACCGCGACATCAAGCCGAGCAACATCCTGATCACGACCTTCGGCTCCCCGGTGCTCGCCGACTTCGGCATCTCGGCGTCGCTGGCGCCGCGGTCGGGTGAAGAGGTCCTGGCGATGAGCGTGCCGTGGAGCGCGCCCGAGGTCATCGCCGAGCAGACCGCCGGCACGGTGGCCAGCGAGGTGTGGGGGCTGGGGGCGACGGTGTACTCGCTGCTGGCCGGACACAGCCCGTTCGAGCGGCAGGAGCCCGGGCAGAACGCTCGCGACCAGCTGCGCCCCCGCATCCTGCGCGCGAGCTTCCCGCCGATGCGCCGCCCCGACGTGCCCGCTCCCGTGCTGGAGGCGCTGGCGGCGGCCATGGCCCGCGACCCCCGCGATCGCTTCCCGAGTGCGCTCGCGTTCGCGCAGGCGCTGCGCGACGTGCAGCACGCCCTGGGCTTTCCGCCGACGCCACTGGAGGTGGCCGTCGAGGAGTGGGTGCCCGGCGACCGGTCCGTCGACTTCGCGGATGCCGCGACCCGCGGCCCGCAGATCAGCTCGGTGCCGCACTCCTCGCGGCGCCGCGCCAGTGCGCCCGTGCCGCTGACCGCGCGGGACGAGGACACCGACATCTCCGCGCCGCAGACCGCTCCGCCGCGCCGGGTGTGGCCCTGGCTGGTCGTGGGCGCCGTCGTGGTCGTGGCAGCCGTGCTCGTGGTGTGGGCGCTCGTGACGGGGGGAGCGGGCTGACATGCGGCGCCGTTCGATCGTCATCGCCGCCCTCGCGGCGGTGGCGGTCGTGGCATCCGTCGTCGCGGTCAGCGTGGTGTGGCCGGGGCTCGACTCGCGCTCAACGCCCCCCGACGACACCGCGGTGTGGGCGCTGCAGACCGGGCAGGGCCGGCGCTACGCCCGCGTGAACACCGCCATCGGCGAGCTGGACACCGTGCGCAGCGTCTCGAACCCCTCCGCCGTCGCGCAGACCGGATCGGGCGCCTACCTGTTCTCGGAGAGCTACGGCAAGGTCACCCGCATCGATGACGCGATGCCGGAGAACCTCGACGACGAGGCCCTGCGCGAGTCGCCGTCGACGCCCTCCGGCACCGTGGAGGCCGCCGTCTCGGGCGACTATGTCGCGTATCGCACGGATTCGGGCGCCGTCTACGCGGGGCGGCTCGGCGACGCGTCGCCCACTCAGCTGAACCCCGACGGCACCGGGCCCGACGCCCCGCAGTTCACGGCGCAGGCCGTGGCCGTCGACAGCGGCGGCACCGTGTTCGCCTACTCCCAGAAGGATGCCGCGGTGGTGCGGTACCGGATCTCCGACGGCGAGGTGCTGGGCCGCGACAAGGTGCCGGACGCACCGGATGCCGCGACCCTGGGGCTGACAGCCGCCGGAGGGACGTGGTTCCTCGTGGACCAGGACGCCGGTCGCGTCTGGCGCCGCGGCGCGGATGCCCCCGTCGACGTGCGGCTGGTCGGCGATGTCGCGTTCAGCCGTGCCCGTGCCGACGGCGATGCCGTCTGGATCGCCGACGACACCGGGCTGGTCAAGCTGCGCGTCGACGGCGCCGCGCCCGAGCGGGTGGTGGGCGGCTCGAATCGCGACCTGGGCACCCCGGCTCGTCCGACCGTCGACGGCGGCATCGTGTATGCGGCGTGGCTGGGGCCGGATGCCGGGACCCTGTGGCGCTCGGACGACGGCGAGCAGGCCCTCGGGTTCGGCGGCTCCACCCTGGGCGATGACCGGCGCCCGGTGTTCGCCGGCGCCGGCGCCGGGTTGATCCTCAACGAGACCCGCAGCGGCTGGGTATGGAACGCCCGCACCGGCGCGCTGCTGCCGTCGAGCCAGGACTGGTCGCTCGACGAGAGCAACGCGCCGCAGACCGCGCCCAGCCAGGAGCGCGCGCAGGTCGTGATCGATCCGAAGCCCCCGGTGGCCGAGCCCGACCAGTTCGGGGTGCGCGCGGGGAGTCTGGTGAGCCTGCCGGTGATGCTCAACGACCACGACCCCAACGAGGACGTGCTCACGATCGATCCCGGCAGCGTCACCGGGCTCGATCCGGCGTTCGGCACGCTGACGATCATCGACAACGGCCAGCGGCTGTCGGTGCAGGTGGCCGCCGCCGCGCACGGCACCGCCACATTCCGCTACCGGGTCACCGACGGCACCGCGAAAGACGGCCTGTACTCGCGCCCCGCAACGGTGACCCTCACCGTCCGTGCGCCCGACGAGAACTCCGCGCCGAAATGGTGCGGAGTAGGCGGCTGCCTCGCCACATGGCCCTCACCACAGGTGGCGCCCGGCGGCACCGTCACGATTCCCGTGCTCGACGGCTGGGTCGACCCCGACGGCGACCCGCTCATGCTGTTGAGCGTCACCGACACGAGCGGTGCGGGTGCCGCTGCCACCACCCCCGCCGGCTCGGTGGTCTACCAGCACGCCGACCCGTCGATCACGGAGCCCGAGATCGCGCAGCTGAAGGTCGTGGTCGGCGACACCCGCGGCGCCACCATCGAACGCGACCTCACCGTGCGGATCAGCCCGAAGCCGAAGCTCGTGGCGGAATCGTTCGCGGTCACCGAGACGCAACGCCCGGGCATCACCGTCGACGTCGGGCCGCACGTGCAGGGCACGCAGGGGCGGCTCTCGCTCTCGTCGGTGCGGGTGCTCGACGACGCCGCCGCCGACGTGGTGGCCGCCGCCGGCGGCACGAGCTTCGACATGAGCGCGAATCGGCCGGGGGTGTATCGCGTCACGTACACGGTGACCGACGGTGACTCCGACGCGTCGGCGACCGTACGGGTGACGGTGCTAGCCGCCGATGCGCCCGCCCAGCTGGCGACCTCTCCGGTCGTCGCGTTCGTGCGTCCGCAGCAGGATGTCACCCTCGACGTGTTCAGCGCGGTGAGCAACCCCACGCGGCGCGTGCTGCTGCTCAGCGACATCAAGCCACAGACGGCGGATGGCGCCTCGATGTCGGTGGATGCCGTCGGCCAGAACTATCTGCGCATCTCGGGGACCACCGCCGACGGGTCGCCGGGCAAGCTCGGCACGATCGCGTACACCGTCTCCGACGGCACGAACGACGCGGGCGCGCGCGTGGTCGGCCAGGCCACCGTCTACCTGTTGCCGGCCGCGGCGGAGTTGGCACCCATCGCCGTCGACGACGCCGTCGTCGCGCGCGCCGGCGCGCAGGTCGACATCCCCGTGCTCGACAACGATGTGTCGGCCTCGGGCGGTGCGATCACGCTCAACCCGGCATCCATCCGCTCGTCGACCAGCGGCGCGCTGGCGTTCGCCTCGGGACGGATGCTGCGCTATCTCGCACCGACGAAACCCGGCGACTACCGCGTCGAGTACTCGGTGTACGCGGCGGGGTCACCGACGCTGTCCGACACCGCCGTCGTGCGCATCAAGGTCATCTCCGACGAGGCCAACCGCGCTCCGCGACCGCGCACCCTGACCGGCCGCGTGCTGACCGGTCAGAGCACCACGATCCCGTTCCATTCGTTCGGCGTCGACCCCGACGGCGACGATGTGAGCCTGGACCGCATCCTCACCCAGCCCTCCAGCGGCTCGGCCACGATCTCCGCCGATGGGGAGTCGATCGTGTACACCAGCGTGCCCGGCTTCCACGGCCAGGTGTCGTTCACCTACCGGGTCGTCGACTCTGCGGGCGCCTCGGGCACCGCGACCG
>CALKHM010000152.1 GCA_937988695.1 uncultured Microbacterium sp. | reverse complement strand
GCCGGGGCAAGCCGCGACGAGCTGTGCACGCTGCTGGATCTGCACGTCGGGACGCCGGCGCAGGTGATCGCCGAGCTGCAGGCCGACCACGTGCTGACCTCGGCGAGCGATCTCATCTTCCAGTCGCATCCGGTCGATCCGCCGCACGAGGTCCTGCTGCGATCCCTCGAACTGATCGCCACCGAGGTCGCGCCCGCACTCGGGTGGAGCCCCGCCCCCGTCTTCCAGGAGAGCCATGTCTGATCTCATCGACGCGCTCATCGGCATCGAGCCGGGAAGCCC
The DNA here is from genome assembly GCA_937988695.1 of uncultured Microbacterium sp. Lineage (GTDB taxonomy): Bacteria > Actinomycetota > Actinomycetes > Actinomycetales > Microbacteriaceae > Microbacterium. The sequence goes on along the minus strand of CALKHM010000152.1, from coordinate 28,690 downwards.
GCTGGACGCCCTACGCGCGAAGCGACCGGTCGCACGCAGCGATGCACAGGCCACTTACGACGCACTCATCACCGCGCCGGCCGACCCTGTCCGCGCGAGTGCGATCGAGCGAGCCGCGATCGCCTACTGGGTGGCCGCACTGAGCCGGGCCGACACGCTCACTGCGCATTACCGCACGCTGCTGGCCGGACTGGACGCGGACGTGGCGTCGGCTCTTGACACGGCGCTGCCCGAAGCGATCACCACCGGGCCGTACGGCACGTATCCACCCGGTCCACTCAGCGTCGAAGATCAGGCAGGCCTGCACTTCACGGCATCCGAGGCGCTGCACGAGGCGATCGGTGCGCGGCTTGCCGCCGCGCTCGAGCACGCTCATCTGCTCACCTACCGGCCACGCGACGCAAGTCCCGACGCGCTCCAAGCGCTGCTGGATGCCGGATGGACCACCGACGGGGTGGTGACGGTCTCGCAGCTGGTCGCCTTCACCCACTTCCAGCACCGCGTCGTTGCAGGGCTGGCCGCTGTGCAGGAGGCGATCTGACATGTCCGATCACGTCATCCGACACCCGGGGGTCGCCCGGCCGAACGCGTTCACGCAAGAGGAGCTCGGCTGGGTGCCGTGGCTCGAGCCCAAGCCGCTGGCCGAGCTCACCGACGACGACTATGTCGCATTGGTCGAGCGCTCCCGCGCAGCCAATCCCTATTTCCGCCTGCTGGTGCGCGACCCGGTCGTGCTCGGCGCCCGCACCCGCGCAGACAACGACATCTTCTACAACACCGACGCGGGACTGGCTCGCGCGGAACGAGAGCTGTCGGCGGCGGCGACCTCCCGGACGAACGGATGCCTCTACTGCGCGTCCGTGCATTCCCGGTTCGCGTCGCTGCAGGCGCCCTCGCGCCGCGACGACGTGCAGCGCCTGCTCGACGAGGGGATCGACAGCGAGCAGGACGAGCGCTGGACCGCGATCGTAGAAGCAGCCGCCGCGCTGACCGCGACCCCGGTGCACTTCGGTCGCGCGCACATCGAGGCGCTGCGCGCGGCAGGGCTGGATGACCAGGCCATCGTCGACGTGATCCACAGCGCGGCGTTCTTCAACTGGGCGAACCGTCTTATGCTCTCCCTCGGCGAGCCGACACCGCCTGGCTCGCCGAGGGAGCGGCCGGTCAGCGGGCGGTGAGCCCGCCCAGCCACAGCCCGAGCCAGGCGGCGGCGAGCGCAACCAGCAGCATCCCGAACGCATTCGTCAGGGCTGCGCGCCACCGCCCGGCCTGCGCGAGCCGCACGGTCTCGTAGCTGGCCGTCGAGAACGTCGTGTAGCCGCCGAGCAGGCCGGTGCCCAGCACGATCGCCCACGGACCCAGGCCCGACGCGATCGCCGTCACGAAGCCCAGCACGAGCGATCCGGTCACGTTGATGACGGTCGTGCCGAGCGGGTACGGCAGGCGCACCCGGCCCTTGACCGCACCGTCGAGCACCATCCGGCTCGCTGCGCCCACGCCACCGGCCAGCGCGACCGCCAGCGCGAGCCAGACCCCCGTCACCGGCGGCCCCGCGATCCCAGGGCGATTCCCGCGATGGATGCCGCGGCCCCGACCACGACGGTGGCCACGGCGTAGACGATGCCTGGCACGACATCCCCGGTCACGAACAGTCCGTCGGTCCCGACCGCGAACGTGGAGTACGTGGTGAATCCGCCGAGCATCCCGGTGCCCACCCACAGCCGCACAGCGCGCCGTGCGCCGAGGTCGGGTCCGCGCAGCGCGAGGGACTCGAGCAGCCAGCCCAGAGTGAACGCGCCCACGATGTTGATCAGGAAGATCGGCCAGGGCATCCCGCCCCATTCGGGCAGGGCGAGCGAGAGCAGATAGCGCGCGAGCGTGCCGATGAAGCCGCCGGCCACCACGAGGCCGATCGACGACCAGCGCAGGTGCAACGGCCGACTGTGCGCAGCGGATGTCACGCGATCACTCCCATGGCAGGGTCTGGTCCCCGGCCACGGGGTTCAACGGGACGACCAGGACCGGTCGGTGCTGGCGATGGGCGAGATGGCTCGCGACCGAGCCTTGGAAGAACTCCCGCAGCGTCTCGCGCACGGATGCCTCGCGCGTGCCGACCACGATGTAGCGGGCGTTCACGGCCTCAGCCAGGCGGCCGAGCGCGCGGCCTGGGTCGCCGGCGAGCTCACGCCCGGTCCATTCCACGCCGCTGCCGGAGAGCACATCGTCGATGTGGGCGGCCAGCGATGCGTCGAAGTCGCCCTCACGCTCGTCGGGAAGGTCGGGATCGACGGATCGCGTCAGTACCGATCCGTCGAGGTGCTCGCCGACCGTGTAGCGCTCCAGGTCGACGTGTGCGCAGACGAGGTCGGCGCGCAGATCGTGGGCCAGCCGCGCGGCCTCGTGCAGCACGGCATCCGGCAGCCCTTTCTGCACCCCGACGAGGATGACGCCGCGTGCCGAGGCGGGAGGGTCGTTCGCGTCCATGTCATGCTCTCCTTCGTCGCTGCCGCCATTGTCCCAGGCCGCGCTCACGATGTGACATCCTCGGGGAGGATGCCCGCCGAGACGACCACCCATTCCCGGCCGTCCCACTGCAGCTGCGACCACGAACCGGTCGGGATCTCCGGGTCGCTGCCGGGCGCCAGGCTGCCGATCAGCGGACGGATGACGGCGTCGTGCGAGACCACGACCACGCCGTGGCCGTCCACGCGCACGGCCTCCAGCGCCGGGCGCGCCCGCGCCAGCACGGCGGCCGTCGGCTCTACGCCGGGCGCGGCATCCACGGATCCGAACTCGGCGACCACCGCCGCGCGCTCGCGCCCGGTCCACGGCCCGTAATCTCGGTCGTTGAAGCGCGGGTCGGCATCGGCGGGCACTCCGAAGTGCGCGGCGATGACACGCGCCGTGGCCATCGCCCGGGCGAGCGGGCTGGAGCGGACGGCGACGACGTCGCGACCGTCGAGCACCGCTGCCACGGCCTCGGCCTGTGCGACGCCGACGTCATCGAGAAGCGGATCGGCGAGTCCGCGCAGCCGGTCCTGCGCGTTCAGCACGGTGCGCCCGTGGCGGACGAGAAAGACCGACGCCGTCATCGCAACTCCTGCCTCGAGCATGCCTGCGGCACGCGTGATCGTGAGACAGGGACCGTTGTCGGCGACGCCGAGGTTGTTCGCGGTGAGCCCCACCACCGCGGGACCGTAGTCCCGGACTCAGTCTGCCACAGCCTCCTTCGTGCGCGGCGTGCCGCGCACGCCCGGGCCCGGCTCGGCGTCCCTTCCCCGCGAGGGTGCAGCTGACCGCCGAGGGAGGGGTTGCTTCCCGACCCCTCGGCGGTCAGCTGCACCCTCGCGGTCGGAGGTCGGCACCGCCCACGCACCGGCCGACCCCGCCGACCCGGCCCCGTCCTCACCGTCCAACGGGTCCGGGCCCGCCCACGGCGGCCACCACTCCCTGCACCGTGCGCTCGAGGAAGTCGACGATCTCGGCGACAGGGCGCTCGGCCTCCACGGCCAGCTCCACGAGCACTTCCTCGGCGAACCCGACCCACGACCGCAGCGCCACCCGCAGCAGGTCGTCATCGGCCACCGGCTGCTCGAGGAACACCTCGAGCAGCCGACGCGCGTTCTCGTCCCGCGACTGGTCGATGACCGCGCGGATCGCCGCGTCACCGCTGGCAACGCCGCGCACGAGCGAATAGAACGTGCCGCGGTGCTCGCGCACGAACACGACGATCCGGGTGAGGGTGTCGCGCAGGCGCTCTTCGGCAGGCAGCTCAGGCCGGGGCGTGCTGGCATGCAGCAAGCTGTCGCGGGCCATCAGCACGACCTCGCGGTGCAGACCCTGCCGCGTGCCGAAGTAGTGGAACACCAGTGCGCGAGAGACGCCCGCCTGCGCCGACAGCTCCTCGATGGTCAGCTCGTCGAGCGGATGCTCTGCCAGGAAGTTGACGCCGAGGGCGACCAGCTGCGCGCGGCGCTCGTCGCGCGTCAGTCGGCGGCGGCGGTCGGCGGACATGAAAGAAGACTAATCGGCGTTCTTGTTGACTGGTTGTCAATAAGACCTAGGCTCAGAAGGGCGCGACGGTGCCGTCGCGCGCAGACACAGGAGGTCCGATGACGCTTCGCACCTTCGCCCGCTCTCACCGCGGGCGACTCGTCCTCACCGCGATCCCCGTCGCTGCGGCGGTCACCCTGCTCACCGCAGGAGTGGCCCAGGGCGCGGTGCCCGTGTCGTTCTCCGTCTCCGGCAGCCAGTTCCAGATCAGCGCATCGCAGCTGGACGGCACGGGCTTCTCCCAGTACGCCGGCGTTGCCAAGGACACGACGGGCAAGAGCCACGCGGTCGCGATCGCCAACATCAAGTCGGCGACGTTGCACGACCTGTGCCAGTCCGTGGTCACCGACACGCCGCTGGGCAAGGTCGGTGTGCTCATCACCGCTGGCGGTGGAGACAAACCCGCCACGGCATCCGACCTGCAGATCGGGATGACGGGGCTGAAGGGCGACTCGTCGTTCGGCGACATCCGCATCGGCGTCGACGCCTCGACCGTCCACACGTCAGCGAAGGGCTCGGTCGGCGACTTCGCGCAGGACTCCGACACCGTGACGATCAAGAACCTCGAGCAGACCGCGTGGAGCACCCAGGCGTCGGTGTTCACGTTGACCGGGATGACGCTGAAGCTGACGGACGGATCGAAGGGATGCTTCTGAGCGAGGTGCCGCATCGGCGCCGCGAGAGCGTGCCGGCGAGCACCGTGAGCCGGTTCGGCGCTTGGTGCAGGCGTCGGCCGTTCGTCGGCGGCGTGCTGGTGCTGCTGGCAGGCGTCGAGATGTTCCTGTCGAGCCAACTCGACCTGGGGCACATCCGTGTGCAGCTGGGCATCGAGGGGTTCCAGGCCACGGTCATCCCGATCGCCCTGGTGCTGCTCGGGGCGCTCGCGATCGCGATGCCCGCGCACCACGTGTTCTACGGGGTGATGGCGCTGGCGGTCGCGGTCTACTCGCTGATCGGCGTGAACCTCGGCGGTTTCGTGCTCGGGATGCTCCTCGGCTGCCTCGGCGGCATCCTGGTGGTGGCCTGGATGCCGCGCGGCCGGCATGCTACGACGCGAGGCCGGGACGGCGACGACGCCGGTGGCCCGGCGCAGAGGACAGCCGCATGAGGCGTGGGCGCACCGCTCTGCTGGTCGGCGTGGCGACAAGCGTAGGGTGCCTGCTGGTCGGATCCTCCATCGCGATGGCGGCACCGGCATCCGCGCACATGTGCATTCCGATCATCTGGCCGTGTGACGATCCGGCGCCCGTCCCCAGCCCGCCACCGTCGGCGAGCCCGGTGACGACGAACCCGACGGCGCCATCCACCCCGAGCCTCCCCGGACGGGCGGGCGGAACGGGCCGTGCGGACACCGGCGGCACCGATGCTGGGAACGGCGATGCGGCGCCCACGCCGGCGCCGAGCGCACCGGCCCCCGAGTGGTCGCCTGCCGGCGACGACGACAGCGCGGTGTTCACTCAGCCCTCCGCGCAGCTGGGCGCCACGTCGATCTCGTTCTCAGGGCTGAAGGGCGTCACGCTGGTGAAGGTGCGGCTCGCCGACGGCACGCGCGTGGACGCGATCCGTCTGCGCGCCGACCGGATCGTGATCGGCGGATTCGCCCTGACCGTACGCGCGGCGACGGGGCCGAGTCTGGTCACCACCGCCGACACGATGACGCTCGAGGGTCATGTCGCGGTGTACGTCAACTCGCTGACGGCGACGACCGCCGACGGCAGGTCGTACACGCTGGGCGCGAACACCCCGCCTCCGAAGGACGGCGTGGTCCCCTCGCTCGTGCGCGCGACCCTGGGCCTGGTGGGCTCGACGGCGGATTCGATCCACTACACGAACACCGACCAGCGCCTTTCCGAGTAGCCGTGGGTCCGCGCTCGAGCCGCGGCCGCCGCGCGCGGCCGCCCGCCCTGACGCGGCGCTACGCCAACGGCTCGGCGAAGGGCTCCTCAGGTCCGTCGACGGGCGGAAGCGTCTCGACCGGGCCGGTCAACGGCCCGTTCAATGCGGCAAGCGGGCCGGCGGGATCGGCCACCATCGCTCCCGGCACCGTGAGGGGCCCGGTCGCCGTGCTCACGGGAGTGACCGCGACGGATGCCTCGACCTGGGCGATCCCGGAGCGCACCGCTCCGACCCCGGCGACGATGACCAGTGCGATGCCGGCAAGCTCCAGCACGGCCAGCTGCTGGCCGAGCAGGACCAGTCCGGCCAGCGCTGCGGTGGCCGGCGACATGCTCATCAGGATCGCGAACGCCGAGGCCGGCAGCCGCCGCAACGCGACCAGCTCGAGAGCGTATGGGATCGTGCTGGACAGCAGCGCGACGGCCGCCCCCAGCCCCAGAACCTCCGGACGGATGAGCGCGGCACCCGCGGCGACGATCCCGAACGGCAAGGAGAGCAGCGCCCCGATGCTCATCGCGATGGCCAGCCCGTCGAGCTTTGCGAAGCGCCGGCCCACGCGCGCGGCGGCGAGGATGTAGAACGCCCAGCTGGTGGCCGCAGCGAGGGCGAACAGCACTCCGAGCGGGTCGATGCGGTCCCATCCCCCGCCGCCCAGGCACAGCACCCCACCGAACGCGATGAGCGCCCACAGCCACGCCGATGCACGCCTGCTCGCGACGATCGAGAGCACGAGCGGGCCGAGCACCTCGATGGTGACGGTCACGCCCAGGGGGAGCCGGTCCAGCGCGAGGTAGAACAGTCCGTTCATCGTGGCCAGCACCGTGCCGTACCCGAGCACCGACAGCCAATCGTCGCGGGTATGGCCGTGCAACCGCGGCCGGGTGAGCGCGAGCAGCACCAGCGCCGAGAACACCAGGCGCAGCATGACCATCCCCAACGGTCCGACCGTGGGAAACACCAGCACGGCGATCGCCGCGCCGGCATCCATGCAGATCTCGCCCGCGACCACCAGGCCGGTGGCCCAGACGGCGCCGGAGCGCGCCGTGCCGGTCACTTCTTCGCCGGAGCCTTCGTCGCGGTCGTCGCCGGAGGACAGGTCGCCGACCCGCTGATCGCGTCGTGGAACTGCGCAGCAGTCCAGGGCAGGCCGACGGCGGCCGCCTGCTTCCCACTTGTGGCAGGCGTGCTCGCGGCGATTGCGGCCAGCTCCCGGGCGAGGTCGACGATGGCGTTGCGTCCGGCGGACGAGTTGTTCAACACGACGGCGACGGTCAGCCCGCTGTCGGGATCGGAGAACGCCGCCGTCAGGTATCCGCGGGTAGAGCCGTACTCGCCGATCAACGGGCCGGCTTGCACGGCTCCGCCACGGGTGGTGAACCAGCTCGGCGCATTCGCCGTCGCCGGCAGCGCTTGGGCGAACCTGTTCTTGTCCTTCACGAGTGCGCCGGATGCCAGCGCCCGCGCATACACAGCGAGGTCACGGATGTCGGTGACGACACCGGAATCGGTGAAACCGTAGCTGGCGGACTGCTCGGTGATCTCGACCGGCTTGTCACAGGCGTACGAGCCCGACTCCTTCTTCAGAAAGTAGAAGCCGCGCAACGGCGTGGACCCGTCGACCGTGGGCTCGGCCGCTGTGGCGCCCGGCAGCGTCGTGCGCGACAGACCCAGCGGGCCGAACACCCGCTGCTGCAGCAGCTGCTGCGCGGTCTGACCGCTCGCACGTTCGAGCGCGAGCCCTAGGAGCACATAGCCGGCGTCGGAGTCCCGATAGGCGTTGCCCGGCGCGACGTCGCCGTTGACCTGTCCGACCCCGTACCCGACGAGCTCGCGAGCGTCCCACTGCCGGTTGGGCGTAGACAGCGACTGCCCGCTGAGCATGGCGCCGTACGAGCCCAGTCCGCTCGTTCCGTCGCAGAGCTCGTGCAGTGTGATGTCGCTGTACTTCGGCATCCCGCCGATGTAGTCGGTGATCGGGTCGTCGAGATGCACGGTGCCGGCCGCTGCCAGCTCGTACAGCGCATCGCACGTCATCGCGCGCGTGACCGGTCCTGCGCGGAACGTCATGTCGGCGTCGACGGGCGTCTTGCTGCCCGGTGCCACCGTGCCGACACCGGTCACCCAGCTGCCGCTCCAGGGCACCCATACCCCGACGATGGCACCCGACGCTCCGGTCGCACTCAGGGCGTTGTCGACCGCGCTCTGCAACTGCTTCTGCGTGTCGTTCGGCAGGTGCGCGCTCGGAGCGAGCGAGGCCAGGCCGGGGACCGCGGTGTCGCTCGAGCATCCCACCGCCCCCAGGGCGAGCGCCAGTGCGCAGGCCGCCGCCGCAGCGGCGCGTCCGATTCTGGTGCGTACCGGCATCCTCACCCCCGAAGATCGCGCATAAGCATTCAAACACACGCGGCGGAATGCTCCGAGCCTGCGTCCAGGGCACGTTTCCCAGGGTTTCGTACGCTTGACGCATGCCTCACGACTTCGACGCCGATGCCGTCACTGCGATCCTGCGTCACATGAACGACGACCACGCCGACGACAATCTGCTGATCGTCCGTGCGTTCGGACGGCCCGATGCGGTGACGGCGCGCATGGTCGGGCTCGACGGCGAGGCCGGCCGTTGGGAGGCCAGGGCGCCGGATGCCACGACCACGACCGTGCGGGTCCCATGGCCCGGGGGTGCCATCTCCGAGCGTCCGGCGGTGCGCAAGGCCGTCGTGCTCGTCTATCGCGAGGCGTGCGCACGGCTGGGCATCGCACCTCGCGTGCACTGAGCGTCGCTCCGGTCGGTAAAGAGATTGGTTAGGCATGCCTTATCTTCAGCTACAATGAAGGTATGTCCGAGCCGATCCCCTTCTCGACGGCCCTGCGCGAACGTTCCGGTGCCGCCCACTCCGGAAGCGAGCACTCCGGCTTCATGGCCGACCTGCTGCGCGGCCAGGGCACCCGCGAGGACTACGTCGCCCTCGTCGTCCAGCACTGGTACATCTATGCGGCGCTGGAGGCAGCAGCCGAGAGAATGCGGCGGGATCCGATTGCGGCTCCGTTCATCAGCGATCGCCTCACCCGGCTCCCGGCGCTGGAGGCCGACTTGGAGTTCCTCATCGGGCCGGACTGGCGCGATCGCATCGAGCCGCTGCCGAGCACGCGCCGTTACGTCGAGCGGATCTCGCAGGTCGGTGCCGTGTGGGCGGGCGGATTCGTCGCTCACCACTACACGCGATACCTCGGAGATCTGTCCGGTGGGCTCCACATCGGCAGGATCATGAAGCGGCAGTTCGGCTTCGAGACCAACGGCATCGGGTTCTACATCTTCGCCGACATCGCCGACCCCGCGGACTTCAAGAACGTGTACCGCGAGCAGCTGGATGCCGCGCTCTGGGACGATGTCGAACGCGAGCGCGTGATCGACGAGGTGCTGCTGGCCTACCGCTTCAACACCGAGCTGTTCGAGGATCTGGCGCGGGCCAGGCGCGCGGCCTGAGTCGGGCGCGGGCCGGTCGGGACTCTGGCGGGATCGTTCGGCGGGGCACTCACACGGGGACGGGGCACTCGCGCTCGGCGGGGACGCTCGCGCTGGGGGGCGGGGACGCTCGCGCTCGACGGGGGCGCTGGCGCTCGACGGGGACGCTCGCGCTCGGGGGCGGGGCGCCGCGAAGCGGGCGAGCGCTGGCGCTCGACGGGGCACTCGCGCTCGGCGGGGCGCTGGGCGCCGCGAAGCGGCCGGGGCGCGTCTGGGCGAGGCCGGCGCCGCGAGGGGGGCGGTGCGGGCCGGGCCCGCGAATGTACATCAAACCGCCGAATGCACACCAAACTGGCGACGGTTTGATGTGCATTCGCCAAATTCATATGAATTCGCCGTAGGAGGGCGCGCGACGCACGTGCCGACCGGAGTGGAGCCGCCCCGCCGAAGGGCGTCAGGATGCGGGCAGCCGAGCGCCTGCCATGAACCGCTGCACATCCGGATCGACCTGGATGTCGCGGGGGCGCAGCGGGCGGGTGAGATACAGGCCGTCCAACGCGGTCAGCCGCGACAGCGCGACATACGTCTGCCCCGGGGCGAAGGCACCCGAGCCGAGGTCGATGATCGCGCGATCGTACGTCTTGCCCTGCGACTTGTGGATCGTCACAGCCCAGGCCAGCCGTAGCGGGAACTGCGTGAACTCGGCCGCGATGTCGCGTGAGAGCGCCTTGGTTGCCGGATCGTACGCGTAGCGGAACTTCTCCCAGACGGTCGGCTCGACGTCGTGCTCTTCGCCGTCGATCTCGACCCGAACCGTGTCACCGGCGATGCGCGTGACCGTGCCGATCGAGCCGTTCACCCATCGCGGCGGCTCGCCTCGCGAAGCGATGTCGTTGCGCAGGAACATCACCTGCGCGCCGATCTTCAGCTGCAGTTCGACATCGGCAGGATACGCGTCGCCGCGACCGAAGTCGCCGTTGATCTCGGCCATCGCGGTCTGCGCGCGGCCGGGCAGCGCATTCAGATGCCGCTGGTTGATGGCGTTGACCCGATCGTTCCGCGTCGCAAGGGTGATGATCGGCGGCTCGTCGCCGGACGGCTCGGGAGGACGACGCGCACCGGTGTCGTTGAGCACCTTGGCGATGTCGGCCGTCACCTGTCCATGGCGCACCGCGTTGAGCATCGCCTTGAAGCCCGGATCGGATTGGCGGTGGATGTCGTGCAGTTCGCGGATGTGCAGCTCGGCACCGTGCCTGCCGAGGTCCAGCAGGCCCGCGGCATCCGGAGTCTCGCCGGCCCACACGTGCGCATCGAAGAACCAGAACGACCGGTAATGGTCGTTCACATAGCGCAGCTCGTCGCCGCGCGGCGGCACGGGCGCCAGCTGGTACGGATCGCCGAACATCACCACCTGCACTCCGCCGAACGGCTCGGCGCGACGACCGCGTGCGGTCCGCAGAGCCCGGTCGACGGCATCCATCAGGTCGGCGTTGACCATCGAGATCTCGTCGATGACGAGCGTGTCGATCGCGTTGAGCAGCTTGCGGGTGGCGTCGGACTGCGGCTCGTCCTTCGTGCCGATCAGCCCGATCGGCAGCCGGAACAGGGAGTGGATCGTCTGCCCCTCGACATTCAGCGCCGCCACTCCGGTGGGCGCGCACACGGCGACCTGCTTCTGCGTGTTCCAGGCGAGATGCTGCAGCAGCGTCGACTTTCCGGTACCGGCCCGGCCCGTGACGAAGACGTGGTCACGGGTGTCCTCGATGAGGCGGAACACCTCCTCCTGCTCGGCGGACAGGGCGGGGATGCTCACCGATCCATCGTAGGCGGACGGATGCCTCGGACTGGCCGACATTCCACAGGCGTCGCCGTGCGGCAGCCACCGACGCGCGGCGCGCGATCACACGCCCGCCGTCGTTCTGCGACATTCCCCAGGCTCACCCCCCAGCGTTTTCTTAGACTGGATCCGTGGAGAGGGAGGCGCTGGACGCATCGACGCCCGAGGGCGCCTCCTCCAGCGTGCCCTCGGCGAGCATGATCGACACCGTTTCTGCGCCCCCGGTCGGCACCGTCCAGGCGGCGCCCGCAACCGTGGACGATCTCGGCCAAGCAACAACGGCCGCACCCGGCATCCCGCTCCGCGCGACCGGCCTCGCCCGCGACCTCGTCGCGATCTCGCTGGCGGTCGTCGTGCTGCTGGCGGCCATGGGCGTGGGCGGCTTCTTCTTGTATCGTGCGCTGTACAGCCCGTCGGCGTTCGTACAGCACTACCTCTCACTGCTGTCGACCGGGCACGCGGCCGACGCGCTCGAGGTCCCCGGCGTCGCGATCGACCGATCCGCTCTGCAGGCGGCTGGCCTCCCCGAGAACGCCTCCGACGCGCTCCTGCGGCAGGCGGCGCTGGCAACGCTCACCGATGTGCGGATCATCTCCGAGACCACGTCCGGCGCCACCACCGAGGTCACTGCGACATACAAGGCCGGCAGATATCCGGGGACCACCACGTTCTCGGTGCGGCGGGAGGGCTGGGCGGGATTCATACCGACCTGGCGCTTCGCGCGCAGCCCTCTGGCCGTGGTGGACCTGACCGTGCACGGTTCGATGTCGTTCCAGGTCAACAACTTCCGACTCGACAAGCGGCAGGTCGCCCCGGCCGGGTCATCCGTCGATCCGGCCAAGGCCGTGCCGATGCTCGTGTTCTCGCCAGGCCTGTACTCCGTGCGCGTGGACACGACGATCTCGTATTCGCAGGGCGTCGCGGTGCTCTCCGATGCACCGATGAAGAACGTTCCTGTGCAGTTGCAGACCAAGCCCACCGACAAGTTCGTCTCGGTCGTGCAGGATCGGGTCAACGACTTCCTCAACCAGTGCGCCACGCAACAGGTGCTGCAGCCGACCGGGTGCCCGTTCGGGTACGTCGTGAACAATCGCATCGCCGACCCTCCGCAGTGGTCGATCAAGACGCCACCGAAGGTGACCGTCGTGCCCGACGGAGAGGGCTGGGCGATCCCGCCGACCGGGGGCACGGCGCACATCGTCGTCGACATCCTGGCGATCTACGACGGGTCGATCACTCATGTGGACGAGGACGTGCCGTTCACGATGGTGGGCACGATCGACATCGGCCTCGACGGCACCGCCTCGATCCGGGTGAGCGAGCCCGGGTCCGACTGACGCGCCCGCGCCGCTTCGCCACGCGGCATCCCGCGGCCCCTGCGCCAAATTCACATGAATTCGGCGAGTGCACATCAAACTGCCGGCGGTTTGGTGTGCATTCGCCAATTTCACATGAATTCGCCGCACCGCACGCCGGCGGCGCCCGCGACGCACCGCACGCCCGCGGCGCACGCGACGCACCGCCACCGCCGCGCCCGCGCCTCGGCGGGAGCTACAGGTTCAGGCGCGCATCGCGCTCGGCCGCACGCGCGTCGCGCTCGGCCAGCTCGGCGAGGCGCTCGTTGTATGCGGCGAGCTCCGCGTCCCCGGTGCGGTCGGCGTGCCGGTCGCGACGCCGCTGCAGCCGCTCGTCGGTCCATGCCCACTGGATCCCCACGATCACCGCGAGGATCAGCGTCGGGATCTCGCCGACCGACCACGCGATCCCCCCGCCGAGATACTGATCCGCCATCGGGGTCGCCCCCCAGGTGCGTCCCATCGAACCGAACCATTCGGCGACCATCAGCCCCGATTGCATCATGATCGTGATGCCGAAGAACGCGTGCGTGGCCATCACGAGGATCAGCACGACCAGCCGCAGCGCATACGGCAGCCGTGACGGCACCGGGTCGATGCCGACCAACGACTGCACGAACAGGTATCCCGAGATGAGGAAGTGGGCGATCATCCACTCGTGTCCGAGGTGGTCGTACATCGCCCAGCGCAGCAGGTCGGTGAAATAGAACACCCACAGCGAGCCCGCGAAGATCACCGCCGCCACGACCGGGTTCGTGATGATCTTCGCGAACGGGCTGTGCACCGCCCACATGATCCACTCGCGTGCACCGCGGGTGCCGTCGTGCCGCTTTTCGATCGCACGCAGCGCGAGGGTCACCGGCGCCCCCGGCACGAGCAGCAGCGGGATCGCCATCGTCAGGAGCATGTGGCCGAGCATGTGCACGCTGAACAGGTAGTCCTGGTAGGCGTTCAGCGGTCCGCAGGTGACCCACGCCAGCAGCAGGAGGCCGAGCACCCAGAACACGGTGCGGTAGACCGGCCAGGAGTCACCACGGCGACGCAGTCGGCGCACCCCGGCGAGGTAGAAGAAGATCCCGAACACGCACACCAGGGCCCACAGCAGATCGATGTCCCACTCGGTGAACCAGCGCGCGACGGTCAGCTCGGGCGGCAGCGGCGACCCGCTGAGGATCTCCGCCGGCGTCTCCGACAGCGGCACCTCGGCGCCGGCCGGCGGAGGTGTGCGGGCCAGCGCGACCGCGACCCCGCTGGCGATCCCCATGATCGCCAGCTCCACGACCACGAATCCCCAGAAGCGACGGGATGCCCCTTCCTGCCGCACCCGGAAGATCAGGCGGGTGCGGTACACGGCGCCCAGCAGCCCGAGCAGCACAAGCGCGGCAGCCTTCAGCAGCACGAGCGTGCCATAGCCCGAGTCGAACAGGCCGTTCAGCCCGCCCAGACCGATCAGTGCGCGGGCGACGCCCGAGACCGCGACGACGACATACGCGACGATCGCAATCGACGAATACCGGCTGATGACGTCTGCCATCCGGTCGCGCTCGAACATCGGCCGCACGATCACCAGCAGCACGAGTCCGCCCAGCCACACGGCGGCGCCCATCATGTGCAGGATCATGGCCGTGACCGCGATGTTGTGCGACGCCAGCGAGCCGGAGTGACCTTGCGTGCCCATCGGGACCAGGCTCGCCAGCGCCAGCACCGCGACGAACAGGGTCGCCGTCCAGCCCCGCACGGCGAACGCGGCGATCGTGAGCACGGCGCCTGCCAGCGTCGTGATCAGCCAGGTGATGCCGGCCTCGGTCGTGGTCAGCCACGTGCCCAGCTGCCCACCGAACGTGTTGTCGAGACCGACCGTCGGGTTGAACGTGAGCACGAAGGTCAAGAACCCCGTCGCGGCCGACGCGACGGTGAAGACGGCCGCCGAGACGGATGCCACTCCCAACGCCACTTCGAAGGGCTTCTCGTCAGCGCGCAGCGCGAACAAGGCGATCACGAGCGCCCCGCACATCCCGGCCGCGGTGAGGTTCACCACCATGGTCACCAGGGGCAGCCCCCACCGGACGCCGGGTCCGGGATCGCCCAGCGGCAGCGGTGCCGCACCGCCGCCGTACGCGAGCGCCCACAGCACCGCCACGAGCGCGGCCGCCACGAGGAGCGCGGGTCCGGCCGCCCGTAACGTGCGCGACGAGCCCGCGGGCCCGGAGCCTCCGCGCGGCGCGACGACCTCGCGAGGAGAGGGTGTGGGGATCACCCCTCCAGCCTAAGCGGGCTGAGGGACGGCGACGCCCGCCGGAGGATACGAGAAGGGGATGCCACGAACCCGCGGCATCCCCTTCTCGGCGTTCGTCGTTACTTGACGGCGGCCTTCAGCTTCGAGCCGGCGGTGACCTTCACGCGCTTGCCCGCCGGGATCTTGATCTCGGCACCGGTCTGCGGGTTGCGGCCCGTGCGGGCAGCGGTCGCGACCTGCTCGAAGGCGATCCAGCCGGGGATCGAGACCTTGCTGCCCTTGGCGACGGCCTCAGAGACCGTGGCGAAGAGGGAGTCCAGGACGCTCGAGACGGTGGACTGGCTCTGGCCGGTCGCGCTCGCGATGCTCGCAACGAGCTCGGTCTTGGTGATGGACTTGTCAGCCATGTGGGTGTGTCCTCCAGACGGCGGACCCGCCGCCTTTGTCTACGGAACCGAAGGACCGTGTGCCCCCCGGCTGGTCTGTTCGACCGCGACGAATGTACCAAGAATCCGCGGAATCACGCGGATTTCACGGCATCCGTCGCAGATTCAGTCGGCGTGTCGTACGGGATCCTGTGACAGATGTGACTGGTGTGACTGGCGCATCCTCAGTGAGCCCCGGCCCGCGCCCCGCGAGGGTGCTTCTGACGGACGAGGGAGCGGGTGCTACCCACGCCCTCGTCGGTCAGAAGCATCCTCACCAGGGACGGCCGGACGACGGCCGGACGACGCCCGGACGACGGCCGGACGACGGCCGGACGACGGCCGGACGACGAAGGCCGGAGCCCCCGAGGGGCTCCGGCCTTCGCCACGTCGAGCTGGACTTACCAGCTCGACTTGGTCACGCCGGGCAGCTCGCCACGATGCGCCATGTCACGGAAGCGCACGCGCGAGATGCCGAACTTCGACAGGTGACCGCGCGGGCGACCGTCGATGACGTCGCGGTTGCGCAGACGCACGGGCGACGCGTCGCGGGGCAGCTTCTGCAGGCCCACGCGAGCGGCCTCGCGCTGCTCGTCGGTGGACTTCGGGTCGACGAGCTGCTTCTTCAGCTCGGCACGCTTCTCGGCGTAGCGGGCGACGACCTCTTCGCGCTGGTGGTTGCGCGCGATCTTGCTCTTCTTCGCCATGAGATCAGCGCTCCTCTCGGAATTCGACGTGCTTGCGCACTACCGGGTCGTACTTCTTCAGCACGATGCGGTCGGGGTTGTTGCGGCGGTTCTTGCGCGTCACGTAGGTATATCCCGTGCCGGCGGTCGAACGCAGCTTGATGATCGGACGAACGTCCTGAGCCTTTTTCGCCATCAGAGCTTCACACCCTTCGCGATGAGGTCCTTCACGACCGACTCGATGCCGCGCGCGTCGATCACCTTGATGCCCTTGGCGGACACGTTCAAGGTGACCTTACGACCGAGCGACGGCACATAGTAGGTCTTCTTCTGCACGTTCGGGTCGAAGCGGCGCTTCGTCCGGCGGTGCGAGTGCGAGATGCTGTGACCGAAGCCGGGAACCGCGCCGGTCACCTGGCACACTGCAGCCATGGTGATGTCTCCTTCTGTACCGTGAGGCCGAACGGCCTCACCCAAGATCCCTTGTCTGCACCCAGCCCGAAACACGGCCGTTTCCGGCCGCTGATCAGAGGGAGGGTGCGAACTGCACGCTGGAGTGCGCGCAGACAAGAGGAGAGTTTAGCACGGCGCGACGCGCCTTCCTGCGGACGGGTGCCACCACCCACCGGAGCCCGTGCGGCGCAGCGATTCCCGGCCAGAAGGCGGTTCTCACCCCCATGGCACGTGCCGGGGGATGCCTCGGACCTGCCACGGCGGCCGACCCGAGGCATCCCGAGCGGCGTCAGCGCTTGCGCGCCTTCGCCGTGCTCTCCCCGGCCTTCTCCCGCTTCTGCGCGCGCTTCTCCTTGAGCGTCGTCTGCGGGGCCTTCTTCGCGTTGTGCTTGTCAGCCATCGTGATACTCGCTTCCCTCGGTCCAGCTGGCGGGTATTCCGGCCGACCATATCCGAGTTCGTCGAGGAAGTCACTTCCTGGCACGGGCCGTCCCTCTGGGCGGCTCCGGGGTACACGCCGAACCGGGGCGGAGGGCACGGCAGGAACGCCTGGCGAGGCCGCGCCGTCAGCCCGCGAGTGCGGCCGCCGCCTCGGCGGCGCCGCGCCCCCACCGGAACGGCGAGACCGTGCGGTCGCCAGGGATCCAGAAGCGCCAGGGGAACGCGTCGGTCCCGGCAAGGCCGGCGATTCCGACGCGGGGCCCGGATGCCACATCCTGCAGCGGCTCGTCGAGCAGCGCGAGCCGCGCCACGGCTCCACCGAACGGCGCCGATTCGATCACATCGATGCCGTCGTGCAGAGCGTGCCGCAGTCCCATGGCATCACCGAGCCGCCCTGGCCCGCGCGCGAGCTCGCGGTCGGTGTGCGCGGCAGGCCGGCGGCGGTGGGCGATCTCGACACCGTCGACGATCTCGCCGGCCCGCAGCAGGATTCCCCCTGCCTCACCCTCCGGGCCGCACACGACGTTCGCGCACGAGTGGATGCCGTGGCTGAGGTACACGTACAGGTGACCGGCATCGCCCCACATCGTCGCATTGCGCTTCGTGTACCCCATCCGGGCGTGCGAACCGAGATCGGGCACGGGCCCGGTCCCCTTGCCGTGGTACGCCTCCACCTCGGTGATGCGCAGCGAGACGGTCTGGGCATCGGGCGTGCCCGCATCGACCGTCACCGTCAGCACTCCGCCGAGGAGCCGTGGCGCGATGTCGACGGGAAGTCCGTACAACTCGTCGCGAGCGACAGAGCGCAGGGATGCCACGGAGGCGGCGTCGGAGGTCGTGTCTGTCATGGCGTGTGGAGGCGGAGTGCCCGCTCCCACCATACGCCCGCATCGGATCGCGGCCGTGCCGGGGACCGACCAGGACCGGCCAGGGCCGTCGCCGTGCCAGGGACCAGGACCAGCCGGCATCCCGGCGCGCAACACAAGCGCCGAGCCCGCAACGCGAGCCCCGGCGGCGCGTCGTCGCACCACGCCGTCCACCTCGAGACGCGGCATCCTCGCCCACACCCACCCGCGAATGTACATCAAACCGCCCAATGCACATCAAACCGCCCGCAGTTTGATGTGCATTCGCCAAATTCATGTGAATTTGGCGCAGGAGGGGGGTGGGAGGCAGGCCATAGAATCGCGCCATGCCGCTCGTCTACCTCTGCGTGCGCCCCCAGCGCGACGCGGCCCGAGCCGAATACGCGTCGTTCCGCACCGAGACGGGGCTCGACGACGGCGAGCTGCAGGTGCACGACCTCACCCGGGAAGCGCTGCCCGACGACGCGTTCGAGCGGTGGTCGGGCTTCCTCGTCGGAGGCAGTCCGTTCAACGTCACCGATGCCGAGAAGTCCGAGGTGCAACGCCGGGTCGAGGCAGACCTCGAGGCCGTGGCGGCCGAAGCGGCGGCATCCCGCACGGCGGCCCTGTTCACCTGCTACGGCATCGGCGTGGTCTCCCGGATGCTGGGTGGCGAGGTGTCACGGAAGTTCCCCGAGCCCACCGGCCCCACCTCGGTGTGCCTCACGCCGGAGGCGGCGGATGATCCGCTGACCTGCGACCTGCCAGAGCGCTTCATCGCGTTGTCCGCGCACAAAGAGGGCTCGGGCGCTCCGCCACCCGGTGCGCGGCTGCTGGCCACCAACGACGCCTGCCCCGTGCAGGCGTATCGGGTGGGAGACCGGCTGTACGCGACGCAGTTCCACCCCGAGTCGACGCCGCTGCCGTTCACCGAGCGAATGGCGTTCTACCGCGACGGCGGCTACTTCGACACGAACGAGTACGACACCATCGCCGAGCGCGTGCTGGCGGTCTCCGTCACCGAACCCGGCCGGATGCTGCGCACCTTCGCCCGCGCCTGGGCGTGAGCCCGAGCGGCCCGCCCCGAACCGTGCGGCGCCACCAGGGCCACGCCCGAGGCCGTCACTGCCCGAGCGAGGGCGGCACCTGGCACCACGACGGCGCGAATCCGCTGAAGGCGTGCACCTCGTGGCCGGTGGCCAGCGTGACGATGTGGGTGACGAGCTTCACCGGCATCGGCAACAGGTAGTCGTCGTAGTCGTTGTGCACGCTGTCGGGCGCCACGGTCACGGCCGCGTACTGTCCGCTCGGCGACACGCAGATCTGCTGGATCGCATCGGCGACCGGCATCTCGAAGACCGCACCGGACACCCCGTCGGCGGCCACCCGGTACACGGTGGTCCCCTCCGGCACACCCGTGCCGCCGCCCGAGCCGCCGGCGACGTCGAGGACCGTGTACGGCCGCAGCGATCCGCCCGCCTTGCCGGGCAGCGGGGTGACCACGCCCAGGTGCCCGGGCACGGCGCGACCCGACGCCGTCGCCTCGACGAGCGGGGCCACCTTCGCGTCGGTGAGGTCGACGGTCACCATCCCATCGGCGCGCTGGACCACCGCGACCGACGAGCCGCGGGCGATGCCGTCGATGGCGGTCCCGGTGCCGAGGTCGGCGGCGCCGCGGCCGGACGGGCTGCCCAGCAGCATCCTCCCGTCATAGGTCAGAACGAGGATGCTGTCGCTGTCGGGCACGAAGCGCCAGTCGGCGACGCGCTTCTCGGCGCCGCTGACGGCCACCTCGACCGGAGGCGTGCGGGCGGCGGCATCCTTCAGCGATGCGGTGTACAGCCTGCTCTCACGAGCACCAGAGGTGCCGAGGTCGGCGTCGGAGTACGTGTAGCCGATGAGCTCGCCGCGGTCGGCGCTCTGCAGCCGGGTGACCGTGCCGGCGCCCGGCAGCGGCAGCTCGCGCTGGTGCCGACCGCGCAGGTCGGTGACCACGAGCGCCGCTTTTCCCCGGGCGTCGAGCGTGGAGATCACGAGGTGGCTGCTGGTGGCCCGGAAGTCCTCGATGTGGGCGGCACGAAAGACCGGCTCGGGATCGGTCCCGGACAGGTCGGAACGCACGATGCGGTCTTCGACACGGCCGCGCTGCAGCAGGAAGATCGACGTCTTCGGGGTCGTGAACCTCTCCGTCACGCTCGCGACCGGACCGCCGCCGAGGCCGCTGATGCGCGACACGCGCACCGTGTACTCGGTGTCGTCGTGCAACGGCAGCGTGAAGCGCACGCCGAGGCTGCGTCCGGAGGTGTCGACGGTGAACTCGGTGGCCGGGGTCACCGAGACCTGCGCCGGCGTGATCGCCCGCAGCGACTGGTTCATCGTGACGATCAGGCGAGAGCCGGATGCCGCAGCCGCCGCTGCCGGATCCACCTGCACGGCTGTCACCCGCGGTCCCTGGGCGCTGCCGGCGGCAGCGCCGGCCAGACCCAGCACCGCGAGCGTGCCAGCGACCGCGGCGAACGTGCCGGCGAACGCACGACCGCGACGCCGCCGGGCGGCCGCGCGCCGTCCGCCCCGAGTGGCGTCAGTACTCATACGGGTCCTTGGGCTCTGCGATGCGCTTCACGCCGCTCGCGGCGATCTGCAGCGCACCGGATGCCGTGGACCGCACGGTTCCGGTCACCTCGACCCATGCACCGGTCGCGGGGGCGGATCCGGTCGCGGGGGCGACCGGCACGCTCGCGGTCTGCGCATCGATCACGCAGTGCGTGATGACCAGCCGGGTCAGGTCGAAGGCGCCGTGCGCACCCGGCGTGACGAATCCGACGAGCGTGACCGCGTCACCCTCGAACGCGTCGGGGTTCGTCGCCGTGGCGAACACGCTGGCCCAGTCGCCGACCCCGAACGAGGCCGTGTCGCCGTGCACGGCGAGGCTGACGACATCCGCTCCGGCGAACAGCGGCGCGGCGCCGACGTCGCGCGTCTGCGCGATCTCGGCGGACAGCGACGCGGGCGGCAGCAGCAGGATCGACAGCATCACGCCGGATGCCGCGACTCCCCCGGCGACGCCGATCGCCGTCGCCACCGAGCGCCCGCCGGCCCGAGGCGACATGAGGCCCGCTCGCCCCGCCGCCACGGGGTGATCCTGCTCAGTACGACTGTGCTCATGGTCGCGCGCGGCACGACTGTGCTCGGCATCGCCGTGCCCATGGTCGTGCCCGTGGTCCTGTTCGGCGCCCAGCGGAAGCAGGAAGCTCAGGGCGGACCCGGCCAGCAGCAACACCGCCATCGGGATCGCGAACCAGTTCGACGACGGGTTGATGTACAGTGCGAGGCGTCCGGTCACGGCCAGCCCGAGCGTGACCACGGCCAGGCACGAGGCAAGGCCCACGCCCAGCCAGCGGTTCCACACCGCCGCCCTACGCGACAAGGTTCACCCCCACGGCGATCGCGAACGCGGTCAGCAGCACCGTCACCACCATGCCCGCGAGCACTCTCGTGGTGAACGTGGTGCGCAGCAGGGCGAGCATCTTCACGTCGACGAGAGGGCCGACCAGCAGGAACGCGACGATCGACCCCGGAGTGAACGTCGAGGCGAACGACAGCGCGAAGAACGAGTCGACGTTCGAGCAGATCGACACGATCATCGCGAGCATCATCATGGCCACGATCGACAGCACCGGGTTGGAGCCGATCGCAAGCAAGGCGCTGCGCGGCACGAGCACCTGCACGGCGCCGGCGACGGCCGATCCGATGACCAGGGCCGGCATCACGGCGCGCAGCTCGACGACGAACTGGGCGAGACTGCGCCGCCACCGCCCGCCCGGCTCGTGCATGACCAGCTCGCAGGTGTCCCGGAACCGGTCGGTGACCAGGGCGTCATGATCGGGATGCCGGCTGTAGATCCAACCGATGAGGTTGGCGACGAGATAGCCGCCGACCAGCCGTGCGATGAGCACGCCGTCGTCGAATCCGAATGCCTGGTGGGTCGTGATGATGACGATGGGGTTCACGATCGGCGCGGCCACGAGGAATGTCAGGGTCTCGGGAACGCTGAACCCGCGCATGAGCAGGCCACGGGCGAACGGGACGTTGCCGCACTCGCACACGGGGATGACCATGCCCAGCAGTGACAGCACCGCACGCCGCGCCCACGCACGCCGTGGCATCCACCGCTCGATCGCTCCGGCCGGGACCCACACCTGCACGACGATCGACAGCACGACACCCAGCACCACGAACGGCAACGACTCGATCAGCACGCTGATCGCGAGGGTCAGACCGTCTTGCACGCGGGTGGGCGCGCCGGGCATCAGGCCGGGAACGAGCGCGTCGACCGCGAACAGCACGGCGACCGTGGCCACGCCGAGCCCGAGCGTGACCGTGCGACGGGTCGCAGGGCTGACCGGCAACCGGGCGGTCAGCGGCGGGGGTGCCGGGGACTGCGTCCGTGTCACGTCAGCTCGCGCTCGCCCCGGCGCCGGCCCCGCGACGCTTGGCAGCGCACTCCGGGCAGAGGCCGAAGATGTCGACGACGTGCTCGGCCTGCACGAAGCCGTGGCGCGCGGCGGTGGCACGCGCCCAGTCCTCGACGTCGGTGGCGGCGATCTCGACGGTGCGGCCGCACGAGCGGCAGATGAGATGGTGGTGATGGCCGTGCGTGGAGCAGGCGCGGTAGAGGCTCTCGCCCTCCGGGCTCTGCAGCGAGTCGGCGTCACCGACCGACGCCATGTCAGCCAGCGCGCGGTACACGGTGGCAAGGCCTATACCGGTGTTCTCCTCGCGCAGGGTCGCGTGCAGCGTCTGCGCGCTGACGAATGCCTGCGCATCGGTGAGCGCCTCGCGCACGCGTTCGCGCTGCCAGGTGTTCCGCTGGGCCATGGTTCGAGTCTAGGGCGGGCAGGTGGTGCGCAGCCTGGGCGTTCGGCGGATGCCGTCAGGCCGGGCGCTCCTCGGCCAGCGATGCCGCCGCGAGGCCGCGTGCGGCGGACAGGCGCGCGCGACGGGTGGCGATGACGACGACGAGCGCGCTCATCACGATGGCGAACGCCAGGGACACCCAGCCCGCGCCGATGCCGACGCCGCCCTCGGAGCGCGGCTTGCCCAGCCAGTCGGCGATGGATGCGCCCAGGGGGCGGGTCAGCACGTAGGCGAACCAGAACGCGAACACGGCGTTCCAGCGCCAGAACCGGAATCCGAGGGCCGGTACCAGGATCAGCACCACGAACAGGACGATCGAGGGCAGATATCCGGCGCCGAGCCCGATCGCGGTCAGATCACCGACCGCTGTCCCCATCGCGAACGTCCCGACCACGGCGGCCCAGTAGAACAGCTCACGGCGCGTCGTGGTGATGGCATGCACCGAGAGGGTCCTCTCCACGCGCCACCACACGAGGAACACCAGCGCGAGCGCCAGTGCGTACGCCGTCGCGGAGACCGCATAGGGAAGGCCGAGCACGACGTGCACCACGTCGGCGGCCATCGTGCCGAACACTCCGACCATCGCCACGGCGAGCCAGTAGAATCCCGGGACGTACCGATGCCGGGTCAGCTGCAGGACGAGCACCACGACGAACAGCGCGAAGCCGAGGAGCACGGCCACGACTGGGGGCATCACCCGGATCGAGAAGTCCGACACGGCCTCGCCCAGGGCCGTTGACACGCCCTTGGTCACCCAGAACATGACGGACGGATCGGCGACACGGACATCGCGGCGGCCACGCGCGGGGATCTGAACGCTCACAAGGAGGAATCGTCGGTCGAGCCCTCTAAGAATCCGCACAAGAACCGACTCCCGCACCGGGCAGCGACGAGTGTCTGAGTCGATTCTCAGAACGACGGCGAAAGGATCGTCGCGATGACTGCCTCCCGCCCCCGCCCCGCCCTGCTCGCTCCGCTGCTGACCGCCGCCGCCGTGCTCATCCTCGTGCTTCTCGCCGGCGAGCTCCTGGTGGCCCACCCGGACTGGTCGCTGACCGAGCAATCATGGATCCGCACCGTCCAGTCGGCGGGAAACCCGGTGCTGGACGTCGCCGCCTACGCCATCGGCCTGATGTTCGGACCGGCAGGAGCGATCTTCGTCGTCCTGATCGTCGCGGCCACGGCGATCCTCGTCGGCCGCGGCTGGACCGGGACCGTGCACACCCTGTTGGTCATTGTGGTGCCGTGGACGATCGCCGAGGTGCTCAAGGAGGTGGTGCGCCGACCGCGGCCGGGGTCGGATCTGGCGAGCGCCGGAGTGCATCCGCTCACCTTCAGCTTCCCGAGCGGTCACACCGCGTTCGCCGCGGCCGTCTGCACGGCGGTCGTCCTGACGCTGGTCGCACGCCGTGCCCGGGCGGTCACGATCGTCATCGCCGTCGTGATCGTGGTGGCCACCGCCTGGTCGCGCGTGTATCTCGGCGTGCACTATCCCACTGATGTCGTCGCCTCCCTCGTGCTCGTGCCCACGCTGTCCATCGCCGTCGACCGCGCGGTGACCCGGATGCCGATCTTCGCCCGCGCATCGGTGGAGACGACCAGGCAGTAGCGTCGTCGTATCCTGCACACAGGCCTCGGAATCCGGAAGGGGACCTCATGGGGATCGACGATGACCGGTGACCGCCCGCGTCTGCTGCTGGCCGAGGACGATCCGCAGCTCGGACCCCTCATGGCGACCGTGCTCGACGAGGTGTACGACGTGCAGCTGGTCCGTCGCGGCGACGACGCGCTGGAAGCCGCGCGCGGCCGGTCGTTCGACGCGCTGGTGATCGATCGCCGCCTCCCCGGCATGGAGGGCGCCGCGGTCATCGAGATGCTGCGTCGCGACGGAGTGGGCACGCCCGCGCTCATCCTGACGGCGCTGGGAACCGTTCACGACAAGGTGCAGGGGCTGGATGCCGGTGCCGACGACTACCTCGTGAAGCCGTTCGAGTTCGACGAGCTGTTCGCACGGCTGCGGGCGATCCGCCGGGTCAGAGACGGCGAGGGAGCCCTCGTGCACATCGGCAGCTGGGAGTTCTACCCGGATTCGCGAGCGATCTACTCCCCGTACGACGGCCGTCTGATCCTCACCGACCGGGAGAGCGCGCTCCTACGGCTGCTCGCGACGCATCCGCACAAGACGTTCAGCCGTGCGGAGATCCTGCGGCAGGTGTTCGATGCCGATGACACACCAGGCACGGTGGACACCTACGTGCACTATCTGCGCCGCAAGATCGACGGCGACGTCGTGACCACCGTGCGCGGGCTCGGCTACCGGCTGGGAGTCATGTGACACGCGCACACCACCGGCACGACGCCGACGCGCGGCTCGTGCGACACACCGCGTGGACGGTGGGCGCCTGGATCACGGTCGCCGCATCCCTGCTCGTGCTGGCCGTGCTCGTCAGCGCGTTCACGATCGTCCTCCACCAGATCCCGCTGCACGACCTGCTCGATCGCGCGCACCACGAGGAGACGATCGACGTGGGCGGCCTGGACGTGCTCGTGGGCGCGGTCGTGGTCGGGGGCCTCGCGATCGGGCTGGCCTGCATGCTCAGCCTCATCGTCACCCGCCGTGCCGTGGCCCCGCTCGTGGACGCCCTGGCCCGGCAGCGCCGATTCGTCGCCGACGCCTCGCATGAGCTGCGCACCCCGCTGGCGGTGCTCGACGCGCGCCTGCAGGTGCTGGAGCGCTCGCTGCACGCGGACGACCCGCATCGCGAGATCGTCGGCCAGCTGCGCCAGGACTCGCACGCGCTCATCGCCATCGTCGGCGATCTGCTGGACTCCGTCGACGTGACCACGACCGGACGTCAGCCGCCAGTGCGACTGGCCCCCGTCGTCGAGACCGCCGTCGCCTTGATGAGCGTGCTGGCTGCCGACCGCGGCGTGCGCATCGACGCCGAACCCGTCGCCGCCGACCTGACCGTGCGACTTCCCGAGGCGAGTCTCCAACGCGCGCTCATGGCGCTCCTGGACAACGCCGTCAAGCACTCCGCCGAGGGCACCGCGGTCGAAGTCTCCACGCGTGCATCCCGTGGCCGGGTGCACATCGCCGTGCGCGACCACGGCCCCGGCATCCGTGGGATCGCCCCGGAGCGGATCTTCGACCGGTTCGCGAGATCTGCGGATGCCGCAGACCAGCCCCCCGGGTTCGGCATCGGCCTGTCCCTGGTGCAGGACACCGCGGGCCGCGTCGGCGGTGCGGTGGAGGTGACCGAGACGTCGGCGGCGGGCACGACGATCACGATCTCGCTGCCGGCGTCGCAGCACGCGTGAGCGTCGGTCAGGCGAACAGGGGCTGACCGATGTACGACCCTTCGGCGGGTGCCGGAGGAACCGCGAACACGGCCGAGCCGACGTGCGCAACATACTCGTTGAGCAGGTCGGATGCACCCAGCCGACGCTGCAGTCGCACGAAATGGTCGGGATCGTTGGCGTAGACGAGGAACAGCAGGCCGGCATCGAGCTGCCCGTACTGGTTCAGTCCGTCGGTGTAGTTGTACGGACGGCGCAGGATCTTCACGCCGTCGTTGTTCTCATGGGCGGCCAGGGCGATGTGCGAGCGCATGTCGATCTTGGTGCGGCCCGCGGCATCCTTCACCGCGAAGTCGGGAGTGGTGTGCTCCTGGCCACCGGACAACGGGGCACCGGCGATCTTGGTACGGCCGAAGATCTTCTGCTGGTCGGCGATGTCGTCGGCGTCCCAGATCTCGATGTTCATCTGGATCTTGCGCACGATCTGATAGGTGCCGCCGGCCATCCAGTCCTGGTCGGCCCCCGCCCACACCCACTTCTGGAAGTCGGCATCGGACTCGATGTTCCGGGTGCCGTCCTTGAACCCGAACAGGTTGCGCGGCGTGGTCTGGTCGGGACCGGCGGAGGCACGGCCGAAGCCCAGCACGGTCCAGCGCACGGTGGCTGTGCCGCGGGCGATCCGGGCCAGATCGCGGATGGCGTGATAGGCGACCTGCGGATCGTCGGCGCACGCCTGCAGTGACAGGTCGCCGCCCACCAGCGCGGGATCGAGCCGGTCGCTGGGCAGCGTGGGCAGCTCGGCGAGCTTCGCGGGCTTGCGCCCGGCCAGCCCGAACCTGTCGTCGAACACGCCGGGGCCGAGCCCGACCGTGACGGTGAGGGATGCCGGGCCGAGATCGAGTGCCTCGCCGGTGTCCTGGCCGGCCCCGACGCCGCTGACGGGAACCACGGCGCCCACGGTCTTGCCCGCCTGCAACTGTGCGATGGCGGCCGACCAGCGGGCCAGCAGCACCTGCAGGTCACGGGTGAGAGCACCGGAGGCGAGATCGAACGCCATGAACACGCAGTAGCGCTGGGGGCTCGTGCGCACGCCAGGCTGCGGCATCCGCGTGCCCGTGGCGTAGAAGGGGTGGCTCTGCCGCAGGTCTATGGTCTCGTCCGCCTGCGCGGCGGAGACCCGCTGGTACCCCAGCACCCCACCGGCCCCGATGCCGGCGCCTGCGACGACGCCGAGTCCAGCGGCGATCCCGCCACCGAGCAGCGCACGTCGTGACACGCCCTGGCGGGGTACGCCGCCGGCCTGGGCCCGCTCGCGGGTCATGACGCGGTGGCCACCTTCTGTGCGATCTGCGAGAGCGGGTCCTGCAGCGCCTGCACGGCCTGCGAGATGGTGTTCGCGGCCGCCTTCTTCGTGGCCTCGTCATAGGTCACATACCCGCCGAGGGCGTTCGCGTCGCGGTACGCGGCCAGCACCCGGTCGACGTTCTGGAACTGCTTCGTGATGTTCTCGGTGAGCGAGGCGTTGATCTTCTTCAGCCCGGGCTCGAGATACGCGAAGGCCTGGCGTGCGCCCTCGACGTTCGAGGCGAGGTCCACGAGGTCGATGTGGCTGTATGCCTCCTCCTCGCCGCTGATCTTGTTCGACTGCACCTCCTCGAGCAGCCCTGCCGCGCCGTTGGCGAGGTCTTCGGGCTTGAACGTGAGGTCCTTGGACAGGTCAGTCAGCGTGGTGACGTTCTCGACGAGCTCGGCGGCGAGCTTCTTCGTGTCGTCGGTGATCCTGCCGTTCTTCCATAGGTCGCGCTCGATCGCGTGGAAGCCGTGCCAGCCGACGGCGGGATCGAGGTTCGAGGCCCGCATGTCGACGAGATAGTCGAGATTGCCCGCGTTGTCGGTGGGGCTCGAGCCGGGCTTGACGAAGCCGGCCACGTCGGACTCGACCTTCTCGTAGAACTGCCGGGTGCCCGCGTACACGGTCTTGGCCTGGGCGATGTCGCCCGCATCGATCGCGGCCTGCAGCTTCTTCGACCCGTCGAGCAGATCGGACAGACGCGCGCTGACGTAGCCTGCGTATCCCTTCGCTCCTTCCGCGAGCAGGGCTGCGGTGTCGCTGGAGCCGGCGGCGGCCGCCTTGCCGGTGACGGTGAAGTCGGTGAACTCCTTCTGGGCCCCGGGGCAGTACAGCTGGTACTTCCCACCGTCGAGGGTGACGGTGAACGAGACCGGGGCCAGCCCCGGTGCAAGGTTCTCCTTCTCGCCGATGATGCGCTGGTCCTGCAGCAGCTCGAACTCGATGATGCCGGTCGCCGAGGTGTTCTGCACCGTGAACGTGACCGGTCCGGCGGCCACCGTGGTGGTGCTGGCCGCGCACTGGTCACCGGATCCGCCGCTGGTCATCGTGATATCGACGGCCGAGGCACCGCTGCCCGTGGAGGGGTCGGGCGTGCCGGGCGTGGTGCTCGAACAGCCGGCGAGCGTCAGAGCGGATGCGGCGCCGAGGACGGCGGCGAGCAGGACGAGCCGGGGACGGTCAGCGGACGGCATAGGGGGTGCTCCTTCGAGAGGGGTCCGAGGCGGAGGGGTCGGCGGCGGGCTGGTCGCGGCCGGCGGCGCGGTGTGCGGCACGGACGCCGCGCCAGGCGCTCAGCGCGAGCAGGACCGCGGCGACGCCGAGCACCAGCGGCAGCCACACCCGCCAGAGGGTGAGCTCGCGGGCCTGCACGTCGCCGGCGGCGACGGCCGCCGCACCCGTGAGGGCCGTCGCCTCGGGCACGGACCACACCGTC
>CALKHM010000151.1 GCA_937988695.1 uncultured Microbacterium sp. | reverse complement strand
TAGACGCCGACGACGCGCAGGCCGAGGTCGGCGGCGGCCTGGGTGAAGGCGCTCGGCCCCGGGTACGTCTTCCAGCCGAGCACGTCGGGCCATTCACTGGCGCGCATCGACCAGATGTTCCGCCGCCTGCTGGCCCGGCAGGCCGAGGCGAAGGGCGGGTCTCTCGTGGCTGCCACCGGCGACGACGAGCAGTTCGCGGTCGCGGCGGCCCTCATCGCCGAGCAGCTGGGCTTTCCCGCGCGTGTGGTCGTGGGCGCCCGGCTGAGCGGCAGCGACGAGGGCGTCCCGCCGTGCGTGGACGGCGTGTGCACGGGGGGCAACATCACCGCGTGGACCGAGGTGCGCGACGCGTCGGGGCGGTGGACGCCCATCGACGTCACCCCGCAGCACACCGAGGGAGCCGACACCGCCGTGACGAGGCTGCGCGACCCGGAGAACTCCACGCAGGTGCGGCCCGACAACGCGCAAGAGGTCGACCCGCCCGATCCGACCAAGCAGGACTCCAACGAGTCGGCCCGCCACGATGACACGCGCGTGGACCTCGGCGCGCTGTGGGCGGTCGTGCGCATCGCGGGCATGACGCTGGCCGCCGCGCTGATCCTGGTCGGACCGTTCCTGGCGATCCTGGCGGCCAAGGCTGTGCGGCGCCGGTCGCGGCGGCGGGATCGCACGCCGCTGGCCCGCATGGTCGGCGGGTGGGAGGAGTACCTGGATGCCGCCGTCGATCACGGCAGGGCGCCGCCCGGCAACGACACACGCACCGAGATCGCCGCGCATCACGACTCGCCCGGGGCGACGGTGCTGGCGGTCGAGGCCGACCGCGCGGTGTTCTCCGACGGCGTGCCGGGCGACGAGGAGTCCGCACGGTTCTGGGACATCGTCGACGAGGAACGGCGCCGGATGGCGACATCCCTGCCGCTATGGCGCCGGGTGCTCGCGGCCGTATCGTTGAAGTCGTTCGCTCGGGCAGTGACACCCCGAGCCGGTACCGAGAAGAGGAGGGGGCGCGGCCGCATGGCGGCGTCCGCTGACGAATGAACCAGATCACCTTCGCCACCCTGATCGTGTCCGCACTGACTTCGCTGGTGCTCATCGCGGGGCTCTACATCTGGGTCGGTCTCGCCCTGTCGGCGATCTTCCGCAAGACCGGCGAGGAGAGCTGGAAGGGCTGGGTGCCGTTCCTGAACGTCGCGATCCTGCTGCAGCTCGGGGGCTTCGGGTGGTGGTGGGTGCTGCTGCTGATCATTCCCGGCGGCGGCGTCGCGGTGTACGTCGTGATGATCATCGCGTGCCACCATGTCGGTGTCCGGTTCGGATACGGCGGCGGGATGACGGTACTGGCCGCGCTGCTGTTCCCGGTGTGGGCGTCGGTCGTCGCCTGGGGGAGCAACCGCTGGGTGCCCGCGCGCGAGGCGGCCCCGCGCGGCCCGGGTCCGGTGCGCACCGCGGCGCCGGCCGCCCCGGCCGCACTCGCCATGTCATGGCTGCCCTCGCCGGGCACCGCCGCCCCGGCGCCAGCCGCGCCCGCGACTGCGTCGTTTGCGGCCACGCCGCCGCGGCCGGCCGCGGCTCCGGCCCCGGCCGCCGCTCCCGTCGCCCCGCCCGCGTCGGCGGGCCCCGCGTCGGCTCCACGTCTGTCAGCATGGGCCGCGGCGTCGGCTGCGGCGGCCTCCGCCCCCGCCGCGGCCGCCCCGGCCGCCTCCGCCCAGGCCGCGGCCGCCCCGGCGGCCTCCGCCCAGGCCGCCTCCGCCCAGGCCGAGGACGACGACGGGATGGCCGAGCTGCGCATGCGTCACCGGGCACCGTTCACCGGCACGGTGCAGGTCATCCCCGAGCCCGCGGACGACGCGCCGGCCGGGCCGCACCGAGGCGAAGCCGACCCGTCGGCGCACGTCGGCAACGCCGTGCCGCGCCCGTCCGCGCCGATCGCCGACGTGCCCGCCGCTCCCACGCCCGCCCCGCGCCCCGACCCGTGGGCGCCGCCGGCTGCGGCCGCGCCGGCGACTCCCGCGCAGGTGCGGTCATACGACCCGACCGGATTCTCCGACACGTCCGGCGAGGTCTCCGCCGTCGCGGGCGCACCGTCGCTGGGAGCGCCGATGTCGGCGCGGTCGTCGGTGTCGGCGCTGCGCCAGGCGCCCGAGTTCCCGGAACCCGACGAGACGTTCGACGAGACCATCATCGCCGTGCGCAAACGCACGCCGTGGATGCTGGTGCCGCCGCTGGGAGCGCCCATCTCGATCCTGCAGGACGTGCTGATCCTCGGGCGGCGCCCGAGCAGCGACCCGGACTTCCCCTCGGCGCAGCTCATCTCGATCGTCGACGACACCCGCACCGTGTCCAAGACGCACGCGCGGATCGAGCTGAAGGACGGCACCTGGGTGATCACCGATCTCGACTCGACCAACGGCGTCGTGATCATCGATGACGACGGCAGCGAGATCGAGGCCGAGCCGCATCGCCCGCTGCCGATCATCGAGGCGTTCCTGCTCGGCGACGCCGAGCTGCGGTTCATCCGCGACGGCGCGTGATGCCCGACCCCGCTGCAGACGACGAGCTCGACCTCGAGGACACGAGGCCCGGCTCTCGCCGCCGCGGCAGCGCGTCCGGCCCCAAGGCGCCCGGCGCCGGAGACGACCCCGACGACACAGCGGTCGGCTCGCGCCATGCGGACCACGCGCGCGGCGTCGAGGCGCACGAGGCCGACGACGACACCCGGCGAGGCGCTGGTCGCGCCAGCCGTCTGCCGCAGGCCGATGACATCCGCCGTGTCGACCGCGCGCGGCCGGACGATGGCGTCCCCCGCCGCGCGGTGCGCGCCGAGGGAGGGGCCGCCGGCGGCATCCCCTCGCCGGGCACGCCGCCCGCGGGGCGCGTGGCCACCGACGGCGCCCCTTCCCAGGCGATCTACCGGCCGCGCCCGGTCGAGCCGGCGCAGGTACGCCGGCAGCAGCCGGCCCCTCGCCCGCCGCAGGCGCCCCCCGCGTCTCCCGTGCGTGCGCACCGCTCGCGAACGGCATCCGTCGTCGTGCTGGCGGCCGCCGTGGTGCTGGTGGCCCTGGTCGCCGGCGCCCTGTTGGTGTTCGCCGCGCTCTGACTGCCGGCCCGGGCCGCGCCGGCAGCCTCACCGCCGGCGAGGGTGGCATCGGGCCGTTTGACCGAGCACCGCACGGGCGCGTATCATTGACACAGTGTGCGCCCATGCGCTCCTCCTACTGTGCCTCGGCGCAGAACGGGGAGGCGGGGTCCACGCGGCTCAGGGCACGGCCTGCGAACAGGCCACCCCCACGGCATATCCACCACTGAAAAGCACGGCACGATCCTGTCGCGCCGGTGGATCCATGTGAGCCCGTGGCGTGCGGATCGACGATCCGGATGTCACGGGGGAGACACGACCGCTGTCACCGTGCAGCACAACAGAGAAGGAAGAACGTGCCAACCATTCAGCAGTTGGTTCGCAAGGGGCGTTCGCCGAAGGTCTCCAAGACCAAGGCTCCCGCGCTGAAGTCGAACCCGCAGCAGGCGGGCGTGTGCACCCGCGTGTACACGACCACCCCGAAGAAGCCGAACTCGGCCATGCGCAAGGTCGCCCGCGTGAAGCTGCGCAACGGCACCGAGGTCACCGCCTACATCCCGGGCGAGGGGCACAACCTGCAGGAGCACTCCCTCGTGCTCGTCCGCGGCGGCCGTGTCAAGGACCTCCCCGGCGTCCGCTACAAGATCGTCCGCGGTGCCCTGGACACCCAGGCCGTCAAGAACCGTAAGCAGGCTCGTTCCCGCTACGGCGCGAAGAAGGGTTGAGATAGATGCCTCGTAAGGGTCCCGCCCCGAAGCGTCCCGTGGTCAACGACCCGGTATACGGCGCGCCGGTCGTGTCGCAGCTGGTCAACAAGATCCTCGTGGACGGCAAGAAGTCCCTCGCCGAGTCGATCGTCTACGGCGCCCTGCAGGGCGTCGAGGCCAAGAGCGGTCAGGACGCCGTCGCCACCCTCAAGAAGGCGCTCGACAACGTGCGCCCCACGCTCGAGGTCAAGAGCCGCCGTGTCGGTGGCTCGACCTACCAGGTGCCGGTGGAGGTCAAGCCGCACCGCGCCAACACGCTCGCGCTGCGCTGGCTGGTCAGCTACGCCAAGGGCCGCCGCGAGAAGACGATGACCGAGCGCCTCCAGAACGAGATCCTGGATGCCTCGAACGGCCTGGGTGCCGCGGTCAAGCGCCGCGAGGACACGCACAAGATGGCCGAGTCGAACCGCGCGTTCGCTCACTACCGCTGGTAACACCCCACCGCCGGTCGCTGAGCGAGGTCCGCAGGGCCGAGTCGAAACGCGTTTCGACTCGCGGCTGATGCCGCTCGCTCAACGGCCGAGACAAGACAAGGAAGACATCCCGTGGCACAAGACGTGCTCACCGACCTCAAGAAGGTCCGCAACATCGGCATCATGGCGCACATCGATGCCGGCAAGACGACGACGACCGAGCGCATCCTCTTCTACACGGGCGTCAACCACAAGATCGGCGAGACGCACGACGGCGCCGCCACGACCGACTGGATGGAGCAGGAGCAGGAGCGCGGCATCACCATCACCTCCGC
>CALKHM010000150.1 GCA_937988695.1 uncultured Microbacterium sp. | reverse complement strand
GACGATGACCGCGCTGCGAGCAGGCGGATCCTGCGGCCACGGCGTATCGCCGTCGGTGAGCACGACGATCACATCGGGTCGCGGGCGTTCGTCGGTCGCCGCCCGCAGGCCCTGGCGCAGATCGGTTCCCCCCGCGCCGACGAGTCTGGCATCCCGCGCCTTGCGGATGCGCGCAACGGTGTGCACCGCGGCATCCACCGAGTACACCGTCACGTTCGCGCCGGGGACCCCGAGTGCCGCGATCGCCCCGTCGATCTCTGCCAGAGCCCGGGCCAGCAGCTCGTCGTCGACGCTGGCGGAGGTGTCGACCACGATCGACAGGCGTGGGACGGGACGACGCTGTCCGGGAAGCACGACCCCGGGAAGACCGCTCGTCCGCCGCGACGGACGGGAGTACGTGTAGTCCCCCCGGCCTGCCGCCCAGCCGATGGCTCGCCGCACCGCCCCGGTCAGCAGCGCACGCCACGGCATCCGTGGCTCTAGCGTCTGCCGGACCCACCTCAGCGCATCTCCGGGAAGCATCCCGCGCCGCCGCGCATGGTCACGGTAGTCGATGGCGACCAGGCGCCGGATCTCGCCGGCGTCGAAGGCGGAGACCGCGCCGATGTCGGCGTCAGGACCGTGTTCGTGTCGGCGGGGGATGCCGTCGGCACCGCTGCCACACCCCTCATGGGGCTCCACGGCATCGCCGGCGCGCGCCTCGGTGACGGGGAGCCCGCAGAGCCGGGCGTAGTACTCTTCGGCCGACAGTCCTGCCGGCGCCGCCAGCTCCGCAGCGGTGGTGAGTCCGTCTGGTGCGAGGTCGTCGTGCGCGAGCGTGTGCGACACGGTCGCATCCGCTGCTCGCCCCCAGGCCCGCGCGCGAGACCGGTCGACGTCCTGGTCGCGTGCGCGGGCCGTGTGATCGGCCAGCAGGTGCCAGGTCATGTGGACGAGCTCTGCGCCGATCTCGGGGATGCCGGCCGTGTCGAGCCATCCGGGATTGATGTAGATCCGCCACCACTCGTCGACGCTGATGCGCGCGACCTCGTCGCTGGCGACCGGGATGAGGGCGTAGAGGGCATGGGCGAGGTAGGGCAGGTCGCGCGGCGTCTCTTGCGCACCGGAGGCCACGGGCTCGCTGATGATCCACAGCTTCGCCGCCGCCAGCCGCTGGAGGCTCAGCATCAGGGCGTGCCGGGCAGCAGCCCCGCCAGAGCGAGAGCCGGTGCGAACACAGTGATCGACGGCGGTACGGCCGCCCCGGCGGGTCGCAGCGCAGGTCGCATCAGTGCCCGCACCACCGGGACGGCGGGGTCCACGCCCACCTGGTCGGCCGCGCGGGCGCACACATCGATGGCCGCGCACCATCGCCGGCGCGTGGAATCACGGGACACCGCCGCCAGCACGCCCTGGAGCACGACGAACACGCGATCCGAGCGGGCTCCCTCGAAGTCTGCGGACTGCGGGTCGGCCAGCAGCTCTTCCGGGTCGGCGAGATCATGCGCGGCGGCCCATCGCAGATACTCGTGCGCAGCCGGCGCCCCGACGCTCCCCGCCACCAGCAGGCGTCGCACATCCTCGTTCGCCCCGACGGCGCGGGCCAACGCGCTCAGGCGCGCGGCGAAATCCCACGTGCGCGGGGTGGGGAACGCACGGCCGCGATCGGCGGCGCTCGCCGGGATCGATGACAGCTGCGACTCACGAGCACGCAGGAATCCCGACACGAGGACCCGCTCCTCGCCGAGGATCCGCGGGTAGTCCTCCGGTATCCCGTGGGCCGGCACCACCGGCCAGCGGTTCGTGACCAGGCCCTCGGCGAACACCTCGTAGGGCATTCCCCAGTCCAGATGCACGAACCGCGACGCGGTGGGGGCGGCGAGCTCCCATCCCGCCGCCGCCACATCGGCCGGATTGGCCGCCGCGACGAACGACACCGTCTCGGGCAGCCGGAGCGATCCGATCTCGTAGTGGGTCAGGGGCCGCAGCGCGGCCGCCTGCAGCGACGGTGACGCCGTCGAGAACTCATCGAAGAACGCGATCGACGGCCCGCGGTGCTCGGCGAGCCGCTTCGCCCAGGCCGGCGGGGCCAGCGTCACCGAGCCATCCGGCGAGACGATCGGCAGACCGGCGAAGTCCGACGGCTCGCTGTGCGTGATGATCACCGTCTCCACATGCCACCCGCTGCCCGCGATCGACTCCACCGCGGCCGTCTTCCCCTCGCCGGGGCCTCCCCACAGCAGCACCGGGATGCGCGCGCTCACGCAGATGCCCAGGGCCTGAAGCGCGTTCTCGTACTCGGCACGGGTCCGTAACGTCACCGCTCCACCCTCCGTCGTGTTCTCACGCGCATCGCGTCACCGACAGATTAGGCGCCATCGCCGACATGGATGCCCGGCGGCACCGGGCATGCCGGCGTTGCCGGCTACAGCTCGCCCGGCGAGACGGCCTGGGCGTCGATCTCGTCGACCAGCTCGCGTGCGGGCGACCGCTTGCCGCCCGAGCGCGGCGCGTAGACCACGAGCGAATGGAACATGAACCGCACCACGAACGCGACTGCGAGCGTGATGCCGGCGGCGATGACGCTGGAGATGTGCCAGGTATTCACCAGCAGCGCGATCATCGGGATGCGCACCACAGCCTCGACGTTGTTGAACGCGAACGACTTCGCGAACCGCGACCACACTCCCGAGGCATCCGAGCGCATGTCCTGGAAGACGAAGCGCTCCTGCAGCAGGAAGTTGCCGATGATCGTGACCTCGGCGCCGATGATGGCGGCGGGGATGTAGTTCATCCCCAGCCGGATCAGCGCCCACATGATCACGAGGTTCGCCACGGCGCCGAACGCGCCGATCGCGGCGAACAACGACATCTTGCCGAACCGCAGCGCGGTCAGCTGCACGAGGAAGTTGATCCCCTGGCGCAGCGACGCCTTCGACTGCCCCGCGAACCGGTCGGCGAACTCGAACGGGATCTCCGCGGTGCGCAGGCTCTTACGCGCCAGCATCTCCAGCAGGATCTTGAAGCCGCGCGGATGCAGTCCGGCGAGATCGATGCGGCGCCGGTCCACGAGGAAGAATCCGGTCATCGGGTCGGACACGCCCCGGAGCCGGATCGGGAACATCGCGCGCGTGAGCATCGTGGACAGCCGTGACACCCACACCCTGGTGCGGTCGGCCAGGCCCCGGGCCGATCCGTGATCCATGTACCGCGAGGCCACCACGACATCGGCGTCGCCCACCGAGAACCGGTTCTTCAGCGCGACGATGTCCTCCGGCGGATGCTGCAGGTCGCCGTCCATCACCACGCAGACATCGGATGCCGCCGCCTTCAGGCCGACCACGACCGCGCCTCCGAGACCACCGACGGCCGCGTCCCGGTGGATCAGGCGCACCGGCAGCGAACCCGAGCCATCGCCCGGTCCCTGCTCCCGGGGTGTGCGCGCGGCGACCTCGGCGATCACCTGGGGTGTGTCATCGGTGCTGTCATCCACGAAGATCATCTCGGCCTCGATCCCGCGTACCGCGTTGGCCGTGCGACGCACGAGCTCGGCCACATTCGGCGCCTCGTTGTACGTCGGGACGATGATCGACAATTCCATGGGTCTTCCGATCGGAGGGGAGTGCTCCTATGGTCGCATGCGCAACCACGCATCACCTGGGGGCTGTGGATATGCACAGCCGGCGCTGGCCCATCCGTCAGCCGGCACCCACCGCCTGTTCAGTGGTTCAGCCTTTCCACGGCCGGCAGCGAGGAGAATGGACCCATGACGACTTCCGTCCCCCTCAAGATGTTCGGCGCCGCGTGGTGCGGCGACTGCCGTCGCACCAAGGCGCAGCTCGATGAGCTCGGCGTCGACTACGAGTACATCGACCTCGTGGCCGACCCCGCCGCGGCCGACGTGGCCAAGGAGATCTCCGGCCGCACGAACATCCCGGTCGTGGTGTATCCGGACGCCTCGCACCACGTCGAGCCGTCGAATGCGGACGTCGAGGCCAAGCTGCGCGAGCTGTCGCTGATCTGACCTCGCACCGGGCAGGATGCCCACGGGCGGGTGCGAGCGCGACCTAGAGTGGGATCGTGGACGAAGGAGTCGATCGCAACACGAGGGCCATCGAAGACACGGTCGTCACCGACTTCGAAGACCGCATGACCTACAGCGGATACCTGCAGCTGCACGCCCTGCTGCAGGCGCAGCGTCCATTGAGCGTCCCCGAGCATCATGACGAGCTGCTGTTCATCGTGCAGCACCAGACCACGGAGCTGTGGCTGAAGCTGATCCTGCATGAGCTCGGTGC
>CALKHM010000149.1 GCA_937988695.1 uncultured Microbacterium sp. | reverse complement strand
CACACCGGCTACCTGTGGAAAGCCGACGGCACGAAGCTCGCCGAGGTGCAATTCATGAGTGAGACGGCGGACGGCTGGCAGACCGCTCAGCTCGCGAGCCCCGTCGACCTCGTGCCCGGCGTCGAGTATCGCGTCGGTCTCTACAGCACGACCGGCCGATATGCTGTCGATCTCGGCACGCTCGCCAGTCAGACGACGGTCGGACCGTTCACGATCCCCGCCCAGGGCGGCGCGTGGATCTACTCAACAAACTTCCCTTCCAATGTCTCGACGAACAA
The DNA here is from genome assembly GCA_937988695.1 of uncultured Microbacterium sp. Lineage (GTDB taxonomy): Bacteria > Actinomycetota > Actinomycetes > Actinomycetales > Microbacteriaceae > Microbacterium. Next base: position 9,513 of record CALKHM010000149.1, on the reverse strand, counting down.
CTACTGGGTGGACGTGCTCTACACACCCGCACAGTAGAAGCCTCGGTGCGACGCCAGGGGAGGGCATCGCATCGGGACAGAAGGAATTCAGTGACTGAACGACTCAACGTCGCTGTGGTCGGTGCCGGATACTGGGGACCGAACCTGGCGCGGAACTTTGCTGCGAGCCCGGACTGGAATCTCGCGGTGGTGTGCGATCTCGATCTCGCGCGCGCGCAACAGGTCTCGGACCGCGTCGGCGGCGTCCCCGTCTCGGCGAGCCTCGACGACGTGCTCGCCGACCCCGGGATCGACGCGGTCGCCGTGGCGACCCCCGCACGCACGCACCACCCGATCGTCATGGCCGCGCTCCAGGCCGGCAAGCACGTCTCGGTGGAAAAGCCCCTCGCCGACACGGTCGAGCGCGGCACCGAGATGGTCGACCGCGCACGCGAGAACGGCCTGGTGCTGCTCACCGACCACACCTACTGCTACACGCCGGCGGTGATGAAGATCCGCGAACTGGTGGCAGAAGGCGCGCTCGGCGACATCCTGTTCATCGACAGCGTGCGGATCAACCTCGGGCTGATCCAGCCGGATGTCGACGTGCTGTGGGATCTGGCCCCGCACGACCTCTCGATCATCGACTTCATCCTGCCCGGTGGCATCGACGCCGACACCGTCGCCGCGCACGGCGCCGATCCGCTGGGCACCGGGCGGGCCTGCGTGGGGTATCTCACCATGCCGCTGTCTGGCGGAGCCATCGCCCATGTGCACGTGAACTGGCTGAGCCCCACCAAGATCCGGCAGATGGTCATCGGCGGCACGCGGCGCACGCTCGTGTGGGACGACCTGAACCCGCAGCAGCGCCTGAGCGTCTACGACCGTGGCGTAGACATCGCCGAGCAGTCGAAGGTGACCACCACCGACGCGCGCGCGGCGAACATCTCGTACCGTCTGGGAGACACCTGGTCGCCCGCACTGCCCGAGCACGAAGCGCTGGCCAACATGACCGCCGAGTTCGCGGCATCCATCCGGGACAAGCGCGACGCGCGCACCGACGGAGCGTCGGGCCTGCGCGTGCTGAGCGTGCTGGAGGCCGCCAAGGGCAGCCTCAGCACCGGCGGCATCCCCCACCCCGTCCAGAACACCCTGAGCGAAAGACTGTCATGACCCGTATCGAAGGCGCGAACATCCTCGTCACCGGCGGTGCCGGGACGATCGGATCGACCCTGGTCGATCAACTGCTGGAGGCCGGTGCTGCGCATGTCGACGTCCTGGACAACCTGGTGCGCGGCCGCCTCGCCAACCTCGACGACGCCATCGCCACCGGCCGTGCGACGCTGATCGACGGCGACATCCGCGACCGGGCGGTCGTCGACGACGCGGTCGCCGGCAAGGACATCGTGTTCCATCAGGCGGCGATCCGGATCACGCAGTGCGCGGAGGAGCCGCGGCTCGCGCTCGAGGTGCTCGTGGACGGAACGTTCAACGTGGTCGAGGCAGTGGCCGAGCACAAGGTCGGCAAGCTCGTCGCGGCCTCCAGCGCCTCGGTGTACGGGATGGCCGAGCAGTTCCCGACCACCGAGCGTCACCACCACGAGAACAACGACACCCTCTACGGCGCGTCCAAGACGTTCAACGAGGGACTCGTCCGCAGTTTCCGTGCGATGAAGGGCATCGACTACGTGTTGCTGCGATACTTCAACGTCTACGGCCCGCGGATGGACGTGCACGGGCTGTACACGGAGGTGCTGGTGCGCTGGATGGAGCGGATCGTCGACGGCAAGCCGCCGCTGATCTTCGGCGATGGCAAGCAGACGATGGACTTCGTGTGCGTGCCCGACATCGCCCGGGCGAACGTGCTGGCCGCGCAGAGCGATGTCGTCGAGGGCACCTACAACATCGCCAGCGGCACCGAGACGAGCCTGCTCGAGCTCGCCGAGGCGTTGCTGCGCGTGATGGACTCCGACCTCGGCGTCGAGTTCGGCCCCGCCCGCACTGTCAACAACGTCGCCCGGCGCCTGGCCGACATCAGCGCCGCGCGTCGCGACCTCGGCTGGCAGCCGACGATCGGCCTCGAGGACGGGCTCCGGCAGCTCGTCGAATGGTGGCGACCGTTGCGTGACGAGATCGCGGCCGGACGGGCGGTGAGCGCATCATGAGCGAGCGCATCAACGTCATGGTCCCCTGGCTGGGCCAGGAAGAGGCCGCCGCCGTCGCCGAGACGATCGCGAGCGGTTGGGTCGCACAGGGCCCGCGTGTGGCGCGGTTCGAGGAGGAGTTCGCAGGCGCGATGCAGGCCGCGCACGCGGTGGCCACCACCAGCTGCACCACTGCGCTGCACCTGGCGCTCATCGTCGCCGACGTGCGTCCGGGCGACGATGTCGTGGTGCCGTCGTTCTCGTTCATCGCCACCACCAACGCCGTGCGGTATGTGGGTGCGAACCCCGTGTTCGCCGACGTCGATCCGCTCACCGGCAACATCACCGGCGACACCGTGCGTGCCGCTCTCACCCCGAACACCCGCGCCGTCATCGGCGTCGACCAGGGCGGCGTCCCGCTCGACCTCGACGACGTGCGCGCGGCGACGGATCCGTTCAAGATCGTCGTCGTCGAGGATGCCGCGTGCGGTGCGGGTTCCACGTACAAGGGGCGCCCGGTCGGTGCCGGGGCCGAGATCGCCGCCTGGTCGTTCCACCCGCGCAAGCTGTTGACCACGGGCGAGGGCGGAATGCTCACCACCTCGAACCCCGAGTGGGCCGCGCGTGCGAAGACGCTCCGTGAACACGCCATGAGCGTGTCTGCAGCCGACCGCCACCGGTCGGTGCTGCCTCCCGCAGAGGAGTACACCGAGGTCGGGTTCAACTTCCGGATGACCGATCTGCAGGCGGCCGTCGGGCTCGTCCAGCTCGGTCGGCTTCCCGAGATCGTCGCGCGCCGGCGAGAGTTGGCGGCTCGTTACCAGGAGCACATCGCGGCGATCGACGGCCTGCGCGCGGTCGACGACCCGGAATATGGCACCGGAAACTATCAGTCGTTCTGGGTCGAGGTCGAAGACGGCTACCCGGTCGACCGGGAAGGGCTGCTCGAGGCGCTCGCGCACGCCGACGTCTCCGCGCGGCGGGGCATCATGGCCTCGCACCGGCAGCCGCCCTATCGCGAGCTGACCCCCGCGCACGGGCTGCCGGTCACCGAGCGGCTCACCGATCGCACGCTCATCCTGCCGCTGTTCCACACGCTGACCGACGCCGACCAGGACCGCGTCCTGGCCGTGCTCCGGGATCCCCGGGCGGTGTCATGACCGACGGGCTGCTTCTGGTGGGGGCGAGCGGTCTTGCTCGCGAAGTGCTCGCCGCCGGTATCACCGGCGTGGTCGGCATCCTCGATGATGATGTGGACCTGCATGACACCGAGGTGGCGGGCGTGCCCGTCGTCGGGCCGCTGGCCCTGGCCGCACAACGTGACGAGCAGCTGCTGGTGTGCGTCGGGCCGAGTGCGAGCCGGCGCAACGTGGTCCGCAGGCTGACGAAGTTCGGCGTGGCCGATGACCGGTACGCCACCTACGTGGCGCGGTCGGCGCGCGTCGGGACGACCAGCGACGTCGGCGTGGGCAGCATCCTGCTCGACGGTGTCGTGGTCACCGCCGACGCCCGCCTCGGACACCATGTCGTGGTGATGCCCGGCTGCACGATCACACACGACGACGTGCTCTCCGACTTCAGCACCCTGGCCGCCGGCGTCGCCCTCGGCGGCGGCGTCCAGGTCGGCGAAGCGGCCTATCTGGGCATGAACGCCTCGGTGCGCCAGGGCGTCGCGATCGGCGCGGCCTCGACGATCGGGATGGGCGCAGTAGTGCTCACCGATGTGCCGCAGCAGCAGACCTGGGCCGGAGTGCCCGCACGAGAACTGGGAGAGTCCGCATGAACGTTCCGTTCCTCGATCTTGCCGCGCAGCAGGCCGAGATCGCCGACGAAGTGCTGCCGGTCTGGCAGCGCCAGTTCGGCTCAGCCGGCTTCATCGGCGGATCGGAGGTCGACGCGTTCGAGCAGGAGTATGCCGCCTACATCGGCGTCGACCACGTGATCGGCGTCTCCAACGGCACCGATGCGCTCGAGCTCGCCTACCGGGCGGCAGGCGTCCAGGCCGGCGACGAGGTCATCATGCCGGCGAACACGTTCATCGCCACGGCGGAGGCCGCCTCGCGCATCGGGGCTGTGCCGGTCTTCGTCGACGTCGACGACGAGCACCTGCTGATGGACCCGGATGCCGTCGAGGCAGCCATCACGTCGCGCACACGGGCGATCGTTCCCGTGCACCTGTTCGGTCAGACAGCGCCCGTGGATGAGATCGCCCCGATCGCGCAGCGGCACGGGCTCGTGCTCATCGAGGACGCGGCGCAGGCTCAGGGCGCGTCCTCCCGTGCGGGACGAGCCGGTGCGCTCGGGCGGATCGCGGCGACGAGCTTCTACCCGGGCAAGAACCTCGGCGCCGCCGGTGACGCGGGTGCCGTCCTGACCGACGACGCGGGCGCCGCGGCGCTGATGCGCAACCTCGCGGCCCACGGCAGCTCGGTGAAGTACGTGCACGATCACATCGGCATGAACGCTCGGCTGGATGCCGTGCAGGCGACGGTGCTGCGTGCGAAGCTGCGGCGGCTCGACGGCTGGAACGCCGCACGCCGCGCCGCCGCCGCGCGGTACGAGGAGCTCTTCGCCGACGTCGACGCCGTGCGCACGCCGTCGGTGCGGCCAGGCAACGTCGACGTCTGGCACCTCTACGTCGTCCGCGTCGAAGAACGCGACCGCGTGATGACAGAGCTCGGCGGGGCGGGGATCGGGGTCGGCATCCACTATCCGACGATCGTGCCGCTGACCGAGGCGTATGCCGCTCTCGGCTATCGGCGCGGGCAGTTCCCCGTCGCCGAGGCCGCCGCCGACCGCATCCTGTCGCTTCCGATGTTCCCGCACCTGACCGAGCAGCAGCAGCAGATCGTCGGTGACGTGTTGCGGCGCGTTGTCGCGGGCCGTGAACCCGTCTCGCGGAGCACATCGTGAGTCGCCAGGTCACCCCCGCGCCTCTTTCACGACGCCCCACGGTCAGCGTCGTGATCCCCAACTACAACTACGGTGCGTACCTTCCCGACGCGGTCGGCTCGGTCCTCGGCCAAGAGGGTGTCCAGGTCGAGGTGATCATCGTCGACGACTGCTCGACCGACGGCAGTCTGGATGTCGCCCGGAGGCTGGCATCCGCCGACGATCGTGTCATGCTCGTCGAGCACGAGCGGAACATGCGGCACATCGCGACGTACAACGACGGGCTGAGACGGACGACCGGAAAGTACGTTGTCCTGATGTCGGCCGATGATGCGCTCGCACCCGGATGCCTCGGCCGGGCTGTCACTCTCATGGAGTTCGATCCGAGCATCGGTCTCGTCTATGGGCATCCGCGGGATTTCAGCGAGTCGACACCGCCCGCGACCGACGAGTGCGAATCGTGGCCGGGCGCTACGCTCACCTGGACCAAGTGGTCCGGTCAGGAGTGGGTCGGACACATGTGTCGTCGCGGGCGGAACATGATCCGCAGCCCGGAGGTCGTCATGCGGTCGGAGCTTCTCGCGGACCTCGGTGGAGGATGGGACCCTCGTTTTCCGCACAGCGCTGACATGTACCTCTGGATGCGCGCCGCTGCGCACGCCGATGTGGGGCGAGTGAACGGTAGGATCCAGGCATATTACCGGGTGCACGACTCCAACATGCACTCGGTTTCCTATTCCGGGCTGCTGGACGACTTCGTAGCGAGGTCGAACACGTACCGCGCGTTCTTCGAGATCGACGGCGTTCACCTGAAAGGGGCGAACCGTCTGGAGCGCCTTGCCCGCAGGCGGCTGGCGCGGGAGGCTCTCCGACAGACGATGTATCTTCCGAACGACGAGGATCACGACGAGAACGTGGAGAGGCTGTCGACGTTCGCCGCATCCGTCGCACCAGCGGACTGGTTGATCCGGACGTTCTATCGCGTCGTGGTGCGAACGCCCCTGGCGGCGGCGTGGTTCCGGATCGAAGCCCACCGGACGTTCCTGCGTGACCAACGCGAGTTGCGGGTGGGAACATGACCACCCCCGAGGTGCCGGGGGGTGCACCCGAAGCGGGACTCGCGCATCGGGCCTTCGGCGCGGTGCTCTGGACGGCGTCGCAGCGCTGGGCGGTCAGGATCACGGGATTCGTCACCGTCGCGATTCTCACTCGTCTTCTGTCGCCAGCGGAATTCGGCACCGTCGCCATCGCGTTGTCCCTGCTGCCGATCGCGTATCTGCTGGCGGACATGGGGTTTTCGACGTACATCGTTCAAGCCAAGGACGTCGATCAGCGGATGCTCAGCACCGCCTTCTGGTTCACGTCCGCGATCGGTGTCGTGCTGGCGGGTGCATTGGTGGCCGCAGCTCCCCTCATCTCTGCTCTCTTCGATGTTCCGGACGTCGCGTTGGTCGTGGTCGGCTTGGCGCCTGCAGTCCTCATCGTCACCCTCACCACTGTGCCGATGTCGTTGTTGCGACGTCGTATGCGTTTCCAGGCGCTTGCTACGCAGTCGATCGTCGCCGCGCTGGTTGGCCAGGCAGCCGCTGTCGTGATCGCGCTGATGGGTTTCGGCGTCTGGGCGCTCGTTGCCCAGACGGTCCTGAACCAGCTCGTCGTATCGGTATTCGGTTGGATGTATGCGCGCTGGCGCCCCGGACTCTCCTTCTCCGTTCACGAGTTCAGGGCGATGGCTTCGTTCGGCGTCAAGGTGGTGGGTGTCGAGATCGTCGAGGTGGGCAGGTCTCTGGTGGAGAACGCCATCGTGACCGCCGCACTCGGCGTGACGGGCCTGGGATATCTCAACGTCGCGCAGCGTCTCACTCAGATCGCACAAGATGTCACTGCCGCAGCGATACTCCCGGTCTCCACCGTCGTCTTCGCGAGGGTCCGCGATGCTCCGGTGCGGCTTCGGTCGGTGTATCGCCGATCTCTGTCGCTCGCATACGGTGTGATCGTCCCTGTCATGGTGTTCGTTGCGCTCACGTCGCCGATCCTTCTCCCGGGCGTGTTCGGCCAGAAGTGGGGCCCGAGCGTCGTCACCTCGCAGGTTCTGGCCGTCGCCTCGATATTCGTCATGGGAGCGATGCTCGATCATGGTCTGCTCTATGGCGCCGGTCGGCCGGGCGTGTGGTTCATATACGCCGTTGTCATCGACGGGCTCACTGTGTTGTCGGCGGCATTGATGGCCCGCCACGGCCTGGTCTTCTGGGCTCTCGGCTTCCTGGCGGTGGCCATCGTCGCCACCTTCGTGCGGTGGCCTCTCGTGGCGAGCGTGCTGGAGTCCAGCTGGCGGTCGCTTGCGTGGCTCTTCTTACGTGCGATGGCCACCGCGGTCGTCTCCGGCGGGATCGGATTCGCGGTCTATGCGCTGTGCGGCTCGTTGAACCCTGTCATCTGCGTGCTCGTCACAGGAGTCGCTGTCGTCCTCGCCCAGCTGCTCGCAATGCGCATGTTCATGCGAGAGGCGCTCAAAGACATTTTCCAGATGACGGTGGTGCGGCTGGGCGGATTGGTGCGTTCTCGTCGTGCAACGCGTGAACCGGAGTCCTCACCTGTCCCCGGAGAGAACGATCATGTTTCGAGGAACGAGGTCTAGGCGTGGACGCGGCTGAACATCACTCGCCGGCGGGCGAGGACGGGCTTCGGCCCGTGGGGGGTTCCGTGGCTCGGTCTGCGGCGAGACATCCGCGTGTCTCCGTAGTCATCCCCTGCTATAACTACGCTGAGTATCTGGATGCGGCACTTCGCTCAGTTCTCTCACAGCAAGGTGTCGATCTGGATGTCACGATCGTCGACGATGGTTCGACGGACGGCAGTCTGGAGATCAGCAGGGACTGGGTCGTTCGCGATTCACGGGTGGCTCTGAAGGTCCATGACGAGAATCGAGGCCACATCGACACGTTCAACGATGCGCTGGCGTCAGCGAAGGCCCCTTATGTCGTCAAGCTCGATCCCGATGATCTGCTGACCCCGGGATCGTTGCGTCGGTCGGCGGACGTCCTCGAGCGGCATCCTGACGTGTCGTTCGTCTACGGTCGGAGTCTGTACTTTCGTGGCGCCGCGCCACAGGTGCCCGGCGTGGGCACACGGTCGGTGCGAGTGTGGGCTGGTGAGCGTTGGGTCTGGCGCCGCGCAGCGGGTGGAGTGAATGTCATTCGGCAGCCCGAGGTCATGATCCGCACGTCGATGCTCGCGCTTTCTGGAGGGCATCGGTCGGAAGTCCCGGAGGCCAGCGACTATCATCTCTGGCTTCGACTGGCCTCGACGGGGCAGGTTGCGAGGATCCGCGGCCCCGTCCAGGGGCTCTATCGGCTTCATGCAGCATCCATGCAGCACACCATCCACTCGGGCATCCTCTCGGATCTTCGGGCTCGGACCAGGGCATTCGATCTGTTTCTCGATGAGTGCGCCGATACGCTGCGTGATCCTGAGGGCGTTCGGCAACGCGCGCACAGGACGCTGTCCCGAGAGGCGATCCTGCGTGCTCTGGATGCGTTCGACGCGGGAACGGCGGCGACCGAGCCGATAGACGGCCTCGTTGAGCTGGCATTGCAGCTGGACGAGGGCGTGATGCGGACTTCGCGATGGCGGCAGCTCCAGCGGCACATCTCCAGAGGCCGGGACAGCCGGACACCCTGGTGGTCGATGGCGCGGCTGCTTCGAAAACTACGGTGGAACCATCGTGTGGCGTGGATGACGAGGTATCGGACGTGACTGGACAGTATGGAGCACGGCATCGGAAGCCCACGGATGGCTCTGCGGAGCCGCGTCTCGCCCTGGAGCACCCCCGCGTGTCCGTCGTGATCCCATGCCACAACTACTCGCAATACCTGGAGCAGGCCGTCCGCTCGGCGCTCGCCCAGAGGGGCGTCAACGTGGATGTGACGATCGTCGACGACGCATCGACGGACGGGAGCCTCGAGCTCGCGCGGGCGCTTGCCGCCGAGGACTCTCGCGTCAAGGTCGTCGCGCACGAGGTGAATCAAGGGCACATCGTCACGTTCAATGAGGCGTTGGAGAGCGCGACGGCACCCTATGTCGTCAAGCTGGACCCGGACGACCTGCTGCCTCCGGGATCGCTGCGCCGATCCGCCGAGGTTCTCGACTCCCATCCCGGCGTGGCATTCGTCTACGGGCCCGTCGTCTCGTTCAGCGGTGAGCCGCCGGCCTCACCGACGGCCGTGGGACGTCGTCGGCTGAAGGTGTGGTCGGGTCGCAGATGGCTCGCCTTGCGCACCAAGCGACTGCGCAACGTCATCTACCAGCCCGAGGTGATGATCCGGGTGGCCTCGCTCGAGATCGCCGGTGGACACCGTGCGGAGGTGCCTGCTGCGAGCGATTTCAACCTCTGGCTCCGGCTGGCGGCGCTTGGATCCGTCGCTCGTATCGGCGGGGCGGTCCAAGGCTTGTACCGACAGCACCCCCTGAGCATGCAGCACACCGTTCATGCGGGGAA
>CALKHM010000148.1 GCA_937988695.1 uncultured Microbacterium sp. | reverse complement strand
GGGCTCCCCGTCGGAGTTCAGCTGGTGGGGCGGATCGGTGAGGATGCGGCTCTGCTGCGGGTCGCCGCCGCGCTGGAGGCGCGCTGGGGCGTGGGTACAGAGCCGGCCGTTCTCGGCTAGCGGTCGGAGCTCGTCGCCTCCGACAGATCATGCGGCGGCGTCCTCATCGAGGCTGCGGACGACGACGTCGGCAGCGTACAGGTCCTCCACCGCGAGGCCCTGCGAGGAGAAGATCGTGATGTCGTCGTCATCGCGTCGGCCGACCTCTCCGGCGATCACTCCGGGCAGCTCGACGGCGTCGCTGACGGCGTAGTCGTTGAGAAGGAGGTCGCCGGCCTCTCGGCCAGCGGTGGCCCTGCTGTCGACGACGACGAGCGCGCTCCTATGGAGCGTGACGGCATCGATCTCGCGGGCGGCCGCGTGATTGCTGCCCACTGCGCAGACGTGAGTGCCCAGCTGCAGCCATTCGCCGTCGAAGACGGGTGTACTCGATGCGGTCGCGGTCACGACGATATCCGAACGCCGCACCGCCGCCTCCGCCTCGGCGGCGACGACCTTGCGTCCAGGGAATCGGGCCGACGTCCAGTCGACGAGCGCAGCCACGGCCCGGGGGTTCCGGCCGACCACGGAGACCTCGCCGATGCTGTCGAAGTGGTCGAGGAACGCTTCGAGCTGTCCGTGAGCCTGGAAGCCCGTGCCGAACACGGCGAGTGACGCAGGGGCCGGTCGCGCGAGCAGCTCGGCGGCCGCGACGGATGCCGCCCCCGTGCGCCGCTGGCCGAGCAGATCACCGCGGAGCGTCGCCCGCAGTCGGCCGGTGGACATCGAGGAGAGCGAGATGTGGATCTCGGTGGCTTGGCGGGTCTCCGTGCGCACGGCCGCATATGCCTTGAGCGCGACAGTGTCCAACGGGGTTGACGCCGCCCACATGACGTTGAAGGTCCCGCGCCGTAGCGGCATCCGATGGCGCGGCTCGTCCGTTGCCCGACCATGGGCCAGATCGTTCAGGGCGTGTCGCACAGCGGCCAGCGCACGCTTGGGCGACAGGTGTTGTTCTATGACTTCGTTCGACACGACGGCGTGCACGGTGACCTCCAGATGACACTTTACTATTTTTCTGCGACATGGAATAGTAATTTCTATATCATGTGATTCTTGAGTCTATGACCGATGAGGTGTCCCGACCATGCGAGTCCTTCCGGAAGAGCTCACCGCACGACTGGTGACGGAGGAGATGGCGCTGTCCGCGGCGAAGGCGGCATTCCGCGCGACCGCTGACGGCGAGGTGTTCCCGGTCGTCGTCGCACGCACGCCGGCCAGCGAGAACCGGTTCACGCTCAAGTCAGGTGCGACCACCGAGGCGGCCGGCATCAAGATCGGCAGCTACTGGCCGTCGAACACGGCCCGTGGTCTGCCGCGGCACAGTTCGACCATCGTGTTGCTGGACACGGCGACCGGGCGCGTGGCTGCCGTGGTGGAGGCGGCAGCGGCGAACGCCTATCGCACGGCCGCGGCCGATGCCCTCGCGGTGTCGCTTCTGGCACGACCGGACGCACGCGTCCTGACCATCTTCGGTACCGGGCACCAAGCCTTTCACGAGGTGCGTGCGGTGGTCAGGGTGAGAGACTTCGAACAGATCCTCGTGGTCGGCCGGCGTCCGGAAGCCGCAGACGAGTTCGCAGCGGAGATCTCGCGCACGATGAGGCTTCCCGCAGACGCCGTCGGAGCCGAGCAGGGATGCGTGAGCGCTGATGTGGTCGTCACCGCGACGACCGCAGTGGCACCGCTGTTCGAGAACGCCTGGATCACACCGGGCACGCACGTCTCGGCAATGGGGGCGGACGCCCCAGGCAAGCAGGAGCTGCCTCCCATGCTCTTGGGCCGTGCTCAGCTGTTCTGCGACCTCCGCGACCAGGCTCGGGTTATCGGCGAGCTGCAGCACAGCCCGGCTGTCGCCGAGCTGACGCAGCTGGGGGACGTTTTGGCGGGAAGAGCTCCGGGGCGGATCACGGCCGACGCGATCACGGTCTTCGACAGTTCCGGGATCGTGCTCCAGGATCTCGAGCTCGCACGGGCTCTGCTCGCGGCGGCCGATCCCGCGCCGTGAGAGCTGACCCGGGCCTCAGCCGATCAGCACGGACAGCTCCAGCCAGCGCTCTTCGAGGCCGGATCCCTCGTCGTCAAGAGCGGTGATCTTGGCCATCTCGACGGCGAGGAGCTGGTAGTCGGACTGGTCGAGGTCGGCGAGCTTCACGCGGGCGTCCGAGGCCTGCCGCTGAAGCCGCTCGATGCGGCGCTCCAGGGAGGCGAGCTCCTTCTGGGCCGCGCGCAGGCCGGAACCGATGAGCGCGGCGGCGACGGGCGCACTCGTTTCGCCTGGCCCCTTCGGGGCTCGCTCAACGACCGGGGTAGGGGCGGCTCGCAGACGCAGGTACTCGTCGACGCCGCCAGGCAGATGCCGGAAGTGTCCGTCGAGGATCGCGTACTGCTGGTCGGTGACCCGCTCCAGGAAGTACCGGTCGTGCGAGACCACCAGGAGCGTGCCCGGCCAGGAGTCCAGCAGCTCCTCCATCGCGGCGAGCATGTCGGTGTCGAGGTCGTTGGTCGGTTCACCCAGCAATCAGGAACCCCGTACAGCACGGAGCACCTGATCGCCATGAAAACGCAAGCACTCACCCGACCGACCGATGATGAGGTCAACGCTCTCATCTACACCCGCGCCTCGATGGATCGCCAGTACCTCATGCGGTCCACCGACGATCAAGAGACGGACTGCCGCTCCTGGTGCGATCAGCAGACGTGGCACGTTGGCAAGGTCATCACCGACGCCAACCGCTCCGCCTCGCAGTGGCGCACCCGCGAGCGCGAGGGTTTCGAGGAAGCCCTGCGCCTGATCGCGTCCAAGCAGTACGACGCCTTCGTGACTTGGGAGCCGTCGCGTGCAGGCCGCGAGCTGTTGGCCTACGTCCAGCTCCGCGCCGCGTGCCAGGAGGCCCGGGTGCTGTATCTGACGAAGGGACGGGTCTACGACTTCGCCAGGAGCGACGACGCCTTCATGATGGGCTTGGAGTTCCTGACCGCCGAGAAGGACGCCGCGGTGATCCGGGAGCGACAGCTCCGCACGGTGCGCCTGCACGCGCAGCAGGGCAGGCCGCACGGCCGTCTCCCGTTCGGCTACCGCCGCGTCTATGACGAGCACACTGGAGTGCTTCTCCGTCAAGAAATCGACCCGGAGAAGGCCGCGATCATCGTCAACGCCGTGGACGAGATTCTGAGTGGCGTTCCGATGAACGCGATCGTGACCCGTCTGAACAAGGCCGGTGTTCCGACTCCGATGAAGCCGACCTCTGACCACTCGCGCGGCTGGATGAACTCGACTCTGCGGCAGATGCTCAGGAGCCCGACGATCGCCGGCCTGCGGAAGTATCAGGGCAAGGTGATCGGTGAGGCGGACTGGCCGGCGATCATCCCTCGTGACCGTTGGGAGCAGGTCAACCGGGTGCTCGAAGATCGAGCACGCCGCACCCGGTACGTCGAAGAGGACAACCACAGCCATCCGAAGTGGCTGCTGTCGTTCATCGCGAAGTGCGGCTACTGCTCGGGGCCGCTGGTCCGCCTGCACGGGATGGTGCCGCGCAAGGACGGGACGCGCCGCGACAACTACGCCTGCCCGACTGTCGGATGCCGGAGGATCAGTATCGACATCCCTCGCACTGATGCCTACGTGGTTGGCGCCCTGTTGGGGTGGCTTGCCAAGCCCGAGAGCTTGGCGGTGATCGCTGGGCCGAGCGAGAACTGGCATGAGCGCGTGCAGGAGGCCGAGGCACAAGTGGCGCGGCTTCGCCAGCGGCTTGACGAGGCCGCCGAGGAATACGCCGCAGGCAGGATCAGCCTCACGATGCTGTCGAGCATCGAGCGGCGTCTGAACCCGGAGATTGCGCAGGCGGCGAAGGCGACGGTGCCTCCGGTCTCCGACGACGACGTGCTTCGGCTGTTGCAGGCCGAGGACATTGAGAGCGCATGGGAGCGGCTGAACCTGTTGGAGAAGCGACGGATCGTCAAGCTCTTGCTGGACATTCGCGTGGTCAAGGCACCGCAGTTGGGCGGCAAGTTCGACCCGAACCGCATCAAGATCGCTCCGCGTTTCGTTCCTCACGAGCAGTACCGATGGACTCGATCAGAGCAGCCCTGATCGAGTCGGCCTGATCGCTCGACAGCGGCAGGAAGGAAGCGCCGAGGTCCCTGCCTCTCTCACGGAGGTTGGCGACCTCGGCGCTTTCCTTCGTTTCGATGCGGGAACTCACGACACTTCTCCGGTGTCCGGGTCGAGGTCGCGGTAGAAGGCTTCCTCGGCCTCGCGGCGGGCCTGGACGTCGGCCATGACGAACTCCACGAACTCGGCGTCGCGGTCGTTGATCGGGATGTCCTCGATCGGGTCGCCGGGTTCTTCACCGGGCCAGACGGTCTGCCGGGTGGGGCGGTCGTGGTCGAGCCGGGTGCCGCAGGCGGCGACCCATTCGCGGAGCCGCTGGCGGGCGTCGGCGAAGTCGCGGTGCCAGCCGAGCGGTGCGCTGCCGTTCTGGTCGGGGTCGTAGGCGCACAGCCAGTGCAGGTGCAGCGCGCTCAGCTCCCACAGCAGCTCGGGGTGCATGTGCCAGGCCGGCGGGATCACGGAGGCGGGGAGCCCGTAGGTGTGGCGCAGCCAGTTCACCCAGCGGTTGAGCTCCAACCACTCGGCCTCGGCGTCCTCGGCGCTCAGCAGGTTCCAGTTGATCGGGTGCGGCGGCTCGGCGATCAGCGGCTCGTCGTAGCCGTCGTCCATCTCGTCCATATCCGAGTCGGGAACGTCGTTCGTCGTGGCGTCGTCGCGGGGTTCGTCGGACATGCTTTGCTCCTGTCTGATCTCCGGCGCCGGTCGTGCCGGGCCGTTGTGGCGGGCAGGTGCTCCTTGCTGCGACCGGCGTTTCAGGTGTCGGAGCGACGGAGCAGGGTTTCGATCTCGGCGCGGTCGGCGGTGAGCTGGCTGGCGTCGGGGCGCTTGGGCCAGGGGTGCAGGTCGGTGACGATCGGTGGCGCGGAGCGCAGCAGCACGATCCCGGTCCCGAACGGGAGTCGGCGGATGCGGTCGGGCGGGAAGATCGGCACCCGGCGCACGGACCTCTGGTTGGAGCGGCTACCGTGGTCGCCCAGCGTCACGGAATCGGTGTACTCGTCGCGTTCTCCGACCAAGGCGCTCAGGTCTTGCAAGTCCCGGCTGTTGGAAGCCCCGCCGAGGATGACCTTGACGATCGAGGCGTCCCAGATCGCGCTCGCCTGGTGCTCGTTCCACTTGTCCCGCGCCTGCGCGAGCGATTGGAGCACCGGCATGGTCGTGATCCCCGATCCGCCGCCTTCGGCCATCAGCGTCGGCAGCGACGGCAATGGCGAGAGGTTGGCTATCTCGTCCAGCGCCAGCAGCATCGGCGGATCGAGCCGGGTGCCTGCCGATCGTGCAGCCAGGCGGCGGGCGGTCTCGATGAGGTCTTCTACGAGCGCGGCGACCAGCGCGGCGCTGGCTCCCGCGCCGGACCCGGTTGCCAGCAGGAACATCGTGCCGCGGTCGCGGATGAACGCTTCGGGGTCGAAGCCCTCACCGGGGCCGGGTGATACGGCGTCGAGCACGCGCGGGTCCGCGAGGGAGCCAAGGGCG
>CALKHM010000147.1 GCA_937988695.1 uncultured Microbacterium sp. | reverse complement strand
GGACTTGCCATCGGCGCCTTCATGATCGTGTTCGACCAGACCACGCCGGGCAGCGGCATCGTGCCACTGGTGGCCAACCGCGCCGCCAACGCGGTGATCACCGGCAGCATCGTGCTGGTGCTGCTGGCGACCGCGCGTGGCCACGGTCTGCGTCCGGCGCGGGCGCTGGCCGCCCAAGGGGCAGAGCTCGGGGCGACGCCCACCGGCCACGCCGATCTCGAGCACGCGACGCCGGCCGCCACGCCGGTGCCGGTCGTCCGCATCTCGGCATCCGCATGGTGGGCGGCGATCGCGTGCGGTGCGGTGGACTCGTCGGCGAACGCCATCATGCTCGTCGCGCTGCGGCTGGGCGACCTGTCGGTGGTCTCGGCGTTGACGGCCATGTATCCGGCGGGGACCATCATCCTTGCCTCGATGGTGCTGCGCGAGCGCGTCGCCGCCGTGCAATGGGCGGGACTCGTGCTCGCACTGACAGCCGGCGTCATGCTTGCGCTTGCCTGAGCCGCCGACGTGCTAGGGTTGTGTGTCCCTTCTGGACCATCACACCCGGACCCTTGCACGCCGTCATCCCGCCCCTCGCCGCCGAGCAGCCCATGGAACGACGTCCACCCGGCTTTCCCACCGCCTCCATCTATCTGCGCGCACCATCTCCCGCGCCCCTTCTTCTCAAGGCTTTCTCATGTCATCCGTTCTCCCGTCCACATCGGCCGTGCAGTGGCGCCAGGCCGACGTCGACGTGTTCGTCGCATACCTTGCCGGTGAATACGCGGGTTTCGTCGGTGTCACCCCGCGCGCATACGAGGCGCGCGGAAGCCGAGGCGAAGACCTCGGCCTGCACTCCACGCGCGATGCCGCGACCGTCGCGGTCGAGGCATCCGCGCTCATCCCCGCACTCGCGACCACGGACCTCACCCGTCGTCGCCCCCGTCGTCCGCTCCGCACTCGCCGGCGCGGCACCCCTGGTCGCCCCGGCGGCCCGAACAACAGAAGGAAAGACACGATGGCCACTGGCACCGTGAAATGGTTCAACGCTGAGAAGGGCTACGGCTTCATCGCCCCCGACGACGGCTCCGCCGACCTGTTCGCGCACTACAGCGCGATCACGGGCAACGGCTTCAAGGAGCTGCGCGAGGCGCAGAAGGTGGAGTTCGACGCCGAGCGCGGCCCGAAGGGCATGCAGGCAGCCAACATCCGCCCGCTCTGATCCTCGATCGTCGGCCGGGGACCGTTACCGGGTCCCGGCCGACGATCTCCTGTGCAGGAGCCGCATATTCCGCGTGATGCACACGGTGCCGCGTAGTGTGGGCTTCAGCGATCGGCAGCCGCCTTTGGCTTCACAGGCCCCGCGGTCACGATCGAAAGCATAGGTGCTCCCATCTCTTCCACCGTCTCCGAGCCACGGCTCGGCCCCCTCCGGCACACCTATGCGCGCACGGAGGACTTCCCCTCGCTGACGCGCGCGTTCTCCGATGTCTCCCGGGTCGCGCGCGAGACCGGGCTGATGGCACGCACGCCCTGGTTCTACGCCCTCGTCGGCGTGCTCATCGCCCTCGGCTTCGGCGGGGCGATCACGGGCTTCGTCTTGTTCGGGGCCAGCTGGTTCCAGCTGCTGATCGCCGGTGCCCTCGGCATCCTGTTCACCCAGGTCGCCTTCCTCGCGCACGAGGCCGCGCACCGCCAGATCCTCGACTCCGGTCCTGCGAACGACCGGCTGGCCCGGTTCCTGGGCAACGGCATCGTCGGCATGAGCTACTCCTGGTGGAGCAGCAAGCACACCCGCCACCACGCCAACCCGAACCGCGCCGGACGCGACCCCGACATCGCGATCGACACGATCTCGTTCCTCGCCGAGGATGCCGCGACCGCCCGCGGCATCCGACGCATGATCACGCGTCGCCAGGGGTGGCTGTTCTTCCCCTTGTTGACGCTGGAAGGGCTGAATCTGCACGCGCTTGCCGTGCGCCATCTCATCGGGCGCGGGCACGTGAAGGGTCGCTGGCCCGAGCTCGGCCTGCTCGCGCTGCGCTTCGCCGTGTTCGTGGTTCCGGTCTTCCTGCTGCTGCCACTCGGGATGGCCTTCGCCTTCCTCGGCGTGCAGCTGGCGGTCTTCGGCATCTACATGGGCGCATCGTTCGCGCCTAACCACAAGGGGATGCCGGTGATCGACCGCGACGCCAAGCTGGACTTCTTCACCAAACAGGTACGGACGTCGCGCAACATCGGCGGAGGCTGGTGGGCCACCTGGCTGATGGGCGGGCTGAACTACCAGATCGAACACCACCTGTTCCCCGGCATGCCTCGTCCCCATCTCGCCCGCGCGCGACAGATCGTGCGAGACCAGTGCGCGGCGCTTGACGTCCCGTACACGGAGACGACGCTCTGGCGCTCATACGGGATCGTGATCGGCTACCTCAACCGCGTCGGGCTCGCCGCCCGCGACCCCTTCGAGTGTCCGATGGTCGCCGAGTACCGCCGGGTCTGATCCTCTCTGACCCCCGGCGAGCAGACCAAAGGCTCGGGCTCGGGAGGAGACGAACAAAGCCCCCTTCCGCGAGGGGGCCTTGTCCGTTCGGAGCCACCTAAGGGAATCGAACCCTTGACCTGCTCATTACGAGTGAGCCGCTCTGCCGTCTGAGCTAAGGTGGCGTGCGGTGTGCACGATCATCGATCTTACATGGTCGCAACGTGCCCCGCGAACACGGCCGGCCCCGGCATCCGCCGTCGCTCAGCCCGCGCAGCGCACATCACCGCCCGGCACGGCGCTGTCGACGAAGTAGCGGTTCACGACGTCGTCCACGCAGCTGTTGCCCTTGTTGAAACCGGTGTGCCCTTCGCCGACGCGGGTGATGAGGATGCCAGAATCCAGCTGCTTAGCCAGCGACTGCGCCCACGCGTACGGCGTGGCGGGGTCGTTGGTCGTGCCGACCACGAGGATCGGGCCGGCACCGGCTGCGTGAATCGGCTCACGCACACCGGTCGCCTTCGCCGGCCACACGTCGCAGATGTTGACGTCGATGTTCCAGTACGGCGCGATCACCGGGGCATCCGCCTTCAGCGTGGCCTGGGCCTGTGACAGCTGCGCAGCCGTCGCATCGTCGGGGTAGTCCATGCAGTTGTACGCGTTGAACGCCTCGTACGAGTTGTCCTGGTACTTCCCATTGACCCGGTTGTAGTAGAAGTCGGCGAGCTGGAACGCCACGCCGGGATCACCCTTCGCGATCCCGGCCAGCGACTGCGTGAGATACGTCCAGTTGCCCTGCGAGTACAAGGCCGCCACGATCGACGTCATCATCGTGTCGGCGCCCAGCAGCCGCCCGTCGCCGGCCCGCAGCGGTCGGCGATCGACCTTCGCCAGCAGCGTGCCGAGATCGGCCATGCCGTCGTCGACCGACCCGGCGAACGGGCAGCCGCGGGTCTTCAGGCACGACGCCATGTACGCCTTCAGCGCCGATTCGAACCCGATGGCCTGGGTCACGCTGACATCCAGTCCCGACACCGCCGGATCGATGGCGCCATCGAGCACGAACTTGCCGACGTTCTGCGGGTACAGCTTCGCGTACGTCGCCCCCAGGAACGTGCCGTAGGAGTAGCCGAGGTAGTTCAGCTTCTTGTCGCCGAGCACCGCGCGGATGAGGTCCATGTCGCGGGCGGCGAACTCCGTCGTGATGTCCGGCAGGATGCCGTCGCTGTTGTTCGCACACGCCTCGGCGAACGTCTTGCCCGAGGCCATCACCTCGGCGCGCCACGCTGCCGTGTTGCGCGGCGACTTCGGGATGTCGAACAGGTACGCATCCATCTGTTTCGTGTCCAGGCACTTCACGGCGGTCGAACCGCCCACGCCCCGAGGATCGAAGCCGATCACGTCGAAGCTCTTGGCCAGGTCGCCGCCGACGGCATAGTCCAGCGAGTCCCGGATGAGCTCGACACCACTGGCACCGGGGCCTCCCGGGTTGACCAGCAGCGAGCCGTGCGACGTGCCGGTGGCGTGGTGGCGGATGATCGAGAGGGAGATCTTCGCCGCACTCGGGTCGTTCCAGTCCAGGGGCGCATCGATGCGCGCGCACTGGTCCCCGCCTGCGCACGACGACCAGTCGACCCGCTGCGTGTAGAACGGCAACAGGTCGGCGGCCACGCCCTCGGCCTCCGGGGTCGCGCTGACCTGCGGCCGCGACGATGCGCCGGTGTCGGGGATGAACGTGAACAGGCATCCGGTGAGCGCGACGGATGCCGCGGCCAGGCCTGCGAGCACAGTCAGCAGTCGGGTCTTGGTGTTCACGAGGTCCTTCCGCTCGCGACAGTGATCAGCATGCTCTCCAGCGCCAGCGCCGGGGCCACGTTCTGCTCGAGGTTCTTGCGCGTCAGCGCGATCGCATCGAGCACGACGAGCGTACGCGCAGGATCCCAGGCCTCAGCGACCGCACGCAGGTCGCCGTCCCGTTCGAGGTTGATGAGGTCGCCGGTGCGGCCGAACTGCAGCATCAGCACGTCGCGATACACCGACTGCAGGTCGGTGAGCACCCGATCGATGCCGTCCCGCAGGCTGCGGGTGGCCCGGCGCTTCTGGTCGTCTTCGAGCGCCTTGACCTGAGAACGCACGGCGGGCGGGATCGCGGCGCCGGAGGCGATCCCGAACGTGGCCAGCAACTGGGCCCGCTCTGCCTCGTCGCGCTCCGCGGTGAGGGCCTTCGCGTCGTCCGTGGCGCCGGCGACGATCTGCGCGGCCGCCTCGACAGCGGTGGACACGCCACGCACCTTCAGCACCGCGCCGAGCAGCTCGTCGCGCCGGGCGCGGGCGGCGGCATCCGTCGCCAGCCGCTGCGCCATGCCGATGTGCCGCTGCGCGTGTCGTGCCGACTGGGCGGCGATCTGCGCGTCGACCCCGGTGCGCTCGGCGATCAGTGCCGCGACGTCGGCGATCTCGGGATCACGCAGCCGCAGCACGCGCACGCGCGAGCGGATCGTCGGCAGCAGGTCGGCGTCGCTGGGTGCGCACAGCACCCAGACGGTGCGCTCGGGAGGCTCCTCGAGCGCCTTCAGCAGCACGTTCGACGTGCGCTCGCTCATCCGGTCGGCGTCTTCCATCACGATCACGCGATAACGGCCGAGCGCTGGCGCGAAGTACGACCGCTCGACGAGCGCGCGGGCGTCTTTGATCGAGATGATCACGCCCTCCGTGCGCAGCGCCGTGTAGTCGGGATGGGTGCCGCCCAGCACCTGCCGCATCACGAGCTCGTCTCCGGGCTCGGCGATCAGCGCTGCCGCGAAAGCGCGGGCGATCGTCGAACGTCCCGATCCGGGAGGGCCGGTGATCAGCCACGCATGAGTGAGCTCGGCGGGATCGGATGCCGCGGCCTGCAGCGCCCGGACTGCCGCGTCCTGTCCCCATACCTCGCCCCATGGCACGCCGCGGACCGACCGAGCGGCAGCGGGAGCGTCGGCCGGTGCCGCCGCGGCAGCGGGAGCGGCCGGAGCGGCGGCAGCGGGAGCGGCGGCATCCATGGCGACCAGCCTAACCGCGCCGGCTGACACTCGCGCACGCGTCTCTGGCGCGGTGCGGCCGCACGTCCCCGAACCGGCGACCTCGCCCTCGGCGACGCCCGGCGAGCCTCGCCCGCGCCGGGGCGACTCAGGTCAGGCGCTCGGCCACCCGAGTGCGCACCTGTGCGGCGATCTCATCGATCGGCTGCGCGGCGTCGACCACCAGGAAGCGGCCGGGCTCGGCGGATGCCAACGCCAGGAACGCCGCGCGCACGCGGGCGTGGAAGTCGGCCTTCTCGGCCTCCAGCCGGTCGAACGGCTTGTCGTCGGCTTCGAGCCGATGGCGAGCGGATGCCTCGTCGAGATCGAGCAGCACCGTCACGTCGGGCAGGAGGCCCCCCGTCGCCCACAGCGAGAGCCCCCGCACCTCGTCGGCGTCCAGCACACGCCCGACGCCCTGGTATGCGACCGACGAGTCGAGGTAGCGGTCCTGGATGACCACCGCATCGCGCGCCAGTGCCGGGCGCACGATCGTTGCCACGTGATGCGCACGGTCGGCCGCATACAGCAGCGCCTCGGCACGCGGATCGACATGACCGCGGTAGTGCAGCACGATGTCGCGAATGCGCTCGCCCACATCCGTGCCGCCCGGCTCTCGCGTGCGCACGACCTCGCGACCTCGTCCCTGCAGCCATTCCTGGAGAAGGGCGGCCTGCGTGCTCTTGCCGACGCCGTCGCCGCCCTCGAAGGTGACGAAGAGCCCGGTCACTTCTTCTTCGCCGCAGGCTTGCGCGCGGTCGTGCGCTTGGCCCCGCGCTTGGGTGCCGGACCCTTCGCGCGCTTGTCGGCCAGCAGCTGCACGGCCCGCGTGAAGTCGACGGCCATCGCGTCCTCACCGCGCGGCACGGTGGCATTGGTCTCGCCGTCGGTCACGTACGGGCCGAACCTCCCGTCGCGCAGCTTGATGGGCTTGCCGCTGGTCGGGTCGGCTTCGAACTCCTTGAGCGCGCTGGACGCGCGGCGCGCACCGTACTTCGGCTGCTTGTACCGTTCGAGCGCCTCCTCGAGCGTGATCTCGAACAGCTGCTGCTCGCTGTCGAGGGTGCGCGAATCGGCGCCCTTCTTCAGATACGGACCGTACCGGCCGTTCTGCGCGGTGATCTCCTCGCCCGACTCGGGGTCGACGCCGACCACCCGCGGCAGCGCAAGCAGCCGCAGCGCATCGTCGAGGTCGACGGTGTCGACCGACATGCTCTTGAACAACGACGCCGTACGCGGCTTGGCGGCGGCCGCCTTGCTGGCCGCGCCCTTCTTGGCGGGCGGCTCGGTGACCTCGCCGGTCGCGGCATCCACCTGCTCGTCGTCGGCGGGCTCGACCTCTTGCACGTACGGGCCGTATCGCCCGTCCTTGACCACGATGAGCTTGCCGTTCTCGGGATTCTCGCCCAGCACGCGGTCGCCGGCCACCGGCGCGTCGATGAGCTCCTGCGCCTTCGCGGCGGTGAGCTCGTCGGGGGCCAGGTCGTCGGGGATGTTCACGCGACGCACGGGCGCATCGGGGTGTTCGGGGTCGCCGACCTCGAGGTAGGGACCGTACCGGCCGATCCGCAGCACGGCGTTGTCGGTGACACGGGTGGAGCTCAGCTCGCGCGCGTCGATGTCGCCGAGGTTGTCGACGATCGTGCGCAGACCGGTGTGGTCATCGGACCCGAAATAGAAGTCCTTCAGCCAGTCCACGCGGTTCTGCTCACCACGCGCGATCGCGTCGAGGTCGTCTTCGAGCGCCGCCGTGAAGTCATAGTCGATCAGCTCGGTGAAGTGCTGTTCGAGCAGTCGCACCACGCTGAAGGCCACCCAGCTGGGCACCAGCGCCTGCCCGCGCTTGGTGACGTAGCCGCGGTTGAGGATCGTGTCGATGATGCTGGCGAACGTCGAGGGACGGCCGATGCCCTTCTCCTCGAGCGCCTTCACCAGGGATGCCTCGGTGTAGCGCGGCTTCGGGCTGGTGGCGTGGCCCTTCGGCTCGACGTCGCGCACCGCCAGGGCATCACCGACGGCCAGCTGCGGCAGCGCCTGGTCGTCCTGCTTGTCGGCGTCGGAGCGCTTCTCGTCGCGTCCCTCTTCGTACGCCTCGAGGAATCCCTTGAAGGTGTACACCGTGCCGGATGCCGTGAACTCGGCCTTCCGGCCGCTGGTGGCGAGGTCGACCGCCAGGGTGACGGTGGTGGTCTCGTACGTCGCGTCGGACATCTGGCTGGCGACCGTGCGCTTCCAGATGAGGTCGTACAGGCGCAGTTCGTCGCGGTCGAGAGCGCCCGAGACCGACGCGGGGGTACGGAAGTGCTCACCCGACGGACGGATCGCCTCGTGCGCCTCCTGCGCGTTCTTGCTCTTGCTCTTGTAGACGCGCGGGTTCAACGGCACCGCCTTGGGTCCGTACAGCTCCACCGCCTGCTCACGCGCGGCCTGCACAGCCTGCGTCGACAGCGCCGTGGAGTCCGTGCGCATGTAGGTGATGTACCCCTTCTCGTAGAGCCGCTGGGCGACGCTCATCGCGTGCTTCGCGCTCATCGAGAGCTTGCGGCCGGCTTCCTGCTGCATCGTCGAGGTCGTGAACGGCGCATACGGACGGCGCGTGCCGGGCTTGGACTCCAGCGCGGTGACCGACCCGCTGGAGACGGCGGCGACCTCGTCGGTCAGTGTGCGGGCGCCCGCCTCGTCGATCACGACGACGGCCTTCTTCAGCTTTCCGGTGTCGTCGAAGTCCGATCCCCGGGCGATGGGAGCACCGTCCAGCCGCACGAGCTGGATGCCGAACGCGTCCTTCTGCTTGGCCGCCGTGGCGACGACGTCCCAATACGACGCCGACACGAACGCCATGCGTTCGCGCTCACGGTCGACGATCAGCCGCGTGGCCGCGGACTGCACGCGGCCCGCCGACAGCCCCTGCTGCACCTTCAGCCACAGCACGGGCGAGACGTCCCACCCGTACAGCCGGTCGAGGATGCGCCGGGTCTCCTGCGCATCGACGAGGTTCAGGTCGAGCTCGCGGGTCTTGTCGACGGCGGCGCGGATGGCGTCCTTCGTGATCTCGTGGAACACCATGCGCTTGACCGGCACCTTCGGTTTGAGGGCCTCCAGCAGGTGCCACGCGATGGCCTCGCCCTCGCGATCCTCATCTGTGGCCAGCAGCAGCTCGTCGCTGGTCTTCAGGGCGCGCTTGAGCTCGGCGACGGTCTTCTTGCCACGCTCGGACTCCACGTAGTACGGCGAGAAGTCATTCTCGATGTCGACCGAGTAGCGCCCCACCGACGTCTTCTTCAGCTCGGCGGGGATCGCCTTTCGGTCGGCCAGATCACGGATGTGACCGACGGAGCTGAGCACCTCATAGCCATCGCCGAGGTATCCCTGGATCGACTTCATCTTCGTCGGGGACTCGACGATGACGAGCTTCTTGCCGTGTGCCAAAGGGGTGGTCCTTTCTCCGAAGCACACCATACACACAGAATCCTGAGTGCAGCGCCGCGGAGGTCACAGCGACCCCAGCAGAGGCACAGCGTACTCCCCGGCATCATCCATCCACGCTCGGAGCCGGGCCGGCACGGGCCGATGCCACGGCGACGAGCATGCCGAAGGGCACCGACACCGTCACCGTGGCGATCAGGCCCTCGACCGCGCAGGCGGCGAGCGTCGCACCGGCAGCCGCCGCCAGCTGCTGTGCACGTTCGCAGGGGATGCCGGTGTTCGAGCCGGATGCCGCGTCGGCGGCCGCCAGCGCGGCAGCATCGGCCGCACCGGCCGCGCGCTGCGACTGCACGCACGCGCCTCCGACCGCCGCGAGCCCGGTCGCCAGCACGGCCGCGCACCCGATCGCACCGACGGCGAGCACAGCGCCGGCCATCAGCCGGCGCCCCACCCGCACTGCGCGACGTGCCGGGCGCCGGCGGCGGATGGCCCGCTCACCGCCCGCCCGCCAACGCGCACGACGATGCCCGCAGCCTTGGCACGGGCACCGGCACCCCCGCGGGCGCGGAGGCCTCGACGCACACGAGGTCGTCGCGATGACCGATCACGACCGTCGCACCGCCGACGGCCGCCGTCACCGCCGACAGCGCCCGCGCGTCGGACTCGCCGCGGGCCACCAGGCGCGCGGCGTCGGCCGCGGCATCCTGCAGCCGCACCTGTCGCGCACAGGCGCCCAGCACGGTCGCGCCCAGCACGAGCACCACGACCACGGCCGGGAGCACCACCGCGAACTCGGCGGTGACCGAGCCCCGATCGGTCCGCCGCCTGGTCATGCCACCGTCAGCGCACGTCGCACGAGGTCGGTGAGGATGCCCCGCACCTCGTCGCTGCGCATGATGACGACGAGGAGCCCGGCGAAGGCCACAGCCGCCATCGTGGCGGGTTTTTGACATATTCAGGCCATGAGCAAGATGCGTCCCGAACGTTTGTCAGAGCGCCTCCAGGGGCGTATCACCGGTATGAAGACAGAGAACATGATTCGGGCCGCTATCTACGTCCGGCAGAGCGTCCGTGAGGATCAGGGCATCGCCCAGCAGATCGCCGAGTGCAGGCGGCGCACAGGGGGCGAAGGCTGGCACGTCGTGGACGTGTACAACGACAACCAGACCAGCGCGAGCAAGACCCGAGGCGCGGGCACCGCGTGGGCGCGCATGCTCGCCGACATCGACGACGGTCGCATCGACGTTGTGGTGTCGGTCAAGGCCGCGCGGCTGCTGCGCCGGACTGAGGACGTGCTGGAGATCACCAAGCGCGGAATTCGGGTCGTGACGACGGGCGACGGGATCGACACGGCGTCAGCGTTTGGCAAGGCGATTCTGACGATCATCGTCGCCCTGGCAGAGAACGAGATCGAAGAGAAGGAGGCGCGGGCATTGCCCTATCGGGCGGCGCGCCGCAAGGCTGGCCACCCTACGCCCGGACTCGTGCCGTTCGGATACTCGTGGGTGCCCAAGCTCCAGCGCGACGCTAGGGGCACGCGCTACGAGGTCGCACCGGGTGAGGCTGCCGTGCTGCGGTTCATGTCGCGCGAGTTGCTCCAGACCGAGGGCCTCGGCAAGGGCGCGCTCGGGAGCATCGCGGCGACGCTGAACGCAGGCGAGGCGACGGACGATCACGGCGACCCGCTCGGGGCGTCGAGTAAGACCACACGACCCAAGCTGGACCGCGACGGCAACGTCATCCGAGAGGGCAAGCCGTGGACGACGACGACGATTCGGCGCATGTTGCTCTCGCCGTTCCCTGCCGCGCTGCTGCCGCCCAAGACGCCCGAGGGCGAGCACTACAACCCGGCCAAGGTGGACATGTCCAAGTGCCAGCCGGGGGCGTGGGATGCCATCCTCACCGAGGATGCCGTGATGGCTGCGCGGGCCGTCCTGCTGAAGCCGTCACGGCTGAAGCATGACGGTGATACGCGAGCGAAGCATCTTCTCTCAGGCGTCGGCAGGTGCGCGGAGTGCGGCGGGCCGATCCGCTCGGCCCAGGTCAAGACGACGGCCCAGCGCCAGCGCGCCTACCGTTGCACGCGCGGATGCTTCGTGCGCGCCGCTGCGATCATCGAGGCGTACGTGTCCGAGGCTGTCGTGTCGCTGCTCAGCGCTCCGGACCTGCTGCAGTGGATGCCCGACGACGGGACGGACGTGGGAGCGCTCAGAGCGCGGCGTGCAGCGCTCGTGTCCACGCGGGCGGCATGGTTCGAACGTGCCAAGGCCGGAACGCTCGCGCCCCATGAATGGGATGCGCTCGCCGGGAAGTATGACGCCGAGATCGGGGAGCTTGACGCCGCGCTTGGCGCTGCGCTCCAGGCGGACCCGCTCGCCGAGATCGTGACCTCTGAGGACGTGCGCGGCATGTGGGAGAGCATCACGACGGCGAGGCGTCGGGCCATCCTCGGCGCACTCGTGCATCGCGTCGAGATCGGGCGTGTGGGCAGGGGCGTGCGCGTCCTGACCGTCGAGGCGGCAGAGGCCACGGTCACGATGGGCTGGAGGCGTGCAGAGCATCGCGTCTCACTGGACCGTGCCCGGTCGCTTGTGTCAGTCACGCCCCGAGTGCCCGTGGACGCTCGCGAGGTCATTGCCGCAGGGCTGGCCACCTGATCCGTCCTTGTGCAGGTCGATCCCCTCGGTGAGGGCAGCGCCAGGTATCGTGGCAGTGCTGGTGCGCGAACTTTCTTCAGCGCTCAGCGCGCGTCGGAGGATTGGAGTCTCGCATGAGCCACGTTGCCCTGGCGCACTCACCAGCGGAATTCCGCTACGAGGCAGAGATGGTTCCTGCTTTGCGCGCAGCGCTACCCAACATTGCTTTCGGCCACCGCTACCGAAACGATGTGGAAGTCTTCACCGAGGTGCCCGCGATCCACGGAAGGCCTGACGTAGTGGGTGTTCGATTCGACGCCGAGGCCCTGCAACGCCGCGCTGTGGCCGGAGTGGTCCCGCTATCGGGCGACGCAGAGGTGCGAACCATCCATGCGCTCCAAACAAGAGGTGCGGAGATCGGTGAAATTGCCGCGCGCATCGGTATGACGCGGGACTACGTGCGCCGCGCGGTCGTGCCCCTCCTGAGCGACCTCGGATGGGTCGTTCGGGACGCTGACCTGGTCGTTCGACGCCCCGAGGCGGTGTGGGCGGGGCGGCGCGTCGTCACTGTGGAGGCGAAACTTAGGGACTGGCAACGTGCCCTGGCTCAAGCACGTCGTCAGAAGCACTCTGCGGATGCGGCGTACATCGCTCTCGACGCAAGCTCATCCGCGCGCGTCACCGTTTATGCGGCACAGATCGCCAACGGCGGCATCGGCGTGCTTTCGGTTGACCCGGATTCCCAGCGGGTCCGCATACTGGCGCGCCCTGCTACGTCGGCTCGAAAGGCGACCGCTGTCGGGCGAGCGCTTCTGTCGGAACGTGCCATTGACATGATGAACCGGGGAACGCGCGAAGGACAAATCAACCCCGTATTCGGCTGGACGGCTCCGCTACCTGAGTAGCTTCATCCATGACGCAAGGTGCAGTGGCTTGCTGATTCCGTTGAGCTGGTCTACCGGAGACAGCCCATCGAGGAACTTTTGGCCGCGCCGCGCCCGGTTATGGGCCAGGAAGTTCGGACGAGTGCCGTTGAGGCTTGCCGTCAATTCGCCCACGGCGAGCAGGTAGTGAAGGCTTGCGCGCTCCGGGGTGTGCCCGTAGGTGTCGATCTCAGCCGAGTACGGGGTGGAGTACTCGCGGTGCTTCGGCATGCCGCGTAGCCGCGAGTACTCATTGAAGTCCATTGTGTGCAACACGGTGGAGTCAAACATCCTCGGGATCTTGGGGGGTCTCTTCGCGCCCTTCTGCGACCCCATCGGGCGAGTTGCGGCGAAGGCTTGTTCGCCCCATGACTGCCCCGTTGAAAAGCCTGACGCGCCGAGCGCTGTCGCGACCCACCCTGTGAGACCGCTGTTCGCGAGGTAGATGCGCTTGCCCTCGACTGCGGTAGCAGTCGCCAACTCGCGATAACCGCGTAGCAATGCTGCGTCCACGAGTTGCCCATAGCGAGGCTTCACCTCCGGCCACCAGAAGCGCAGGTGCCATGCCCGTTCGCTGCTCTCGACGATCTCGTCGATGAGTGCATTCCGGAGGGAGGTATCGCTTAGCCACTTCGAATCCATCGTGAGGTTTACCCACATTGGGTCATCGCCGACGAGGCGGCGGCTCTCCGCTATCCAGTCCATTGCCGAGGCAATCGACTTCGCCCCATTCGCCTCGCTCAGCCAGCCGGTCGCCGTTAGGAGCACCGTCGCGCCACTGTCCCGCTGCGCGTCGAGCACAGCCTTCGCCCACAGGCCTGAGACCTTGCTTGGCACGGAAGTTAGATACGCCCACTTCGATTCGACGGTGTTGAGAGGCTTCGCCGACGGCCACCCGGAGGCAGGCACTCGCCACAACTCCGGATCGGCAATCCGCACAGGCACCTGATCCACATCGGACATGAACGATTGTGCCCGCGCTGCGCTCATCCCAGGGAGGCGGATCTGCGCGGCAACGCCGAGCGTCTTTCCGTGCGTAGCGGACATGTGGCCGAATACTTCAGGTAGTCGCTGTGCGTTCTGAACGCTCCGGTTCACGATTAGAAGAGGCACTTTGCCACCAAGCGACCGCTTCAGCGTCGGGCCTTGCCACCGGCCCCCAGAATTCGCTGGTTCAGACAACTTCACATCCCCTTCAGATCGGTCAAGGCGCGCTTCGCTGTCCCACGCGCGTATAGAGGCTCGGCAGTCAGAAAGCGCGTGACGAGTCCTGCTAACGATTTGGAGACACCTTCGGGAAGCGGCTTGGGTGGAACGGTGAATAAGTCATACAACTCGTCCTCGTCAAGCTGATCGAGTTCCGCCATGTTGACGAACGGGTGATCCCCTGAAAGAAGCTGGTAGAGGACGATGCCACATGCCCAGACATCTGATGCCTTCCTGGCTCGCTCGGCTGAGAGCTGCTCAGGCGACATCCAGAGAAGCGTGCCCAATTTCGTCGGATATCGCGTAAGGGTCTTGTCGGAGATGGATCGGGCGAGCCCAAAGTCGATCAGCACCGGCCTTGCCCAGTCGCCGTCACGGAGCATGATGTTCGCCGGTTTGATGTCACGGTGAATCGTCTCGGTCGCGTGTAGTTCAGCTACAGCAGCTAGGAGACCTCGCGCGAACTTCTTCGCTTCCTTCTTGGTCGGGCGGCGACCGCGCTTCAGGGCGTCGTCAACGCTTCCACCCTCGATGTACTCGCAGATGAGCGCAGTCCGCGACTCATCTCCGAGGGTGACAATTCTGACCTCGTACAGATGCACGATCCCCTCGTGGTCAAATCTTTGGAGGCCCCTAATCTCCCGCTGCACCCGCTCCGCGTGGAAGAACTCAGGCTTTAGAACCTTGACAGCGTAGTTTTCGGTCGCCCCATCCATGCCTCGAACACACCAAGTCTCACCGAATGAGCCAGTGCCCAGAAATCCAGCGGATTCCGCACCGAACGCCTCGGCGATCGCGGTTCCATCGACATCCATACCTGGGAGTCTGCCATCTGGCAGTTGAGGAACGCCTCCGCGCAACTCCGTGGCTTAGCGGATGAATGGCTTGATGAGCCCCTGCGGCCCGTGCTCAAGGCAGAGCAACACGAGAGTTAGTCCGTCAGATCCAGCAAAGTCCACGTCGAGGGATCGCCCACATTCATCGCATAGCCGGGGCGGAAACGCGATATCGAGCGCTGCTGGATCGGCGGGCGGCGCAGAGGCGTAGGCCGGATCGAGCGGCGGCAGTTCCTCGTCGGCATCCATGGCTAAGACCCTAAACGAGAAGACGCTATCCGTCGTGGGCTCTGAGACTGTCGCGGCGATCGCGCGGCTGGGGGCGCGCGTGCACGCGCTCTATCGTCCCTACATGCGGTCGATCCAGGTATCTTCCTCGCGATCGTCCCACGAGTTGCCCGTGTTCGCACGCCCGCGACTCGCCACGCGCGATTCCAGGCGCGAGATCAGGGTCTGGGCCGTCGTCGCCTCCAGCTCGGCGACCGAAGTGATGCGAACGCCGGTTGTCTCCGCAACAGTCTTGAATTGCTCTCGCGCCGTCGCGACGCCCAGATCGGCAAAGAGTGCACGAATCCGCGCCCTCTGAGACTCAGACATCAACACTGGGCGGCGCGGCTGCTCCTGGGGTGCGGCACCGTCATCAAAGAGCGAGAACACTGATCCATCTTCCCTCGACACTGCCAGCGTCACTCCGGCAGGTTCCGACTATCCAGTCCCACAAGCGAAGGGAACGGGGCGACCTCCAGCATCTCCGGCAACGTCGCCAGCGTAAACACGCGGCCATCTGTGTCGCGCACTACCGGACCCAACGTGTCGTTGACGCGTGTCCAGCCCAGCCCGGCGAGCACTGCCAGCAGCGGAACGCCCCCGAGGCGGGTCGCCTCGGCACGCAAACGCTCGAAACGCAGAGCCTTATCGCGGGCCGTGCCGCCGTCGTTCACCAACTTGCATTCGAGCATTCCGCGAAGGGTGCCCGAAGTGTCGTAGACGACGAAATCAGGAGCGGGCGCGACTGTCAGTTCGAATCTCTCAGCGATTTCCGCCTGATTGTGGCTACCGGTCCGGATGTACGGGATGTCGTGCTCGATGAACAGCTCCTCCACGGCATCCTCCAGCAGGTTTCCTCGCTTGGTCGAGGTCGCGTCGAGCAACTGACGGAATGCGCCGCCATAGTGCCGCTGGTGGAGGAACGCGTCATAGGGCACGCCTTCGCGTGCAAGCGACTGGACTGTCGCCCACCCTTCGGCGGTATCGAACTTGTCCTGCTTCCTGTTCAACTCGCCTGGTGGATCGCCGAAGAGCGAGCCATCCATGATCTGGTTCAGCGTCCGAGCAACGATCAACGCTTGCTCGCTGGTTACGGCGGTGCCCCTCCGCTCCATCGAGTCGATTTTCCCCGGACTCAGGGCATTTTGGCCCATCGGCTCAGCTACGAGCTGCGTGGACTGCGCGAACTCTTTCCCAGTGAGTCCGACCATAGTACGGAACGTGAGGAGGGTGCGCGGGTTCTGCTCCAGAGTGGCTGCGAGCGTAGTTTCCGACACGTCGGCGAATCCTTGGGTCGCCTCTGCTGCGGCGCTATAAGAAGCCTGGAACACCGGCAACTCATAGAAGTCTGCCGAATGCACGTAGGCGAAATCCGGTGCCAAGTGCGGCACGTACGCCTCTTGCGCGACGCGGGCGAAGATCTCCTGAAACTGCGCAGTGCCATGGTTCTGCGCAACCAGTCGAATTTGCGCGACTCGCTTGTCCCACGTATCCGCCGAGACGATTCGCTGTACGGTCTCGTCAACTGAGGCCATTAGCTGGCACCCGCCAGGCTGCCAGGGGTGTCGTGCGCCTCGTCTGCCGCTATCCGACGCCGGGCCTCGACCGCGAACTCTTCGTGCAACTCCAAGCCGCCCGCGCGGCGTCCGTGCCGTCGGGCAACGACTGCGGTCGTTCCTCCGCCTGCGAAGGGGTCGATCACGACTCCGCCGACCGGGCTCATCGCCTTTACGAAGAACTCCGCTAACCCTTCCGGCATGGGAGCAGTATGTGCGACGCCGCGATGCTGGTTGTACGTCTGGCTGACGGCGATGACGTTGCCGGGATCGGCACCTCCGTGCCGGTACGTCGAGACTCGATCACGCCCGAATCCTGCCTTCGTCGTGCGCCGACCGTTTGTGTCGAGCTTGCGGCGCTCGATCTCTTCCGGGGTGGTGCGGTAGGGGACTCGGACAGCGTTGAGATCGAAATGCGGCTTCGCGCCACGCGCGAAATGGAAAACGTGCTCGAAAGCATCCTTCGTTCGCGGTCCGAACTTGCCAGGAATTGCGTTCGGCTTCTGCCAGATGTACTCCTCGATCCAGCGCCATCCCATGTTCTGGAGCGCGATCACCAACTGAAACACGTATGGGTGACGCTGACCCCTCAACGGCCCATCCTTCGCGACGCGATTCTTGATGTTGATGACCAGCGACCCGCTGTCCTTCGTCGCGTCGTACATGGCGCGTGCGAAGGGCAGGAACCACTCGACGTAGCGGTCCGGATGGATACGGCTGTATGCGCGCTGATCGGCATACGGCGGCGAGGTAAAGAAGAGATCGACGCTCTTGGCGGGGGGTTTGGTCAGCCACTGGGATGAATCGCCCCACGTCACGCCCTCCGAGAGCAGGAAGTCGAGAGCCTTCTCCGAAGTTGTCGGGATGGGTGGCTGTAGCGTCGGGAGTGCGTGGAGCTGCATGCTTTTCAGGCTAGCGGCGGGCACCGACTGCGGCTGGCTGCAACTCGCGTTCGGTGCCCGACATGCCCCTTCGCGGCGCTACACGGCCAGGCGCTTGGCCGTTTCGCTCGTGATGATGGCGCGCACGGTCGAGGGGTGCCACGTCTTGCCCTTGGCCGTCGTGACGCCCTCGGCGTTCAGCGTGCGCGCAATCGCGTTCATGGTCATCCTGTTGGCGTGCATGTGGAGCACCCGTTGGTAAGTGAGGAGGAAGTCCTCGGAGACGGTCCTTCCGAGTCGTTTTCCCTCCGCCTTCCGCTGTGCGAGAGCCTCGCGGGTGCGAACCGAGATCAGACCGCGTTCTAGCTCTGCCGCAGCCGCCTGAATCTGCGCACTGAACTTGCCAGCGGGTCCTGCCGAGGCGCTGGTGTCGATGGCGGATGCCGGGAGGACGATGCTCCACCCCTTCTTGTCGCTGCGCTCGTATAGGCCTGCGAAGTCGATCAGTGAGCGGCTCAGACGGTCGAGGCGGACGGCGAGCAAGATGTCAGCTCCTCCAGCGTCGAGCCTTGTGAGCGCGTCGAGCAGGACTGGTCGGCCTTTTAGGCTCTTCGCGCTCTTGCCTTCTTCGCGGAGAACTTCGATGTCCCATCCCTGGTGCTTGGCGTGATCTCTCAGGATGGCCTCCTGCGCGTCGAGCGAAACCCCGTTCTCGGCCTGATCCAACGTCGAGACACGGGCATACGCGAGGGCGAGAGGACGAACGCGTTGCTGCTTGGCCATACCTCGATCATACATAAAACACCCGTCTTATGTATAGAGGGCTGTTTCAATCACCTCAGCTGGCCTCATCGAGCGCTGTGCGCAGGGCATGATGCGCCCCGGCGAGGTAGGCCTTCTCCACCGGGGTGGCGTCGAGCGCGTCTGCGTCGATACTGGACAGTGTGTCGGCGAGACCGTCGGCCAGACGGCGGATCTGTTCCGGAGTCATGGCTCAATTGTCCAGGATGACGGCGGTAGAAGTCTCACGCGCGCGGTGCGTTGCGCAGACGCTTCGCTGCCGGTCTGGACGGATCCATTCATCCCTGCACCCATGGCCGTCAGGATGTCGCCGTCGGTCCAGTCTGATGAGTCCTGGCTGTGGTTGTGTAGCCACCTATCGCGGTCCGTCGGTGCCAGAATGCCTTGCTGGGGATCAGTCTGCTGGGTGGGGTTGTTTGCCTGGTTCATGATCTCGTCTTCGCTCCCTGCACTCAGTCGCCGTAGGTGAGGCTTTCGCGGGCCTCGGCGAGGACTTCTTCGAGTTCGAGTGTGCCGTCGGTCTCGATGATGTCCCACTGGTCAGCCGGGCCGGGGAACTTGGATGCGAGCTGCTCGATCCACTCGTCCCAGGTGTTCGCGTAGCCCATGCTGGTGACGACGGCGCGCCCGTGCGCGATCTTGTGCTGGGAGTCGTCACCGTAGAAGTAGTCGTCCATCGAGCGGTAGACGCCGAACGGGTATGTGTTGCGGCCTTGGTGGATCAGGAACTTAGCCAACGTTCACGCCATCGTTCTGCAACTGCTGGATGAATGCGTGGCGCTGCTCCTGAGGTAGGCGTCGGAAGGCCCAGCGTCCGTTGGTGGTCG
Source organism: uncultured Microbacterium sp. (assembly GCA_937988695.1). Taxonomy (GTDB): domain Bacteria; phylum Actinomycetota; class Actinomycetes; order Actinomycetales; family Microbacteriaceae; genus Microbacterium. The sequence goes on along the minus strand of CALKHM010000147.1, from coordinate 5,776 downwards.
TGACGATCCACTCGTCGTCCCGCCGCTCGGTCGCGGAGATCTCCATGTAGAAGTCCTTCTCGGGGTTGGGTCGCATGTAGCCGATGAAGGGTCCTGTCCCGTCGTCCTGCTCGGGGATCATGATCGCGCGGAAGTCGAGCATGTGGTTCTCCGCGACCGCACGGAATGCGGGCCAAGAAGATTCCGGTCCGAAGAACGCCTGCATGTCGCCGATGTAGCTCATCAGGAGATCACCTTCCGAGACTCGGGGAGCGGGAAGAACCGGTAGGTGACACCCAGTCGGTCATTCAAGTAGCCTCCTGTGCCGTCTGGCTCGACTTCGCGGGTGAAGACGGTGTTGGCTCCGTCGGTGATCCAGAGGTTGAACCAGTCGGGGTTCTCGTCGTGGGGCGTCACGGTGCCTCGCAGTGGGATCACGTCCTCTGGGTCGTCGCCGGGGACGTGGCTTTCCTGGGTGACGGACATCCCGTGCGGGAAGAGGTTCGTCAGGTCGTCGTCGGTGAGTTTCATTTGGCCCTCCCGTCTGCGCAGTGGTTTTTCTGCGGTATGTGGATGTTGGGGGCACCCCCTGCAGATTTGAGGGGTGGGGTACGACTTCAGATCATGAATCTCGTCGTCTCGCGCTACATGCCGCGCATGCGCCGGACGCCGGTCACGACGGCGACCACGACGACCCGGACGATGGAGAAGGCGACGTATATGAGCGACCCGAGCACGCCGAAGATGATCTCGAACCAGTCGTCCCCGAGATATTGCCTCGGTGCCATGGGTTACTCGCAGCCCACGGAGGTGTCGGTGGAGAGGTCGAGACCTGCTCGAATGCGTTGGCTGGCTTTGCCGAACCCGTCGTTGCCGGGCGGCCGCATCGGGATGTCTGCGATGGTGGTCGCGCTTGTGACCGAGTTCAGCCAGGAGATATTCGCGAAGTAGTGATCGGCCATCGTTTGGCGGTCGGCTTCCGTTACCTCTGCGGGCCAGTTGGTCGAGTCATCGGTGAGTTGCTTGGCTGCCGTGCGCTGTGCGGTGGCGAGTTCCTGCGCTGCGGCCTTGATTGCCTCGACGTCCTGGCTGTCCACGGCGGCGTTGAAGACTTCTGACGCGGCATTGGTTGGGCACAGGATCGACAGGTACTTTTCTCCGGCGTCCGCCTTAGACATTGGGAACACGCTGCAGCCGGTCATGCTCGTTGCTGAGAGAAGCACTGCGGCGAGCGCAGCGATTCGCATCACACGATTGGTGCGCAGAGTCTTCTTCGGCATCGGGCCTCCCCAGTTAGTGCCGGGAACATAGCCCCAGCTTTCGCGTGATGGCTAACCGGCATTTCGTGCTGGTTTTCCATAATAGGACTGAAGGCGACACGCGATGGCGTTGAGGGGTGCCCGACTTTGCTCCTGCCGATGCCCCAGACTTCGATGCCCTGCGCCGTCACCTTCGCCGCCTGCGGGAGAATCGGGGGTGGACGTATGACGAACTGGCCGCGCACTCAGGGGTGGGACGCGCGACCCTGGTGAGCTTGGAACGCGGGAAGCCACGCAAACGAGCGGAGAGGGAACAGCCCGCAACCACAGGCACCTTGGTGACGTGGTGGCGGATCGCCTCCGCACTCCAGGTAGATCTCGGCGACCTGCTCCAACCGCTATACGGCAACCGCGACGAACTCTGACGGAATCTTCTTCAGTGCGCTGCGACGCTGCTACGAAGAAGATTCCAGACCCGCAAGCGTGAACTGCGCCCTGATGTCGGCGGCGATCCCCTGCTCGTCCACGATGTCGAGCTGCGTAGCCACGGCTTCGGCGACGACACGATCTCGACGGGCGGCACGGATCACTGCGTGGGACGTGACCCGGAACATGTCGTACTCGACAACTCGCCCCTCGTCTTGGACCCCAAGCCCGGCCAAGGCGGCGAGCGCCCGCAGTTCGGCTTCTCCGGCCCTCAGCGCCACTGCGAGGCTCCCAGCGTCCAGTGCGTCGGTTGCGATGTCACGAGCGCGCTCTGCGACCTCGTAGACGCGTACAGCGATGGACTCTGGGTCGAGGCCCAAGCGGGCGCTGGTCTCCGCGTCCACCTCCATGAGGGTGGTGAGGTGACGCCGGATGCTGGAGCGGGCGACACCGTGACGGTCCGCAATGGTCCGCAACGGCGTACCCTCCGCGATCTCCTGCTCAATCGTAAGTCGATCAGGATGGGTGCAGGTGACGCAGGGACGCCCCAGCGGGAGATTCCTCCGCGGCTGAATCCCGGTGCCCATCATGGGTTTTCACTCATGATCTCGTGCATGGTCACAGCTCCATATCGGCGAGGAGGTCGGAGAACTGGGTCTGCTCGGCGCGGAAGGATCGGTACAGGATTTCCCACCTGTCCTCCCAACTCCCTTCAGTCCAGCCGTCGGGCAGGTCTGCGGTTGTGTTTGGGGGCCAGCCGTTCGTTTCATGAATCACGGTGGATGCAACGTCACCGCCCTCCAGCAGGTAGTCGAATGGCCCCGGCTCGACGAGGTGCTCCCTGCTGGCGGTTGCGGGGGCCTGGGACGGCATGAGCGCCTCCAGCTCAGCTTCCACCTCCTGAGCCTTGGTTGCCTTCTGTGCGGCCCTAAGACGAGACACAGTGGCGGTCGAACATCCCAGCGCCTTCGCCTGCTTCGCGATGCTCAGACCCGGCTCCAGCGTCTCCAGCATGGCTACGGTGAACTCCGGACCTCGTGTCGGCATGGACGGATTCTTCCGTCGGAGTGCCGCGGTCCTCAGTCCGCCGTTATGCGCCCAACGCCGCCGCTGCAACAGCACCTCGGGGTCCCATGCTTCCAAGGCGAAGGCGGCAGCGTCGAAGTGCATCCTCGACAACTTCGACGGTTTGAAGTAGTCGTCAGCCTTGCGCGAGTGGTCCTCGATCCACGCCGCCAGTTCATCTACTGACGGGAGTGGCATCTCGGCGTCCCAGTAGACGGCCAGACGCCGCAGTGCGTTGCGGCCCATCCAGCGGATGACGTGCGTGGAGTGATCCCAGTAGATGCGAGGGAGGGGCTGGAGTGGGGGCCAGTCGCTCGGCTGTCTCAGATGCGGCTGAGGCTTGGGGAAGGGGTAGAGCTTCACGGTGGTTTCCAGATCCGCGTCGAGTCCCATTGAGACCGGCCAGCCGCTCGACGCGTGTCAGCCATCCGGAGCTTCTTCTCAACGGAGGCGACTGGCGGAGCTTCAGCTGGATGCCGTCATGACCTGCGCCCACTGTCTCAGGGCCTGTTCGGTTCTGGTGTCACATTAGCAAGGGGTGGACCTCACCGCGCCGAAGACACACGTCCGCCAGTTCATGCACATCCATCCGCTGGATGGATAGGTGAAATTGATAGGAGCCGTCCTAGCGCTGTTGATAGAGACGTCCCTAGTGCAACTGATGGAGGCTGGAAGATGGATCTCTGCAATGGACTCAGTAGCTTTGGAGGTGCGGAGTTTCCATCTGCGTGCGCCCCACCCAGCGCGACGACGGCCCCCGAGGAACGATGACCTCGGGGGCCTTGTCATTCGTTACGAGCTAACACGACGGCTCCTCAGCTTTGCGCGTACGGTGTTGGGCGCTCCTCCCCAATTGCCGCGTGGTGGGCTGGCTTAGTGCCGCAGGGACGATGGGCGCGCATCGAGACATGTCATTTATGCGCCAGAGTTGCCATCGTGGCGATGGCATACTCCGCCGTCGCGGCTCCGGTGTCGTCGCGCTCTGCCAGGAACAGCCGTGCGGCGCGCCGGCGGGTGAGGGTGGGAAGGCTCATGGCTCTCTCCTTATACATGGGATGGATGGGCACGTTTACCTGGGATGGGCACGTTCTTCACAGCGTGAGCGGGCTCGTCGACAGCACGCTCAGCAGCATCGGGGCGACTCCCAGCAGCAGGAAGGCCGGCAGCGTGCACACCCCCAGGGGCACCAGCAGCCTCGATGACAGCCGGGCCGCGCGCAGGCGGCCGTCGGTGCGCGTCCGATGGCGCGCGAGTGTGGCGGCCGCCCGTAGCAGCTCGGCGGCGGGCACGCCGGCGCTGTGCGACAGGGTCAGGATGTCGCGGGTCTCGACGTCGACGGGAGCGGCCCCGGCGGCGGCGACGATCTGCTCGGCACGGGCGATGGACACGCCGCCGGACAGTGCGATCGCCATCAGGTCGGCACCGAGCCCCGGCACGGCGCCGGCGGGATCGGCCCTGCGCACGAGACGCCGGTTCCAGTGCCGGGCGGCCAGGATCAGCCCGACGCCGGCGACCGCGCAGCCGATGCCGAACGGATCGGCGACGAGCGTGCGCAGCGTGTCGAAGCCCAACGCCGCGCCGAGCGCCACAGCGACCAGGGGAAGCCACGCCATGAGCCTTGCGGTGCCGGCGGGCTCGGCGAGTGCGATCCGCACCTCATCACGGGTGCGGTCGGCGTCTTGCAGGGCTCCGGCGATGCCACGCAGGCTGTCGGCCAGGGGTGCGCCGACGATCTCGGCGATGCGCCACGCCGCCGCGACCTCACCCCAGCCCGGCTCGGCCGCCACCGCGTCGCAGAGGCCGACGCCGTCCGTCGCGCGCGCCGCGATCGCCGCGGCCGTGGCATCCCCCGCCTCGGCGAGATGTCGCCACGCCGCCGCCGGAGCGACTCCGGCCTGCAGCAGCACGGCCAGTCGCAGCACGGCCGCCGCGTCAGGGCGGGCCGGTGCGTCCGACCGACGGCGTCTCAGCCCCATGGCAGCAGCTCCATCGCCAACCGGCCGTCGCGCACGATCGGGCGGCCCGCCCCCGCCACCCGGCGCACGCCGTCGCGACCGCGCTGCAGATGGATGACGCAGCCGATCGCGCTGGCGACCTGGCGCGCGAGCGCCGTGTCGCCGAGCCCGGCGAGCGCGCCCAGCGCCTCGAGCCGTGCGGGAACCTCGTCGAGCCCGTTCGCATGCAGCGTGCCGGCACCGCCGTCGTGCCCCGTGTTCAGGGCGCTGAGCAGCTCGCGCACCTCCTGGCCACGGCACTCGCCGACCACGAGCCGGTCCGGGCGCATCCGCAGTGCCTCGCGCACGAGACGGGCAAGTCCGATCCCGCCGGCGCCCTCGAGGTTCGGCTGCCGCGCCTCCAGCGAGACGTGGTGCGGGTGATCGGGGGCGAGCTCGGCGACGTCTTCGATGGTGACGATGCGCTCGGTGTGCGGCACCCGGGACAGCAGCGCCGACAGCAGCGTCGTCTTGCCGGTGCCGGCAGCGCCCGTGATGAGCAGGTTCTCTCGGGCGCCGATGAGCTGCTCGAGCCGGGCACGGCATGCCGCGCCGACAGCGCCCGCACGTTCGAGCCCATCCAGATCGAGCCGTGTGCGCCGCGGCACCCGCACCGAGATCGCCGTGCCGCCGCGTGAGACCGGCGGCAGCACCGCGTGGACGCGCAACCCTTCGGCCAGCCGTACGTCGATGGCCGGATGGGCGTCGTCGATATGGCGACCGCCGAGTGCGATGAGCGCCACGGCCAGCTCGCGCACATCGGCCTCCGCTGCACGCCAGCGCGGGGCGCGCTCGGCGCCGTGGCCGCGGTCGACGAACAGCCCGTCGCCGCCGTTGACGAACACGTCGGTGACCGCGGGATCGTCGAGGTATTCGGCGAGCGGCTCGAGCACCGGATGCCGCGGGGTTCGCGCCACGACCGCCGGGGCCGGCCGCCGCGCGCGCACCGCACCGGTGCGGGGACGGACGACGAACGGCTCGGGCATGCCCCGAATCTAGACAGCGCCGGCACCCTCGCAGACACCGTCCGGCACATCCGTGGACAACTCGCGC
>CALKHM010000146.1 GCA_937988695.1 uncultured Microbacterium sp. | reverse complement strand
ACGAGATATTGGCGTGACTGGAGTTCAGACGTGTGCTCTTCCGATCTGATCGTCGTAGTAGACGATGCCGCTGCGTGCGGCCACCAGCACGTCCCCGATCCGGGGCCGCACCGCGACGTCCACCGCGCCGAACAGCCCTGCAGCGATAGCCTCGCCGCGCGACATCACCCACGACCGCGCCCCCTCGGACGCCTCCCACCTCGCGCGTACCTGCTCCACGCGACCCTCACTCGTGTACAGGTGCAGCATCCGCGGCTCTCCGCCGATCAGTTCGACGCCCTCCAGCAGCGGATCGCCTTCGGCCAGCAGCACCTGCCGGTGGCGCGGCACATCGACCATGCCATGATCGGCCGTGACGACCGCGCCGACGCCCGCCGGCATCACTGCCGCCAGCGCCCGCACCGCCTCGTCGACATCCTCGAGCGCCGCCGACCATTGCTCGGACTGCCAGCCGTGCTTGTGCCCGGCCCCGTCGAGATCGGGCGTGTACACATACACCAGCGCGCCGCGATGACGCGCCGCGAGCTCGGCGGCCACCTCCGCGCGTTCGCCGACCGTGTCGGCCGCGTACATCCGCGCTCCGCGCGTGGTCGCGCGGGTGAACCCGGACGACACGAACTCGGACCGCGTCACCACGAAGCAGGGCCTGTCCAGCGCCGCCTCCCGCGCCATGATCGGCTGCGCGCGCTGCCAGATATCCGGAGAGATCGCGCCCTCATCCCAGCCCTTGAGCTGGTTGACCACCGCGTCGGTGCCCGGCACCCGGACCCGATAGCCGACCACACCGTGAGTGCCGGGCTCGACGCCGGTGAGCAGGCTCGTCAGCGCGGCCGCCGTCGTCGACGGGAAGACCGTCCGCACGACGTCCTTCTTCGCGCGGTGCGCGGACAGGAAGCGCGCATGACCGGCGCGCGCGGCGAGGTTGTGTGCGCCGAGGCCGTCGACGACGAAGACGATCGCACTGCGCGCCGGTGCGAACCATTCCGATCGCCCGTCGAGAGCCGCCAGCAGCTGCGGCACGACCTCGGTGAGGCTCCGGGCGCCCGGCGGCGCCGCCGGTAGGCTGAGTGTCATCGGGGTCAGTCTCCCACATCGTGTCCGCCCCGCCCGCCACCCGAACCGGAGCTGTATGCCTGCCAAGACCCCGACGCCGCCGACTGTGAGCCACGAGCGCATCGAAGACGTCGACGTCTCCGCCGAGATGCAGGGGTCGTACCTCGAGTACGCGTATTCGGTGATCTACTCCCGCGCGCTTCCGGACGCCCGCGACGGCCTGAAGCCCGTGCAGCGACGCATCCTGTTCCAGATGGCCGAGATGGGGCTGCGCCCGGAGAAGGGGCATGTCAAGAGCGCCCGCGTGGTCGGCGAGGTGATGGGAAAGCTGCACCCGCACGGCGACACGGCGATCTACGACGCGCTCGTGCGCCTGGCCCAGCCGTTCACGCTGCGCGTGCCACTGGTCGACGGGCACGGCAACTTCGGCTCGCTCGATGACGGACCGGCCGCCGCCCGGTACACCGAGGCTCGTCTGGCCCCGCCGGCCCTGGCCATGACGGAGAGCCTCGACGAGGACGTCGTCGACTTCGTGCCCAACTACGACGGGCAGTTCCAGCAGCCCGAGGTGCTGCCGGCGGCCTTTCCGAATCTGCTCGTCAACGGGGCCTCCGGCATCGCCGTCGGCATGGCGACCAACATGGTGCCGCACAACCTCGTCGAGGTCGCCGCCGCCGCCACCCACCTGCTGGAGCACCCGGATGCCACCGTGGACGAGCTCATGGAGTTCATCCCCGGGCCCGACCTGCCCGGGGGCGGGGTCATCACCGGCGTCGACGGCATCAAGGACGCCTACCGCACCGGTCGCGGCGCGTTCCGCACCCGCGCGAAGGTGGCCGTCGAGCAGCTCGGACCGCGCAAGACCGGCCTGGTCGTCACCGAGCTGCCCTATCTCGTCGGTCCGGAGCGGGTGATCGAGAAGATCAAGGATGCCGTCCAGTCCAAGAAGCTCACCGGCATCTCGGATGTCGCCGACCTCACCGACCGCAAGAACGGGCTGCGCCTGGTCATCTCGATCAAGACCGGGTTCGACCCGAAGGCGGTTCTCGAGCACCTCTACCGGCTCACCCCGCTCGAGGACTCCTTCTCGATCAACAACGTCGCGCTCGTGGACGGCCAGCCGCAGACCCTCGGCCTGCGCGAGCTGCTGCAGGTATATCTGGACCACCGCGTCCGCGTGGTCACGCGCCGCAGCGAGTTCCGGCTCGCCCGCAAGCGCGAACGGCTGCACCTGGTCGAGGGACTGCTCATCGCGATCCTCGACATCGACGAGGTCATCCAGGTGATCCGCACCTCAGACGACAGCGACCAGGCACGCACCCGTCTGCGCGGCGTCTTCGACCTGTCCGAACAGCAGGCCGAGTACATCCTCGAGCTGCGCCTGCGTCGCCTGACGAAGTTCTCCCGCATCGAGCTCGAGTCCGAACGCGACCGGCTGCAGGCCGAGATCGCCGAGCTCGTCGAGCTGCTCGGTTCACAGGTGCTGCTGCGGCAGCAGGTGGCACGCGAACTGGATGCCGCCTCCGACGCCTACGGCACACCACGGCGCACCCTGCTGCTCAACGGCGGCCCGGTGCGCCCGCGCAGCAACGCGCCCGCGCTGCAGATCGCCGACTCCCCCTGCCG